>DASQYL010000425.1:0-35332 GCA_035639235.1 Pyrinomonadaceae bacterium | reverse complement strand
ATCGATATTAATCGCATCATTGCTTCGGATGGACTCACTAGTGGAACAGGGCCGCATATCGTATCTCCTCACGGTGATTCCTCCGGTAACGTGAGTCGATTGCATATCACAAAATTTCGGTGACGTTCAGTGCAGGCCTTGATGAAGTAATCCTGCGTTGCTTCTTGTAATCAGAATCTTTGTTTGAAAGAATTGTTTTGTTTGCTGTACTCGAGTGCTGCAGCCACCGAGACGATGTATGTCTCGTTGTAAAATCTAAAAGTGTGGGACTCAGAAGACATGACTCGTGAACGCAAGGCACATGATTCTCAAATTGAATTCCATGCTGATTCCGTCTTGGACGATACGAGGTGTTCCCTCAGAACGTCACAATATGAGGTGATCGCATGCTGGCCACACTGTACTGACGCCTCGACCGAAGGATTAGAGATTTACAACGGTGTGCTGTATGAAAGCACCGGCCCAAATCCACCGCCATCAAGAATTCGCCGCATTGGCTTAAGGAGCGGCATCGTTATGGAGGATATACCTCTCGCTACGTCCTACTTTGCCGAAGGCATCACCGTTCTAAACGGAAGACTCTTTCAATTGACCCTGGACTCGGGATTTGGCTTTATTTATGACACGAATAAATTGAGCAATCCGCCAAAAACTTTCAAATACAATGGGTGGGATTATGGTTGGGGGATAACAAACGACGGAATTGAGCTCATCATCTCCGACAGCACTGCAAATCTCCACTACGTCGATCCGGTAACCTTCACGATTAATCGTTCGATCACGGTTCAGGATAACAGCGGAACGGCACAAGATAGTTTGAATGAACTCGAGTTTTTTGACGGAGCGATCTACGCCAACATCCATGACTTCGACAGAGTTGTGCGAATTGATCCGGTGAGCGGCCAGATCGCGGATCAAATTGATCTCAGCGGGTTGCGCCAGCCGAACTGTGGTCTCTGCGAGTTAAATGGAATCGCCTATGATCGAACGTCGAATCATGTATTTGTTACCGGCAAGAACTGGTCGAAGGTATTCGAGATTCGGCTTCTATAAACGAGGTTAGCCTCTAGTAAACGTCGCCAGATTTTGATCCAATTTCTTACGATACTCGGCAATGTCCCTACGGTTTAGGTAGCTCATAAACACGTCCGAGCCCCACTTTTGATCGAGGCTCAGCAGCAGTTCCTTTGCCCCAATCAAAAAATCCTGCGCATGCTTGCGGTCGCCGTTCTTTTGGCTCGCCAACCCTTCGATTAAGAGGGCGCGCCATTGCGATTCTGAGAGTCCGGCGGTATCGAAGAAAAGCTGCGACTCTCGCGCCTCACTCAAAGCGCTTCTACCATCGCCTGCCATGAGCAATGCCTCAGCCAACCCAAGTCGCGCCCGCGCCAGCAAAAGCGGATCGTTGAGCTGAGTCGTCGCGTCCACAGCCGCGCGGCAATTTGTAACGCCGGGTTTCACTATTCCCGACTGAGCTTGGGCCAGTCCGACCAGAATTGTCCCTCTTACCAAAACAATTTTGTTCTGCTCGCCGTTGATCTTTAGCGCCAGTTCGGCATCGTTTTCAGCGGATCCAAAATCTCGATTGCCAAGAGCTATCTGAGCATTGAGGAGATCGATATAAGCCAACAACTCTTTAAAATTGCCGTTGTCATTTGGATTGGCGATTGATGTTGCCTGGTCTAGATCAGCGCGCGCCTTGTCGGGCTGGCCCACCCGCCAGAACGTAGCGCCGCGATTCATTAGAGCATATCCAATTCTCAGTTGATTGCCGGATGATTGAGCGATTTCATAATTCTTTTCGAAGTGTTGAAGTGCATCGGTGTATTTCTCCTGGTCAAGCAGCAAGTACCCGATGGTGTTGTGCAAGACCGCCACCTGCGCCTGATCTCCATTTTGTTCTGCAATTTCAAGTTGATGCCGGAATGCTTCGAAAGCCGAATCGTAATCGCCTTTTAACTGAAAGGCGCGGCCTCGGATCGTAAACGCCTGCGAAGTTTCAGTGCGATAGCCCCCAGTTTGATAAAAAGGCAGTGCTTGTTCCTCATAACTCAGGGCACGATCCGCGTCGCCTTTTTGTACATACACGCTAGCCAGCGAAAGCTGCGCGCGAGCTTCGTTCTGTCGGGCCGCGAATCGCTGGGCGAACTCGAGCCCTTGTAGAAAATTACGCTCAGCGTTTGCGTAATCGGCTCGTATAAAATATGTGTATCCAAGTTCAATGTAGCTTCGCGCGATCAACGTCTCCATTCCGTTTGCTTGCGCCAAGTCGATGGCCTCACGCGCGTATTGCTGCGCCTGATCCGTCTTACCCAATTTGAACGAGACACTGCTTAACTGGAAGAGAATCCTGATCTGTTGATATTGGTTATGAACCACCTTGGCCATCTCACGCGCCGCATCCAGTTGCTTGCCGGCGTCTTCAACTTTGCCGGCGATGTCGTTGAGCAGAACGCCTCTTTGAAAGGCAACTTCCGCCCGCCCTTCGACGTTGCCCAACGATTGATAGATGCTTTCAGCCTTATCCAGAGCCGCGTTAGCTTCAGGGATCTTGTGTTGACGGGCGTCAAGAATGCCCAAGCGTAGAAAAGCAGTTGGATTTTGCGGATCTTTATCAGTGGCTTTGGTATAAGTTTCGATCGCTTTGGCAAATTGATTGTCCTTTTCGTATGCCCGCGCTAGATCAACATACACCAGCGAATCATTCGGCAGACGGCTGGTAATGTTTGAATAAGCATCAATAGCGTGACCGAAGTCCCGGCGTACGGTCGCCGTGATCGCGTCGAGATACAGGGAATCGGTCGAAGTCAGAATTGAACGATCGGGCGTCAATTGAGATACCCGTAGCATCTCGTCCTTGGCTTTATCCTGATAATCCAGTTCCGTCAAAGCCTCGGCCATCCGGGCGTGAGCCAGAACAAACTCGTCGTCTTCGTGAAGCGCTTGCTCCAACGCCTTCGTAGCTTGAAAAAATGAGCCATTGCGGATTGCGGCCGTACCTGTATCGTAAAGCCTAATGGCTTCTAGCGGTGGGACATGTAGCCTTGGCCGCTTCCACAACCAAATGCTGAGCACAACTGCCGCGATTATTAATAATGCTCCGATCAAATATCCAATCGACAGCCTCGGCCGGCGAAAGAGATCAGATAGAGTTGCCAGGGCGGTCGTTGACCTGGTTTGTGGTCGTGAAGTCACCCGACGTGTCACGGCTGGAATCGAGCTATTACTGTCAATGGCGCCGCCGACTGCTGCGAGGCCCGCGGTCATCTCAGCCGCTGTTTGAAATCGTGCTTCCGGTTTTTTCGAAAGCGCCTTTAACGTAATACGGTCAAGATTCGCGGAAACGTTGTTATTGAAATCCGAAGGCGGAGCGGGATCGTCGCGAATGACTTTGGCGCAGATGTCGATGGCGCTCTTGCCGGCAAACGCCGGCCGACCTGCGATGCATTCATAGAGCACTGAGCCGAGCGAGAAGAGATCGCTGCGCGCATCGACCTCTACGCCCAAAGCCTGTTCTGGCGAAAGGTAAAGCGGCGTCCCCACGATGACGCCTTCACGTGTTTGCGTGTGTACCGCAGCGGAGTGAGTCGCGTCCGTACTCACGGCGGATGACGGTGCGTGTTTCGCTAGCCCAAAGTCTAAAACCTTGACTACGCCTCGCTCGTTGACGGCAATGTTTGAGGGTTTAATGTCGCGATGAACTATACCGTGCCGATGAGCTTCGGCAAGAGCTTCGGCAACCTGCTTAACGATTCCTATTGCGCGCGGTATGGTCAAGACCTCCGCGCCCATAAGGTCGGCGAGCGTCTGGCCTTCGACCAATTCCATGACGATGTAAGGTTGGCCACCATCGGTCTCGCCGTAATCGTACACAGTAGCGATGTTAGGATGAGAGAGTTTGGAAACGGCTTGCGCTTCACGCAGAAAACGGGAGCGAAAATGTTGGTTCTCAACACCGCTTACCACCAGTGTCTTAATCGCAACGCGGCGCCTGAGCAGCGTATGCTCGGCGAGGTAGACCACACCCATACCGCCCTCGCCGATTTTTTCAATGACGCGATAGTGAGAAATAGTCTCGCCGATCATTGACGTAAGAACTGTTCGAAGCAGGGACTAAGATAATCAATAGTAGAACGGATGCCAACTAAATTTCGAAAACTAACCGTGGGTACTATTGAGGGAAGAACTGTTGAACTTGCGGCAACGCTTAGCTTCCAATTTGTACTTCCGGCACTCGGAGGTTCCAAAATACAATTCGGCGCGGCAATTTGAGATTTGAAATCGCTCGATTTTTCGTGTACTTGCGGCAAGCAATTCCTTCCAATCGCGGCAAAGAATTGGTTCAAGTCACAGCAGCAACAGCAGCAGACTACGACATCATTGGCGTTCTAAGCGATCCACGGCGTCGATGACGAGTTCGAGCTGCGCGAGGTAATTTCCAAACAACGCGGTCGCTTGCTGACCTTCCTGGCGGAGCTTCTTGTTTTCCGACAGTTCGAGAATCCGATCAAATGGCGCCGAAGCAAGTCCAATCACTCTGATGGTCGCTTTAATTGTGTCCCGCTTTGAAACTGGCGGCGGCTCGCCGTGCAAGATAAGCACCGCGCGAAAGAGGGCGGCGAAGCTGGAGAGACTGTCGATCATTAATCTGGTAAGTTTTTCCCCCGAATCTGCGGTGGAGAAGTACAAGCGCCGAAGTTGCTGGCATTTTGTTCGGAGCTCATATTCTGTTTGATGCCGCAGATTCGCGTTTGAGATCTCAACCCACTCAAACGGGTCCGAGCCATGCAGCACCTTGCGTGCTTGCTCCATTTGCAGAAATTCGATTGGAAACACGTCGGCGGCGCGGTCAAGTTCGTCCTGAGAGAAATAGACTGGCAGCGGTTGTCCCGAGCGCGTCCAATTACGGATGGTCGTAGTCGCCTTACGCAAATCTTCCAATTCAAGACGACGCAAGACAATTAGCACGTCGTGGCGCGCGCGATCATCAGCCTCATCAATCGCGGATGAACCGTACAGAGTTACGGATACCAGATTGTTGCCGTGCGCTGCCCGCAGATCATCTACCAAGCGCTGAAGCGATTTGGATTTGATCGGAACATTCATCATTTTGAAATATGTCTGCTGACGCACTATGCGATAAACATAAAGTATTTGTTTAGAGGCTGGACTTGTCCGGCCCGGCGCGCAGTGCACGGTCTAAACGACAGCAGTTAACATCGTTGCCCTCATTGGATTGTGGCCTAATTCGACGTGGCCCGCGCATCTTGCGCGTGGGCCCACGGGCGCGGGACGCCCGTGCCACTCTTAAGTTAGATCGCTACCCATCATTGAAGTTACTTACCGAAATCCACCTTCGGTGCTTGCTGTGCGGCCTGATCGGCCTGGAAATATGGCTGCGCTTTAAAGCCGAGCACGCTTGCGAACAACACCATCGGGAAGCGGCTGCGCGTCGTGTTGTAATCCTGCGCCGACTGATTGTAATCGCGGCGCGCGACCGCCAAGCGGTTTTCCGTGCCGGCAAGTTCGTCCTGCAATTTCAGAAAACTCTGGTTTGATTGTAACTGCGGATAGCTTTCAGCGATCGACAGAAAGCGGCCGCCGGTACCGAGCAGTCCGCCGTCGCGCATCGCGGACGTCAGTTTATTATCCGCGGCGATCTTGTCTTCGGTCGTTGCGTTCGGATTTTGCATCGTCGAGAGCAACTGCGATCGTGCCTCGGCGATCTTTGTGAACACGCGTTCCTCGAGGCCGGCGACTCCTTTTACCGTTGCTACGATATTCGGGATCAAGTCGGCACGCCGTTGCATTTGGTTTTGCACTTCCGCCCACTTGGCATCGATGTCCTGTTTCTTGGTAACCAGCGAGTTGTAACTCGAGACGCTGCCTAAACCACACATCAAGAGCACGACCAGGATCACGGCCACGACAATCACTGCAATCAGTCCGCTTTTACGCATACACTCTCCTTCGCGTCGTAGCTTATCTCAATCGTATCGAACGTAACAGCTTCACCAACTGCCGCCGGCGCCGCCACCGCCGAAATCTCCGCCGCCGCCAAAGCCGCCGAATCCGCCAAAGCCTCCGCTCGATCCGCCTCCGAACCCTCCGCTAGACCATCCGCTCGACGATCCTCCTCCGCTATTCAAGAGCGAACTCACCAGTAGCCAGGACCACCATCCACCGCCGCCGCCTCCGAAGCCGCGACCACCGCCGCGACGGATCAGAATCAATATGACGAAAATGATGAACGCGATGACGATTATCGTCGGACAACACGAAAGGGCGTGCAGTGGATTGTCGTACTGCGAAGGAGTTGGCCTCGGGCTCCGCGCGGCGCCCAGAATCGTATCGGTATTGAAACGGCGCTTGCCGGCGAGTTCGGAAATGTATTCATCAATTGTGTCGGTTATGCCGCGCCCATAATCGTCCGCGCGAAATGCCGGCACCAGTTTCTCTCGCTGGATTTGCCCGACGAGACCGTCTGGCAGATCGCCTTCGAGATGCCGGCTGACTTGCGTCTGATATTTTCGATCCTTGATGGCGACGAGTAACAATAGGCTCGGCTTCTGCACATCTTTTGCGCCTAAGCCCCAACCACGCGCGACTCCCAGCGAGTAATCAAAAATGTCCTGGCCGTTGGTGCTGTCGATGGTAACAACCACAAACTGAATTTGCTGCTGACGATCGAGATTTGTCAGCGTCGTTTCCAGCTGCTGTTTGGTTTCTGCATCGAGCACTCTGGCGTAATCATTGACATAACCGGTAGGCGCCGGCAGCGGCGATTGGGTGGTTTGGCCGGAAGTGCGCGCGCAAGCGCACACGATGATTAAGCAAAGAAATGATAACGGGCGATTCATGCTCACGAGTCAGCGCGATTTTAATCGATGCAGATTCAGCCTCCTAATATTATCCTGCCTCCTCGTGCTATTTCATCATTGTCGTCGCAGGGAAGCTGTGCTTAAACTCGCTCCATGGAAAGGCGTCATCTAGAAATTTGCCGGATAACGATTCTATGAACGTAATCACGAAACATCTTAAGCGCATCAGGACCGCGAAAGTGCGTAAGTTCTTTGGTGAGCTTGGGCCGGGTCTGATCACGGGCGCGGCCGATGACGACCCGTCGGGAATCTCAACCTACTCGGTTGCCGGCGCAACTTTCGGCTACGGGCAATTGTGGACGGCGCTATTTTCCTTCCCTTTAATGACTGCCGTGCAACTGATGTGTGCGCATCTGGGCATGGTGACCGGCGAGGGCCTGGCGCGCGCCGTCCGTCGCCGTTACTCGCCGCCGGTTTTATGGGGCGCGTGCGCGCTGCTGATCGTGGCGAACACATTCAACATCGGAGCGGACCTCGGCGGAATGGCCGAGGTGATGCAAATGACGACTGGAATCTCGGCTTACATTTGGTTGCCGCTATTCACTGCCGGAATAATCGTATTGCTCGTGTGGTCCAGCTACAAGCGGGTCGTGCAAATCTTCAAGTGGCTGACGCTGATTCTTTTCTCTTACATCATCACTGCCTTTCTGGCTCACCCAAAATGGAGCGATGTCCTAAAGGCGACGTTCATTCCGCAGATCAGATGGAGCGTTGATTATCTCGCTACGTTTCTGGGCGTGCTCGGCACGACCATCTCGCCCTATCTTTTCTTTTGGCAAGCCGCGCAGGAAGTCGAAGAGGAGCGCAAGATTGGCCGCAAGACCGTGCACGCGCGGCGTGGCGCTACGGATGAAGAGTTGCGCACAGCGCGCACCGACGTAATCACGGGGATGGCATTTTCAAATGTGACGATGTACTTCATCATTCTTACGACGGGTGCGACGCTGTTCGTTTCGGGACAGAAGGACATCGAGACCGCGCGACAGGCAGCGGAAGCTTTGCGGCCTCTGGCTGGCAATGCCGCTTATCTATTGTTTACTCTTGGCTTGCTGGGCACTGGCATTTTAGGCGTGCCGGTGTTAGCAGGTTCTGCAGCTTATGCGGTTGCTGAAGCAATGCATTGGCGCGGATCGTTGGACGCTCGCCCTCGTCACGCCACGAAATTCTATCTGGTCCTGGCGGCTGCGATGGTGCTCGGGTTGCTGTTGAATTTCTTCAAGCTTTCGGCAGTGCGAATGCTGTTCTGGTCAGCGGTCCTGAACGGCGCGTTGGCGCCGCCGCTGGTCGCGTTGGTAACGCTGTTAACGAGTGACAAAAAGGTGATGGAGTCGCGTTTGAGTTCTCCACTAATGCAAGTGCTCGGCTGGATCACGACCGCGGTGATGAGCGCCGCGACTGTGGCCATGATTGTTGTGTGGTGGCGAGGTTGAGACTCTCACGGCTGCTTGTAAATAGTTCCGTCCTTCATGACAAAGCGCACGCGGCGTAGTGAAGAGATATCTGTGGTGGGGTCGCCTTCAAGCGCGATCAAATCCGCAAACAACCCATTCTTAACGCGGCCAACTTTGTCATCCATGTGCAGCACGCGCGCATTAACTGAAGTCGCCGAACGCAAGGCATCGACGATCGGCATGCCCCATGCGACCATCAATTCGATTTCCTTGGCGTTGTCGCCATGGGCAAAGACGCCGACGTCGCTGCCGCTGGCGATCGTCACTCCCGCCTCAAGTGCTTGTTTGAAAACAATTTTCTTGTGATCGATCGCGGGGCCACTGGCGACGGCCAGGGTTGGGCAGAGAGCAATGCCGCGCTCCTTCATCACGCGCAGCAATTCAGGAGTCAATCCATCGCCGTGTTCGATCGTATCGACGCCGGCCAGGATTGCGCGCCGCGCGCCTTCGGTTGAAGTCGAATGCGCAGAGACAGGAATGCCCGCGCTGTGGGCGACTTCGACGGCGGTTTTCATTTCATCAAGCGTGAACGTCGCATGCGCGCCGCCGGCGCCCCAACGATAGTCAGCATAGAGCTTGACCCAGTCCGCGCCTTTACCAATCTGTTCCCGCACCACGCGCGTCAATTCTTCCGGACCGCTGGCTTCTTGCGCTCCTTGCGGCACATTCCATTCGGGCGCGTAACCCTTCGGACCATAGCTGCCCGTCGCGACGATCGCGCGCGTTGCGACCTGCAGTCGCGGTCCCGGAATGATTCCTTGATTCACTGCCTGCCTCAATCCGACATCCGCATAACCCGCGCCTTCAGTTCCAAGATCACGCAGCATCGTGAAGCCGGCCATCAATTCATTCCGCAGATGATTGGTAGCGCGCGCCACCCGCAAGCTCAAAGCTTCGTGCGCGACCTGATCGTTCCAAAGAGTTTCGCTGTAAGGGTGCAGCAGGATGTGCGAATGCGCTTCGATCAGTCCCGGCATCAAAGTCAGACCCGGCAGATCGATTATCTTCGCGTCGGCGGCTTTGATCTCACTCGCCGGTCCCACAGCTTCGATCTTCTCGCCGCGCACCAACACAACCCAGTTGTCATGCAACTGCGCGGACTCACCGTCCCAAACATGCGCCGGCTTGAGGAGATAGACGGTTGCGGGAGGCTTTTGTGTTTGCGTCTGAGCTGATTCGTTCATGAGAAATGTCGAACAGGCGAGCAAGCATACAAGAAACACAATTAATTGGCGCGCGGTATTCATGATTGATCGGGCGAAAGCCTAAGCTGCTTGTTTCGCGGCCGTCTCTTTGTTCTTTGCGTCAGTGGCTTCGGCTTCCAACGCAGCCTGCGCGGCGGCGAGTCGCGCAACGGGCACACGATAGGGCGAGCAGCTCACGTAGTTCAATCCAATCTCGTTACAGAAAGAGATCGAGCGTGGGTCGCCGCCGTGTTCGCCGCAGATGCCGACTTTCAAATCGGGTTTGACGCTGCGGCCGCGTTCGGCGCCGATGCGCACCAACTCGCCGACGCCTTCGCTGTCGAGCACCTGAAATGGATCGTCGGCGAGAATTTTCCGATCGACGTACGACGGCAGGAAACGGCTGGAGTCGTCGCGGCTCAAGCCGAAAGTCGTTTGCGTCAGATCGTTCGTGCCGAATGAAAAGAACTGCGCGTGGTGGGCGATCCGATCGGCAGTCAGCGCGGCGCGCGGCAACTCGATCATGGTGCCGATTAGATAATCGACCTTCATCCCGTGTTCGCCCATCACCTCCCGCGCAACTTCATTGATGAGATCGGCTTGCTGCTTCAGTTCTTCGCTGATCGAAACCAGGGGCACCATGATCTCAAGCGTCACCTGCTTGCGTTCATTCTTGACTTGAATCGCGGCCTCAAAAATCGCGCGGCACTGCATGCGCGTGACTTCGGGATAGAGCAGCCCCAGCCGGCAACCGCGAAAGCCCAGCATCGGATTTGCTTCGCGGATCTTATTGACGTGATCCAGTAGCTTCCGCTTCTCGTCGATTTCGTCGAGCAGGTGGTCCATCTCGACCATTGTCTTTGCCTGCTTCAAACCCATCTTCAATTCAGCCAATTCGCTTAGCAGTTCATCGACATTCGGCAGAAACTCATGCAGAGGCGGATCGAGCAAACGAATGGTGACGGGATAACCGGCCATCTCGCGAAAGATTCCGATGAAATCTCCGCGTTGCAGCGGCAGAAGTTTCTGCAGGGCCTTCTCGCGGGCGCCCGCACCGTCGGCGAGGATCATCTCGCGCATCGCAGCGAGGCGTTGATCGCCGAAGAACATATGTTCAGTGCGGCACAGGCCGATGCCTTCCGCGCCAAATCCGCGCGCGGTCTTTGCGTCGAGCGGTGTGTCGGCATTCGCGCGCACGCCGAGTTTGCGGAACTTGTCGGCCCACTTCATCAGTTCATGAAAATCTGTGCCGAGCTGCGGTTGGATCGTCGGCACCTTGCCGAGGAACACACGGCCGGTCGATCCATCGACCGTGATCCATTCGCCTTTGGTAACGACCTCGCCGTCGACGCTGAATTGTTGTTGGCTGTAATCGACGTCGATTGCGGACGCGCCGCTGACACACGTCTTGCCCATGCCGCGTGCGACCACCGCGGCGTGACTGGTCATGCCGCCGCGCGCCGTGACGATGGCCTGCGCCGCGACCATGCCGTGAAAATCGTCGGGACTGGTTTCCAGCCGCACCAGCACGACTTGATGGCCTTCCTTGGCCATCTCTTCGGCTTCGTCGGGAGAAAAAACCACCTGGCCTTGCGCGGCGCCTGGACTCGCCGGCAAACCAGTCGCAAGCACCTCCGCCTTTGTTTTCGGATCGACCGTAGGATGCAGAAGTTGATCGAGATGCTCGGGAGTCACGCGTTGCACTGCGGTCTTGCGGTCGATCAATTTCTCCTGGGCCATGTCCACGGCGACGCGCACGGCGGCGGCGCCCGTCCGTTTGCCGGTGCGCGTCTGCAACATCCAGAGCTTGCCGCGTTCGATTGTGAATTCGCAGTCCTGCATGTCGTGGTAGTGGTTCTCCAAAAGTTGTCCGATTGCGGCAAACTGTTCGTAAACCTTCGGCAGTTCTTTCCTGAGTTGGCTGATCGGATTTGGCGTGCGTGTGCCCGCCACCACGTCCTCGCCTTGCGCGTTCAAAAGATATTCGCCGTATAACTCTTTCTTGCCGGTCGAAGGATTGCGCGTGAACGCTACGCCGGTGCCCGAGTTAGCGCCCATGTTGCCGAACACCATCGCCTGCACGTTGACCGCGGTGCCGAGATTGTCCGGAATGCGATTTATGCGGCGATAATCGCACGCGCGCCGGCCCATCCATGAATTGAAGACAGCGGCGATCGTGACTTTGAGTTGCTCATAAGGATCGTCGGGAATGTCATGATGCTCGGCCCGCATGATCTCTTTCTGGGCATCGATGATTCCGCTCAAGTCCTTGGTTTTAAGATCCGTGTCCTGGCCGCCTTTGGTTTGAGCCTTGAAGCGATCCATCACGCGTTCGAATTTCTCGTGCGCAACGCCGACGACAATTTCGCCGAACAGTGAACCAAAGCGGCGATAAGCGTCGAGTGCGAAACGTAAATCCCCGGTTTGCTCCGCCAAGCCCTGGACCGTCTCTTTGTTTAGACCAAGATTCAAAACGGTGTCCATCATTCCGGGCATCGAAAAGGCCGCGCCGGATCGCACCGACACCAGCAGCGGGTTCTTCGCGTCGCCGAATTTCTTGCCGACCTTCTTTTCGATCTCGGCGAGCGCCTCGACGACCTGCTCCCACATGCCTTCGGGAAATTGTTTGTTGTTGTCGTAATAAGCGTTGCAGGCTTCAGTGGTGACGATGACGCCCGGCGGCACCGGCAAACCGGCGCGGGTCATCTCGCAGAGTCCGGCGCCTTTGCCGCCGAAGAGAGACTTGTTTTCGCCGTTACCTTCTTCGAAAAGATAAACCCACTTGTGTTGTGATTCAGGTGATGCGTCGTTTGCTTCCGCGGTTTCAGGCGCGTCCAGGGTTGCTTCAGTCACGATTGTCTTACCTCGAGCAGGGATTCATGCGGCCTAATGATACACCGAGACGCGCGAGGGCGCAGCCGAGAAGCGTTGGAAACTTGATCTGCTCGTGATGGAGGTCACAAAAGTATTAGCCGAAGATGAACGCGGATTTACGCGGATCTGGTTCAGGTATTATCTGCGTATATCCGCGTCAATCCGCGGCTACTACTTCTTCGTCTAATACTTCGGCACGCGCGGATCGACTTCGTCCGACCAAGCGGTGATGCCGCCTTTCAGATTGATGAGCTTGCCGGGAAAGCCTGAACGAGTGAGCGCGTCGATGGCTTTGGAGCTGCGGCCGCCCATCTTGCAATGGACCACCGTCTCGCGCTCGGGATCGATCTCGTTCATGCGATTCAGTACCTGGCCCAGCGGGATCAGTTTTGAGTTGGGGATCTGGCCAATTTCGTATTCGTGCGGCTCGCGCACATCGATGATTTGAATGTCGTCGCCCTGGTCGAGACGCTTCTTGAGTTCAGTTGCTGTGATTTCTTCCATAGTAGTTTTCGTTTCTGCTTGCGGCGTGATGCCGCAGAATTGTTCGTAGTCGATGAGCCTTTTGATCGTAGGATTGTTTCCACACACCGGGCAATCAGGGTTCTTGCGCAGCTTCAATTCGCGGAAGCGCATGCGCCACGCATCGAAGAGCAATAAACGATTCACCATGATGTCCGGCGCGCCGAGAATGATCTTGATCGCCTCGTTCGCCTGGATTGCGCCGATGATTCCCGGGAGAACACCCAGCACACCGCCCTCCGCGCACGATGGAACCAGCCCCGGCGGCGGGGGTTCGGGATAGAGACAGCGATAGCACGGACCACGCTCGGCCCAGAACACGCTTGCCTGTCCTTCGAATCGGAAGATCGAACCATAGACGTTCGGTTTGCCGGCGAGCACGCAGGCGTCATTTACGAGATACCTTGTCGGAAAATTATCCGTGCCGTCAACGATCACATCGTAATTAACAAACAGACGCATCGCGTTATCGCTCGTCAATCTCGTCTCATGGGTTTCGATCTCGACGTGTGGATTGATGTCCTGAATTCGATCCCGCGCCGAGGCGATCTTTGGACGACCGACGTCTTTGGTGCCGTGAATTATTTGGCGTTGCAGATTTGAGGCGTCGACCACATCGAAATCGACCAGGCCGAGCCGGCCCACACCCGCCGCAGCGAGGTACATGCCCAACGGCGCGCCGAGTCCACCGGTGCCAATCATCAAAATGCTGGCCGCCTTCAGCTTGCGCTGTCCCGTCATGCCCACTTCCGGCATGATCAGGTGACGGCTGTAACGCGCGACCTCTTCGTTGGAAAGCATCGGGAGCTCCGGGTAGCGCAAATTGTTAACTTGCGATTCTTCGACGACGGCGGACGCAGACCGCAAGTTATCAACTTGCGCGGAGCCACCCGCAATCGAAGGCACGATCAAAATTGTGTCGCCATCTTTGACCGGTGTGTCCGGGCCATTCGTGTGACGAATATCTTCGTCGTTGACGTAAACATTTACGAAGTTACGCAACGCGTTCTGATCATTGAAAAGGTGGCGCCGCAATTCGATGTGTGTTGTGGTCAACTGATTCAATGCTTCGCCGGCAGTTTGCGCATCGACTTGAACTTCGGATTGACCCGCCGCGAACTGTCGTAGAGGCGTTGGTATTGTGATGGTGACAGCCATAATCTCACCTCGATACTATTTCTTCATCGTTAAATCTTGATCGATCGCTTTCCATCTCCCACGATCTCAAATCTGCAGCTCGACCCTTTTCGACGGCAATGACGATGTACGAATAGGTGGGCCATGCATGTTCAAGATCGTATTGCGAAGGCACGGCCACGTCGTCCGGGTGCGAATGATAAAAACCGACTACATCCAGACCTTTGTCGCGCGCGTATTTCTCGCCACGCATCAGTTCCTCCGGCCGAATCAGAAACCGATTCCGCTTAGCTTCTTCTGCGCGCGCGTTGGAAATCGCATACGTCTCAACCACGCGCTTGGCGCCGCTTTCGAAATATCCAAGCATCAAGCCGCAGCATTCATAAGGATAATCGCGTTCGCCGTGCGCGCGCATCTGCGCGAGTTGTTCGTCGTTTACTGCGATCATCTGCTTGATTGGGTCGCTACCGCTCCGGGTTCTGAAACGGCAGCCAGAGCTTGATCGATATCGGCAATGATGTCTTTGACGTTTTCGATGCCGACTGAGATGCGAATCAGGCCATCGCTGATTCCCAACGCACGTCGCCGCGCCGGTGATAAATCGCGGTGTGATGCGGTCGCGGGATGCAACACGCTCGTGAAGACATCCCCCAGGCTCGTCGATCGCACGCACAGTTTCAAAGAATCCATAAAACAAAAGGCCGCTTCCCGCGTGTTGTCTTTCAATTCGATCGACATCAAGGCGCCGAAACAGTCGTAACGCAACATGCGCGCGGCGACCGATTGCATATTATTGCCGGTGAACTCAGGAAAGTGGACTTGATCAATGCGGGCGTCGCCTTGCAAGTGTGCCGCCAACTCTCGCGCGTTTGCACAATGACGATCCATTCTGACGGCGAGAGTCTTGACGCCGCGCAAAATCTCGTGCGCTTCCCACGGACTGAGCACGCCACCGACAAGCTTCATCACGCCAATCAAACTCGCGCTGTCGAATTCGTCGCGCGAAATCGTCACGCCGCCCATCGCATCAGCGTGACCGCCGAGAAACTTCGTGGCGCTGTGCACGACGATGTCCGCACCATGAGTCAGCGGCTGACAGAGATACGGCGAAGCGAAAGTGTTGTCGATAATCAGTCGCGCGCCCGCTTCGTGCGCGATCCCGGCGCACGCCGCGATGTCGCAGACCTTCAACAACGGATTTGAAATCGTTTCCGCGACCAAGACGCGCGGTTTGTGCTCGCGGGTCTGGATGCGCAAGCCGTCGAGATCGCCGAAGTCCGCGAAAATCGTCTTGATTCCAAAGGAACCGAAAATATTCAGCAGCAAGTTTGTAGTTGCGCCATAAAGATCCTGCGAAGCGAACACGACCGAACCCGGCGCCAACTCGCAAGCGAACAATGCCGCGTGCAGGGCGGCCATGCCCGAGGCGTACGCGGACGCGGTGGCGCCGCCCTCGATCTCACGCATTACCTCTTCGAGGACCGCCACCGTCGGGTTGCCGTGGCGGCTATAAACATAACCGGGAACTTCACCGCCGAACACCTTGTCCATTTGGTCCATCGAGGAGTAAGTGTAGGTCGCGGCGGCGTAAATCGGCGTGGAGGTTGGCTGGCCATCCGTGGACGCGGCTCGTTCGCCGCGATGGACCAGTTCGGTTGCGATATCGAATTTCGTTTTCTGATCAGCCATTCGATTCAGTCCAGAAACGCTCGCTGGTGTAACGCTCGCCGCCATCGCAGAGTATCGTAACGACTACTGAGTCTGGCGGAAGTTCGCGGGCCAGCGCAAGCGCCGCCGTCACATTTGCCCCCGCGCTGACACCCACGAACAAACCCTCCTCGCGCGCGAGCCGCCGAGTCATTGCTTGCGCTGCTTCCGTGGCAATCTCAACGCTGTCGTCAGCTAACGCCGCATCGAAGATCCCCGGCATGCGCGACGTCGGTAAATGCTTTAATCCTTCGAGTCCGTGTATCGGGGAATTGGGTTCCATTGAGATCAGTCGAATCGAGGGATTCAATTCACGTAGTCTCCTGCCTACGCCAGTGAAAGTGCCACAGGTGCCAAGGCCGGCCACAAAATGTGTGATGCGGCCTTCGGTCTGTCCCCAAATTTCTGGCCCGGTCGTTTCGTAGTGCGCGCGCCAATTGGCGTCATTATTATACTGATCGGCATAGAAAAGCTTTATCGGGTCCGATTCTGCTAATCGTCGCGCGACTGATTGAGCTCCGTCTGATCCTGCAAGCGGATCAGTTTCCACGACCGCAGCGCCGTAAATCTCAAGAATTCTTTTTCGTTCCTCACTCGCATTCGCCGGCAAACACAGAGTCACCGCATACCCCCGCGCAGCGCCCAGCATTGCATAAGCGATTCCGGTATTCCCACTAGTCGCGTCCAGAATCGTCTTGCCGGAATAAAGCATTCCTCTTTGTTCAGCGTCGCGGATGATCGCCAGCGCGGGTCGGTCCTTCACTGAGCCGCCGGGATTCAGGTGTTCACCTTTGGCAAGGACCGCAACGCCTGGCGGGAGATCTCGCGTAACGCGGTGCAGACGCAACAGCGGAGTGTTGCCAATTTGCGCTTCCAAATCGAAACGCGTCGACTTGAGCTTAGCGATACCGGGCGCGGAAATCATAGGCAGCTAAAACTTACCAGTTCAGCAGGAACTCCTTGATGGTTGCATACATCGCGGCGAACGATTCAGCACAAAATAAGGTTGGCTGAAAATGCGTGGGATCGTATTCGTGGTCCACCGCTGCCTCCAAATCCAGCGGCTGCAGCTTGGCTTGGTGCATCTCGGCCAACTCGCCGGCGGATGACAACAAGCCCGTGCCGTAGGCCTTCACTCGCCCATCTTCGCGGAGCACGCCGAACTCGATCGTGAACCAATAGACGTGCGACAGTTTCTCCAGAGCCTCTGCTGATTTTGTTCGCTTCACCGCTTTACCAAACAGCCGGTTCAACTCGGCCAGCCGTTCGCTCGCCAACGTTACGCCATGGCCCACGATTTCATGGACCACGTCGGGCTCGGGTGTGTACAACGGCGTCGAGTGGTGACGAATGTACTGCGTGCAGAGAAAGATGCCGTCTGCCAGATTTTCGAGAAACACGCGCGGTTGAACCAGCCCGGCAACCGGCTCGAGTCGAAAGCCACTAATCGCTTCGACTCGCTCGCTGACTTCGCGAAGTTGCGGGATGCGATCGGGAGAAAAGTTGAGTTTCGTCACGCATTCGAGATATTCGGCGCAGGCGTGCCATTGCTGCGCGGGCTGCAACGCCTTCCAGATGGTCGCCCAAACCCGATGCTCCTCGTCGGTATAAGGAGCATCAGGAATGGAGTCGCTGGGGTGATAATTTAACGCAAGTTGCGCGATCTGATTGCGGCGGCGGCGATATTCTGGATCACGAAAGCCCGGATGATCGGGATCGAGTTGCACAATATCGTTGCGGCCCGCGAGAGCCGCGTCCAGATCACCAGTGACCAGCCGTCCATCGACGTGATCGAGAAGGATGTTCGATTGCGATTCAGACATTTGAACCTCTCTGATTTGTACTTTGTACTTAGCGCTTTGAACTTTGTCCTTTTGCTTCAGGGGTTACTTCATACAAAAGCTCGAAGTACAAAGCAGCAAGTACAGAGCACCAGGTGCAAAGCTCCAAACAAACTAAACCGGCCAACGATTCTCCTGAGCGGAGGACCGTTGGCCGGTTTGGAAACTTGTCTCGGGAACCTAGTCGGTCTCGCGACGCCCCATCGCCCAGCCGTCCCTCCACGCGGAGAGCGGGCCGTAATACCAATAATAGCGATAGCTGACGCGACCGATCATTGCAGACCCAGAGTACGAGGTACGCTTCCGGCAGTCAAGCACACAAGTGTCGGAACCGGAGCGGTAGCGACCGGATCAGGAGTCTTCCGACGATTAAGCGATTCAGCGACCTTAATGCTTGACCGAGAGCATGAGATCAACTCGAAAAGTTCTTCTTGATCCGATCGCTACCGCTCCAGGTTCTGAAACGGCTCGTTGAAAGAGACTCGTAGCTGTGATTTGATCGTGCAATGCCAATTCAAAAGAAGCGCGATCATCAGACTGAGACCAGGTTGCTGCTTGAGTCGGAGGACCCCATCGATTTGCCGCCGGCTGAAATTGCAGACAACGCAGTGCTGGTTCAGTTCGATAAGTTCAAGCCATTCGTCCCTGAATTGATCGAGCAATTGCGGGCCGGGACCACGGCCGACCCGGTGCCCGTGATGAACGACGGATCGACTTTCGCGATTCACGGTGAGACTCGCACGTTTTGGGTGAAACTGTGGCACACAGCGGGAACTGACCGGACCAAGATTGAACGCGCGCAAATCATTAGCTGCTTACCATCGACTCGGGGAACGACGGTAGTGATTGATGAAGACTGATTCTTGCTCTTGGTTCATTAAGAACTGAACACCGTAATCCCTCACCCTAACCCTCTCCCAGAGGGAGAGGGAACTTCGTTTAGAGGCGGGCGTTGCCCGCCTTTATACTGTTTACGTGGACATTCCCGATCAGGTGCTGAACATCGCGCGGGTTGTGCGCGACGAAGGCGGGCGCGCGCTGCTGGTTGGCGGCTGTGTCCGCGACGAACTTATGGACAAGCAGCCTAAGGACTGGGACGTCGAAGTCTATGGAATCCAACCGCCGCAGTTGAGAGAAATTCTGGATCAATTCGGATCGGTGAATGTGGTCGGCGAAGCTTTCACGGTTTACAAATTAGGCGCGCACCTCGACGTTTCTTTGCCGCGCCGCGAACGCAAGGCCGGCCGCGGTCATCGCGCATTTGTGATCGAAGGCGATCCGATGATGTCGGTGGCCGATGCGACGAAACGCCGCGACTTCACCATCAACGCGATTCTGAAAGATCCGCTCACCGCTGAAATTATCGATCCATTTCAAGGGCGTACAGATCTCGCGGCGAAAAACTTACGCGCGGTATCGCCCGAGACTTTCGCTGAAGATAGCCTGCGCGTGCTGCGGGCAGCGCAATTTGCCGCGCGATTTGAATTTGAAATTGAGCCGTTGACGGTCGAACTCTGTCGCCCGATTGATTTATCCGATTTGCCCGCCGAACGTATTTGGGGGGAGATGGAAAAACTCTTGCTGCGTGCGCAGTGTCCCTCGATTGGCCTCGATTGGTTGCGAAAGCTCGCGGTGCTTCCTCAACTGTTTCCCGAATTGGAAGCGCTGATCGACGTGCCGCAGGAGGTTGAATGGCATCCCGAAGGTGATGTGTGGATTCATACTTTGCTCACTGTCGATCGCGCGCGCGAGTCTATCGATGACTTGCCATACCCAAAGCAGGTGACCGTGATGCTGGCGGCGCTGTGCCACGATTTCGGGAAACCCGCGACGACCGCATTCGTCGACGGGCGCATTCGTTCGCGTGAACATGAAGAAGGTGGCGTGCGGCCCACGATCGATTTTCTCGATCGATTGAATATTTATACGCTGGATGGTTATGACGTGCGCGCGCAAGTAATCGCGTTGGTCCGCGATCATCTTAAGCCTGGGGAATTTTATAAGAAGCGCGATGAAGTAGGTGACGGCGCCTTACGGCGGCTGGCACGGAAGTGCGAACTCGATCTGTTGTATCGCGTCGCTAAAGCAGATTCGCTCGGTCGCAACGCCGAATGGGTCCCGCGCGAGAAATGGTACAACGCTGAAGCGCAGGATTGGTTCATCGAGCGCGCGCGTGAACTCGACGTGGCAGCATCGGCGCCCTCGCCGATTCTGTTCGGCCGCCACTTATTGGAGATGGGAATGCAACCCGGTCCACGAATCGGCGAGATCACAAAAGCGATTTACGAGATGCAGTTAGACGGGCGCGTAACCTCATTAGATGAGGCCCGCGCGGAAGCTAAGAAAATATTATCCGCAGATTACGCAGATTCCGCAGATGGAAATGAAATTCCAAATGCGCGTGATCTATCGCACTGACGTTATTTCATCCTTCGCTCTAATCTGTGTAATCTGCGAAATCTGTGGATTCTTCTTCAGTCTGATCGCATGATAGAGTAACCGCCATGATTGAACTTCAACTTACCGACGACCACGAGGCGCTGGTCCAGACTGTGCGCGAGTTCGCGCAAAAAGAAGTCGCGCCCTACATCAAGGAATGGGACGAAAAGCAGGAGGCGCATCCAGAGATTTTTAAGAAGATGGCCGAGCTGAATCTGCTCGGCGTCTGTATCCCCGAACAATACGGCGGCGCGGGGTTCGATTACATCTCGCTCGGTCTCGTGTGCGAAGAGTTAGAGGCGGTCGATACGTCTTTGCGCGTGGCGATGTCGGTCCATGCGGGGTTGAATTCGTTGACGCTTTACACGTGGGGCACCGAAGCACAGAAACAGAAATACCTTGTGCCGCAAGCGAAAGGCGAAAAGCTGGCGACCTATGGATTGACCGAGCCGGGCGCCGGCTCGGACGTGGTGGGCGCGCGGGCAACGGCGCGGCGCGACGGCGACGGCTATATTTTGAACGGCGAGAAGATGTGGATCAGCCTCGCCGATTTCGCCGACAACTTTCTGTTCTTCTGTTGGACCGATGAAGAGAAGAGACGTAAGCGCGATCACTCAGGCATGTCTTGCTTTATCGTCGAGCGGGCGATGAAGGGTTTCACGTCGGGCACGATTCACGGAAAGATGGGCATCCGCGCCGGCAACACGGGCTACTTCTCGCTGCAGGACGTGCGCGTGCCGAAAGAGAATCTGGTCGGCGAAGAAGGTGAAGGATTCAAGATTGCGATGTTCGCTTTAGAGCAGGGAAGGTACACAGTTGCTTCGGGCGCAACCGGCGTAATCCGCGCGTCGCGCGATGCGTCAGTCGCTTATGCTTTGGAACGCGAAACCTTCGGAACCAAAATAGCTAACCACCAACTGGTGAAACAGAAAATCGCCGAGATGGAAGCCGATTATTGGATGTGCCATCTGCTTTGGGCCCGCGCCGGTTGGTTGAAGAACGAAGGACGCCCGAATGGCCGCGCCACCAGCCTGGCGAAATGGCAAGCGACGGTGCGCAGTGAGAAAGCGGCCTCGATGGCGATCGAGGTTCACGGTGCCAACGGATATTCAAACGATTATCCTGTTGAGCGTTATCTGCGAAACTGCAAGGCTGCGGTCATCTATGAAGGCACGCGCGACATTCACACCTTGATGCAAGCTGACTGGGCGCTTGGTTTGAAGAAAGAGAAGCCGGCGCGCAAGACTCTGCCGCCATGGAAGCCCTCGGAGTCGCAGAGAGCAGCAGTCCTGTGACACCTCCTAAGCGCGATTGGCAGCAATAATCAGCCGTAGATTTACGCGGATGAACGCAGATTAGAATGTTAAGAATAGTCTCTTAATCTTATCTGCGTAAATCCGCGTTCATCTGCGGCCAGTTCGACATTTTGTTCTTATGCATGTGCTAGTATGACGCCGCTTTCTTTAGTCTAACAAAATCAAGTTCGTAATAATTCCTGACTGCGTTCTCCGAAGGAGATAAAACGATGGGAGAAGTGAGAACCGAACGTGAATTGTCTTTGGATTTCTTGCGGGTGACCGAAGCGGCTGCGATCGCCGCCGCGCGCACCATGGGCCAGGGCGATCGCAAATATTCCGATCAAGTCGCCGTCGAAGCGATGCGCGAAGTCATGGACTCAGTGCCCATGCGCGGGCGCGTCGTTATCGGCGAAGGCGAGCGCGACGAAGCACCGATGCTTTACATCGGCGAGGAAGTCGGCGGCGGCTTCGGCGTCGGCGAAGAGATGGCTTCGTCCTGCCCCGAAGTGGACATTGCAGTCGATCCGCTCGAAGGAACCAACCTTTGCGCGCTCGGTGCGAACAACGCGATTGCTGTCTTGGCGGCGGCGGAGCGTGGTGGCCTGCTACACGCGCCCGACATTTACATGGACAAGATCGTGGTTGGTCCATCTTCGCGAGGCGTGATCGATATCGATGCTCCCGTGAAAGAAAATTTGAAGAACATCGCCCGCCGATTGGGACGCGACATTGAAGACTTGACGGTTATAGTTCTCGATCGAAAACGTCATAAGAAGATTATCGACGACGTCCGCGCCGCCGGTGCGCGCATCCGTTTGATTTCGGACGGCGATCTTTCGGCCGGAATTTCGGCCGCGGTCGCCGGCACGAACATTCATGCATGTATCGGGATCGGCGGCGCGCCGGAAGGCGTGTTGACGGCAGCCGCCATCAAATGCTTGAACGGAGAAATTCAGACGCGCTTGGTCTTCGATCCGGAAAGGCTCGGCGTCGATCGCGACAAAGTACCGCCGGCGAAGGAAGTGATCGAACGTCTCAAGTCGATGGGTATCAGCGATCCCAACAAAGTTTATGATACTGAGGATCTCGCGCCCGGTAAGAAAATCATTTTCGCGGCGACCGGCGTGACCGACGGCGCTTTAATGCGCGGTGTGCGGTTCTTCGGATCGGGGAAACGCACACACTCGATGGTAATGACGAGCGAATCGAAACACATTCGCTTTGTCGACAGCATTCACATCGAAGGCGGACCGGATACGGTAATCAGATTTTAAGCAGCGCGAGCTGTCAGCTTGCGCCGCTCAGCTCATTCAAATCGCAAGTTAACAACTTGTGCTACAAAATGAAGCCCTTGCTTTTGATCGCGCTGGTCGTCACCACTGCGTTGGCTACCGCGGCCCAGAAAAAACCGTCTCGGCGGGTTCCTGCATTTGGCGTTGAAGAAAAGACCATTGCTGACATTCACGCGGCCTTGCGGGCGCGACAGGTGACCTGTCGTGGATTGGTCGAAGCGTACCTGGCACGCATCAGCGCCTACGATCAAAACGGTCCTTCGATCAATGCCGTGGTTTTGCTCAATCCCGACGCGCTGAAGTCCGCGGATGAACTCGACGCGCGCTTGAAATCGGGCGCCACCATGCGTTCCTTGGAGTGCATTCCGGTCGTCGTCAAAGACAACTACGAAACGAAAGGATTGCGGACGACGGCCGGTTCGCAGTCGCTCGCGAACTTCATTCCGACGCGTGACGCATTCGTAGTGCGCAAGATCAAAGAAGCTGGAGCGATCGTTCTATTCAAATCGAACATGGCCGAGTTCGCGTTCACGCCGCTTGAAACCGTCAGTTCGATTCAGCCCGGTTACACATTCAATCCGTACGCGCTCAATCACACGACCGCCGGATCGAGCGGAGGGACAGCGGCTGCCATCGCCGCAAACTTTGGCGCGGTCGGCTTGGGCACCGACACCGGCAACTCGATCCGCGGTCCATCGTCGCACCAGAGTTTGGTAGGCATTCGTTCAACGATGGGTTTGGTCAGCCGCACCGGCGTCGTGCCGCTCAACTTTTTGGCAGACATCGCGGGTCCGATGACGCGTACAGTTGAAGATGCCGCCGTCGTGCTTCAGGTAATCGCCGGTCCCGATCCGGCAGATCCAATAACACTCACAAGCGCGGGACACATTCCGCCGAGCTACCTTCCATTTCTGAAGAAGGACGCGCTCAAGGGTGTGCGTCTCGGAGTTTTGCACGCGGCGTATGATCGGCCCACCGCTGATGCCGAAGTGATGGCGGTTTTCAAGAACGCGCTGAAAGAATTGAAAGCTGCGGGCGCGGAGATAGTCGATCCGGCTGATGTTGCCGCGTTGCCGCAGCGCCCACAGAATGCTGGGCCGTGTCGAGGTTTCAAATACGATCTTGAACATTACCTGGCTGAGGCCGGCGCGCCGATCAAGACGCTGGACGAGATCATCAAGAGCGGCAATTTTCATCCGACGATTCGGCAACGGCTCGAGCGCGCTCAGACTAATGACTCCGCGGGCGACGACAGTTCCGGATGCAAAGCGAGTCGTGAATATCGTCAGAAATTTGGCGACGCAGTGCTGGCCACGATGAAGACACTGAAAGTTGACGCGTTTGTCTATCCGACGTGGAGCAATCCGCCGGCGATCATCGGTGACGTGCGTCAAAATCTGGCCGGCGACAACAGCCAGGTCTATTCACCGACGACGGGTTTTCCGGCGATCACCGTGCCGATGGGTTTCACTCGCGGCGGCACCTTGCCCGCGGGCCTAACCATTTTTGGCCGTCCCTGGGACGAAGGACGTTTGTTTGGATTAGCCTACGCCTACGAACAAGCGACTCATCATCGCAAGCCTCCGCCAACAACGCCGCCGCTGAAGTAACGCGCGTTAGAGTATCGACTTGAGTCGGGCATTTTGCGCGCGATTGAAACATCCGACTGAAGTCGGTACTCTGACAACTCTCGTGTTTTGATTTGGAGTCATCAAGTGTCGATAGAGATCGCTAACGAAAGACCGCTAGTATCGAGGGTGGAGAACGCTAATCATTCGTCTGGCGCCGTCGCCGTTTGGGCGATCGCGGCGATACTTACCCTGGGGATCCTCGCAGCGATTATTGGCGCGCCACTACTTCAATCCGCCGGTCATGCGACACTCGCTTTCAAGATCTACAGATGCTTCAGCTTTGTCTGTCACCAAATTCCCGAACGTTCATTTCACCTCGCCGGGTTTAAGTTCGCGGTATGTTCGCGCTGTACCGGAATTTACTCGGGGTTGGCGCTGGCCACTTTGAGTTACCCGCTCATTCGATCACTGCGCCAGACTGAGACGCCGAACCTCATCTGGCTGTTTCTCGCAGCCGCGCCGCTCGCGCTCGATTGGACGCTGGGATATTTTTCGATTTGGGAAAACAATCAGGCGTCCCGTTTTTCAACCGGAGCTTTGCTCGGCGCCACGGCTGTTTTCTACATCCTGCCCGGATTGATTGACGTAACTTCGAAGAGGTACGAAAAGAAAAAGCGAAGCGTGACTGCTTCGCCTTTCTCTTCTCGATGATGGACGTGTTACTTGATGCCCGCAGCTTGTAGTTTGCTCGCGGGTTCGACAACCGGCGTTGAAGTTCCAACCTTTGCTTGAGCCTTGAAACCGTTGTTGCCTGACTTGGCTGATTCGCGCACGTAGGTCAGCCATTCGCCGGGGGCTTGCCGTTCGCCTGAAGTAATCTCGAAGAACATCTTCTGAATCTGCGCGGTGATTTCACCCCGTTGCCCGCTGCCGATAGTGATGCGATCCACCGAACGAATCGGAGTAAACTCGGCGGCGGTACCGGTGAAGAAAACCTCGTCGGCGACATAAATCGCGGCACGCTGAATCGCACGCTCCTTGATCGTCAAGCCTAACTCGCCGCAAATTTTAATTACGCTGTCGCGCGTTATTCCCGGCAGCACCGAAGACGAAAGCGGCGGGGTGTTCACGATGCCGTTCGATACGACGAAGATGTTTTCTCCGGACCCTTCAGAAATATAACCGCGATCGTCGAGTGCGATGCCTTCCGCGAAGCCGTTAACCAGCGCTTCCATCTTGATAAGCTGCGAGTTCATATAATTCGCGCCACTCTTGGCCATGGCGGGCAGCGAATTCGGAGTTAAGCGGTTCCAACTCGAGACACAAACATCCACGCCTTTTTCGATCGCTTCGTCGCCGAGGTACTTGCCCCAATCCCAGGCGCCGATGTAACAGGCCAGCGGATTTGGAAAAGGATTCACGCCGAATGCCGGGTGCTCTTCATCCAGACTGCGGAACAAAATCGGCCGGATGTAGCACTGCTCCAACTCGCTCCGGCGCACCAGTTCCACCGACGCGTTGCAGAAATCATCGATGGTCCATTCATGGTCCATGCGATAAACCTTCGCGGAATTCAAAAAGCGTTGCATATGTTCGCGGAGACGGAAGATGGCTGGTCCTCGGTGCGTTTTGTAGCAACGGATGCCTTCGAAAACGCTGGAGCCGTAATGCAGCACATGCGACATCACGTGGACGCGCGCGTCATCCCATTTGATGAATTCGCCGTTGTGCCACACTTCGTCACAAATACGCATCTTGGCCGCATCTTTTGCCGTTCCGGTCGGTGTAAACATTTCTTGATTCTCCTTTGGAGACTAATTTCGCGGGATCTTCTAAGGGTGAAATTAACAATGCACGATACTCTAAGCAGGGTACCTTTGCAACACCGCATTCAGCCGTTTTGTGACGCAGATCACGAGCCTAATACGCTCGAAATTGATGCGAGGTTTTGGCATTCTCTTGGATTGATTTTGCGGCCGAGTATTTTAGGCTTTGCTTGATTCATCGGCTAAGCCTCCGTACGATGCAACGTGTCAGAAGCCCGACCCTCCGGGAGGGCCAGTTGCGCGAAGTTCTCCCTGACGGTCGGGCTTCTGACACTGCAGAAGTTTCGCCATCATGTTCTCGGTCCGCTTGTGCAATGCCGTCATTTTAATCAGCCTATTATTCTTGCTGCCGGTGTTGAGTTGTCGCCGCGCTAAAAAACCAGTGACAAATAATTCCACAAATTCTCCAGTTGCGACTGACGCGCTTTCAATTCACCGGCGCGCGATCATCGTCGACATGCACGCCGATACAACGCAGCGACTGGTCGATGAAAATGTCGATTTGCAGACGCGGCTATCCGACGGTCACTTGGACGCAGTGCGCGCCAAAGAGGGCGGACTCGACGCGCAATTTTTTTCGATTTGGGTCGATCCTGATTTGTTCGGTCGCGGCGGCGCGAGCGCGATGAAGCGCGCAGATATTCAAATCGAAGCGGTGCGTAATCTGGCGGCAAGACATCCGGAGACATGGGAACTCGCGACCACGGCGGAGGATATTCGCCGCATCGCAGCCAGCGGAAAGATCGCGGCGCTGATGGGACTCGAAGGCGGCTATGCCATCGATAACAAGATCGAAAACGTCGAGCGATACTACAAGATGGGCGTGCGCTACATGTCGGGCGCGTGGAGCGTGAGCACGGATTGGGCGGGATCGTCGGGCGACGAGATCGGGAAGACGCGTGGTCTGACTGATTTTGGCAAGCAAGTGATTCGCGAAATGAATCGGTTAGGAATGATGGTCGACGTGTCGCATCTTTCTGACAAGGCTTTCTGGGACATCGTTAACACTTCGACAAAGCCGGTGATTGCGACGCACTCGGGCTGCCGCGCCATCACCGACGCGCCGCGCAACCTTACTGACGAAATGATTGTTGCGTTGGCGAAGACGGGCGGCGTCGTCAACGTCATCTTTTATCCAGAGCACATCGAGCCCGGTTATTCAGAAAAGAAAAAGAAGGTCGATACCGAGATCGCCTCGTTGGTCCAGCGCGCATCCGATGAAGACAATGGCGATGCGGCACAAAAGAAACTCGCGCGCGATCGCGTGCGCGCTCAGGAGTATCTGAAACGACTGCCGCCGGTTTACGTTTCGCGAATCGTGGATCATATCGATCACATCGTGAAGCTCGTCGGGATCGATCACGTCGGGATTGGGTCGGATTTCGACGGCATTCAAGCCGTGGCCGCTGATTTGAGTTCGGTAGCAGACTTGCCAAACCTAACGAAGGAGCTGCTGAAGCGCGGTTATTCAGAGACTGACATTGACAAGATTCTCGGCGGCAACATGCTGCGGGTGATGGAACAGGTCCAGCAGAAATGAGTTGCGGCCGAGCCGCATCTACTTATGAGCCCACGAAATTCCAGGCCCAGGATCGGTTTCCACGCGCCCATCAAAAACGGCTTACATCAAGCACTCGTCATCGCCAAAGAAACTGGCTGCGATGCGGTCCAACTCTTCTCGCGCAATCCGCGCGGATGGAAAGCAAAGCCGCTCACCAAAGAATCGATTGATTTGTTCAAGAAGACGCTGAAGCAAACAAAGCTCTCGCCGGTCCTCATCCACGCAAACTATTTAATCAATCTCTCAGCCGCTGATGAAGTCATTCTGCTGAAATCAATCGATTCATTTCGCGAAGAAATCGAGCGGGCGATTGCGCTCGGCGTCGATTATCTGGTCGTGCATCCCGGCAGCGCGCGTGGTTGTCCTGAAGCAGACGCGCTGGAGATTTGCGCGCTCAGTTTGCAGGTCGCATGCAAGAGTTTACATTTTGGTAAATTGAAGATTCTGCTCGAGAACACAGCGGGGCAGGGCGAATGCATCGGCCATCGCTTCGAACATCTGCGCGCCATAATGGATCGATGCAAGCAGTTGCCACTGGGTGTCTGTGTAGATACCGCGCACTCATTCACTGCCGGTTATGACATTCGCGAAGCAGAAGGGTTGGAAGCGACTCTCTCGATCATTAAGAAGACGGCCGGGCTTAAGAACGTCCGTGCCATTCACTTCAACGATTCAAAGGCGCCATACAACTCACGCGTCGATCGCCACTGGCACATTGGCGAAGGTCACATCGGCGCGGATGCTCTGCGCCGCTTTGCTCAACATCCCAAGCTTGCGCATTGCGCGTTCATTCTGGAAACGCCGTACGACGATCCGCGCGCGGATTTGAAGAACCTGGCGGCGCTGCGGTCGTTTGTACAATAGCCCATGCGCTCCCGCCCGTTGATCAGCCGCAAGCCAATCGAAGCGATCACGATCTAATTCACGTTTTAGATCACTACCCAAGGAAGGATTCTCTTTACATTCAAACCACTTAGAGTATACTGCCCGGAAAGTCTCAACTGCGCAGATAGCGGAGATCTCTCATGGCAGCCGTCGCAACTGACTTTCACGACGATTACGCTCCTTATTTTGAGCAGCTGATCTCAATTCAGAGCAGCGCCATCAGTTCATTTAAGCGGTGGGTAGGGATCTTTATTGCCGTTGGCATATTCGTAATTGGTTTGGCATTACTGCTTACAAAGTGGTTTGCTGGATTGGCTCCGCAAATCGTAGGCATTGGTGGAGTCTTCATGAGTGCTGCGGCTGTGTTTCCCTATCGTGAGATTTCTCCCAGGGAGTCTCGTATAGCAACTTATCTACTGCTCAAGAAACGCTTCGAGAAATTTGCAGAATTGTGTCCCGATGAGCAGAAGCGCTTGAGAGACCTGGCCGACGAAACGATTAAGAAACAGATCTAACACTATGGTCGAATCTACAACGAAACTCCGAGATTTATTAACCGAGGCGATAGAGAGAGAGCAGCGAGCATATCGGCGGTCAGTGCTGCTCACGGCCGTACCCGTGATCGCCGGGCTGCTTGTGTTTTCGTTTTTCACGTATCGAGTGGTGAAACTGAGGCAAGAGTCAACCACCCTCGATCAACGGATCGGTGAAAAGAGCAAACAACTCGACCAACTTCAGGTTTCATTGGATGTGGCACGAGATGAGGCCGCCCAAAGTGCGTTACGGGCGGCAAAGGGCGAACAAGCGTTGCAGGAAGTTGTTCGAGCACCAGATCCGCGCAAAGAAGCGGAGCAGGCATTAAGAGCAATCGCCAGCCCTACACCGGTGGTTAAGCCCCCCGGCCTCACGCCCCTTCCGACCCCAAGTCCGGCGATGGGTTTCATCGGAACAACTTTTCACGGGCAGGACGGTACCACGATTACCGTGGCAGTAAGCGCTAAGGGAACACGCTTAGCGGTTTCTTACGATCTAGATGGAAAGATTGGATACCTTAATGACCGAGCAAATACGTTTCGATTCTCTTTGGACAAGAAACGACATTATCCTAGTCGGCTTTTTCTTTTCTTTGATTATTACGCCGACAAAGATGCAGCTTATGATGTCAAAATCGCTGCTAGCGACGGTAGCATATTGAATCTTACAGTCCCTCAAGGTAGTCAAACTACGCGTACGCGCGTGTTGTACTTTGACGTGCTGTAAATGTTATTTGTCGGCGGACTTTCGTCGCTCGTTCTCAAGCGTTAGTAGACTCAATCACAAGCTTTCGATAGAATGCGACCATTGACGCGCAAAATGTTTCCTGATCGATCGCTTAAGAAACTCCTCCTCCTTGGTATGCCGTTATCGCGGCGGGTCTAACCCTGCTCGGTTAGCGGCAAATACCTAATCACAAATCGATTAATTGAATTGCGTGAGTGGTTTTGTGCAATCCGCGGTTTGCTTGTAACTTAAGAGGTGAGAGCAATGGACGAGAAATATTTCCCTGAAAAAATCGAAGAGAAGTGGCAGAAACGTTGGGCTGACGAACGCACGTTTGAAGCGCGCGACGATGACGAGCGGCCGAAATTCTATGCGCTGGAGATGTTGCCTTACCCGTCGGGCTTCCTGCACATGGGCCACGTGCGCAACTACTCAATCGGCGACGCGCTGGCGTGGTACAAGCGGCTGCGCGGGTTCAATGTGCTGCATCCGATCGGTTGGGACAGCTTTGGTCAACCGGCTGAGCAGGCGGCAATCAAGCGCGGCATTCAGCCGCGCGATTGGACTGAAGAAAATATCGCACACATGAAGGGTCAGATGCAGCGGCTCGGCATCAGTTATGACTGGTCGCGCGAGATCGCCGCCCATCGTCCTGATTATTACCGGTGGGACCAGTGGTTCTTTCTGAAAATGCTGGAGCGCGGCCTGGCTTACAAGCGCACGTCTGCGGTGAACTGGTGTCCGAAAGAAGAGACGGTGCTGTCGAACGAACAATCGTCGGGCGGCATCTGTTGGCGGTGCGGCGCCCAAACTACGAAGCAAGAGATCGAGCAGTGGTATCTCCGCATCACGAATTACGCCGAACAGTTGGTCGAGGACATTGACGAGATCGAGAGCGGCTGGCCAGAAAAAGTTTTGAAGCGACAACGCGATTGGGTGGGCCGTAGCGAAGGCGCTTACATCGATTTCAAAGTTAAAGACCACGACGAAAAAATTCGCGTGTTCACCACGCGCATCGACACAATCTTCGGAGCTACGGCGGTTGTGGTTGCGGCTGAACATCCAATGCTGGAGAAAGTGCTGGCCGATTCTGCCTTGAAAGATCAGGTCACGGCGTTTGCAGAGCAAGTCAAAGCCGCGCGCGCAATCAAGACCGAAGATGCAGCCGTTGAAGAGGAGAAGCTGGGCCTCAACACGGGCCAGTTGGCAATTAATCCGTTCAACGGCGAGTTGCTGCCAATCTGGGTGGCGAACTATGTGCTCATGGATTACGGCGCGGGCGCTGTCATGAGCGTGCCGGCGCACGACGAACGCGATTTTGAGTTCGCGCAAAAATATACCTTGCCGATTCGTCAGGTGATCGCGCCGGTGGTCCATGGTCAACAGAACGAGCCGCCGGATCAAGCGCCGGGCGGTGATCAGTCGATCGAGATGAAGAACGCGTTCACTGATTACGGGGTGCTGGTGAACAGCGGTCAGTGGAGCGGCAAGCTTTCAGCGGACGCGTTGCGTGAGATGGCTGATCACGCGGCTGAGAAAAACTTCGGCGGGCCAGCCGTGACTTATCGTCTCCGCGATTGGGGCATTTCGCGGCAAAGATTCTGGGGCGCGCCAATTCCTGTCGTCTATTGTCCTGATTGCGGCATGGTCGCGGTGCCGGAAAAAGATCTGCCCGTGATGTTACCGGAAAAGGCGCATTTCACCGGCACAGGCGAATCGCCTTTGAAAGGCGTGGCGGAATTCGTAAACGTCGCTTGTCCGAAATGCGGCAAGCCGGCGCAGCGCGAAACCGACACGATGGACACGTTCGTCGATTCGTCGTGGTATTTCTTTCGTTACACCGATCCGCGAAATGAATCCATGCCGTTTGATTCAGCGATCGCGCAGCGGTGGACGCCGGTCGATCAATACATCGGCGGCGATTCGCACGCGGTGATGCACCTGATCTACACGCGCTTTTGGAACAAAGTCATGCGCGACATGGGTCTCGTGAATTTCAACGAGCCGGTGAAGCGCTTGTTGACGCAAGGTATGGTGACGAATCGGGTCGAAGGCACAGACGAATACAAAGCGATGTCGAAAAGCTTGGGCAACGGTGTCGATCCGGATGAAATGATCGAAGCGTTCGGCGCCGATGCGACTCGCTTGTTTGTGCTGTTCGCCGCACCAGTCGAAAACGAGTTGCGTTGGTCTGAAACGGGAATCGAAGGCGCGGTGCGTTTTCTGCGGCGAGTGTGGACGATGGTTTACAAATGGCGCGCTCATGCTGGGAGCGCGGGCGCCCCGCCCGCGACCTTCGGCGACGGCGCTCGCGCATTACGACGCAAGACCCATCAAACCATCGCGCGCGTCACAAATGATTTCGAGAAGCTCGACCTGAATACCAACGTTGCGGCGTTGATGGAATTACTAAACGCGCTGGGCGAGTTCAATATCGATCCCGGATCGGCCTCGGAGCCGGATGTTTACGCGGCGCGCGGAGCGATTGAAGCCCTCGTCGTGATGTTAGCGCCGTTCTCGCCGCACATCGCGGAAGAGATGTGGGAAGGGCTCGGCCACAAAAACGGATTGTTGAAAGACGCGCCGTGGCCGATTGCCGATCCTGAATTGGCGAAGAACGACGAGCTGGAGATTCCAGTTCAAGTTAACGGCAAACTGCGCTCACGTGTGATTGTGGCTCCCGACATTTCAGAAGAAGACTTGCGCACGATTGCTTTGGCTGACGCGAAAATCCAAAGCTTCATCGACAGTCAAAAGATCGTGAAGGTGATCGTGGTGCCGCAGCGATTGGTCAACGTCGTGGTAACGTCACTCGCCAACGGCGGGTGACTTATCGGTAGCTGACTTCCCTCAGCAGCGTTTCGTTTGGATCGAGCGTCACCTTTGTTGGTGGGCCTGAAAGTTTGATCGGTGTGCTGGTCGATTTGCCTGTCGGGATGATCGTTTTCAATTCGGGTTTTCCGTTAACGACAAATTCGATCGGCACCGGATCGAGAAATGGCTCGCCGGCTTGAATTTGATCGAGCCGCAAATTGATCTTTGATGCGTCTCTCGGATCCGCCGCGTTCCATGTTGGTTGATAACGCGGATGACCCGATCCATAAATCCACCGTGCAAAAAACGCTTTCAGGTCTTTGCCGGAAGATTTCTCGAGTGCCGCTCGCAGATCGTCACTCGTAGCGTTCGCTTCCTTATGAGCATTGTAGTAGTTGCGCAACCCTTTGAAGAACACCTCATCGCCTAACTGGCTGCGCAACATGTGCAGCACCCACGCACCCTTGTCGTAGTTGTTCTCGTTCAGGAGACCCATCAGGTTGGTCGTTTCGGTGTCATGGATGGGAAAGCTGGCTCGCTTCTCAAAAGTGAAGTAACGCTGCGCGGCATCGCGCATATAAGTATGAAATGCGTCTTCGCCCTCGTATTTCTCCATAAATAATCCGGCAAAGTAGGTCGCAAAACCCTCGCTTAACCAAAGGTCGGCCCAGGTTGATTCGGTCACTGAATCGCCAAACCACTGATGAGCGATTTCGTGCGCGACTACGGTCTCAATCCGGCTGGGAATTGCAAATTGAGTCGTGATTGCCCTGTTGTTCGCGCCCGGGGCATTCAATTCGACCTGTTGCCGATCGAAAAGATTAGCGGCGAAGACGATCGCGCTGGAGTTCTCCATCCCGCCGAAACGCGTGGCCGCAATGATTAGCGCTAATTTTTCGTAAGGGTACGGCGCGATTGTCTGACTGAAAAAAGTCAGCGCGGGCGCGGCGGGTGAAAATCCTTTCGGCGCGTATTCCTTGTCGCGTTGGGCCACGTTGTAGATCAGCGGGACGGCCTGAAAGGGAGTATTGATAACGGCGCCCTGGTTGACTGCCACGACCATGCAATACGCGGGAATTGCTTTCGCTTCATCGTATTGCCAATGCGAAGTCGCTGCGTTACCGGTTAACGAAATAAATTTTCCGTTGGCGACGACTTGATAGCGTTGCGGCGCCGAAATGGTGAACGAAACCGTAGCCTTGGCCGAAGGATGATCGAATGAGGGAATCCAATAATGAACGCGGTTGGGCCAGTTGTCGCCAGTCGCCGACGGATTACCATCGCGGTCCTTTGCGAATACGAGACCGTCTTTTGGGTGGCCGTGATAGTTCACAGTGATCTCGATTTTGTTTCCACGCCTCGCGCTAACCGGCAGCGTCACCTTCAGTGTTTCGGGCGTGTGATCGAATATGGCGGCCCGGCCTGAAACGAATACAGAGTCCACCGGCATTTCACCGAAGTCGAAGTCGACTTTATCCAGTGATGGAGCGAGAACTTCGATGGTGATCTTTGCGCTGGCGGCGCTGAGTTGGCTCATCTGATCGTCAAACGTCAGCGCGATGTCGTAGTGAAGCGGTCGCCACGAATCGATCTTGCGCTCGACGCGTTGAGCCGCGGCGCTCGAGGTGGCGGCAAGAATCAATAAGACGAAAATGGCGAAGCGCCCGAAAGGCTTCGCGTTTGTTTGTTTGCTCACGAACATCGTCATCTCATCTCAATCCCAGCATCAATAATGCCGATCGATCGGAAATCTTGCCTTTATTATTGATCCAAGCTTCGTATTGCTCGCGTTCGCCGACGGTCACCGGACGATTTCCCAATCGAGCAGCGGGCGTACGTTCAAACGCTCGATTTGTCAGTGCCATATGAGGAGTTCTGACATGCAGCGATTTTGGCTCGCGCAGAGCGCGTTCAGCCGATTCGACGTCAGGAAATAATTCTTCATAGGCCATTAAATGCCACACGATGCTTCCCTCGATCTCATCGACAGCGATCACTCGCAAAAGTCCGAAGCCGCTTTCGAGTTGGAAGATTAAATCATCGCCCGGCGCGAACTGCGATTCCATGCTTCAAAAATAACAGCTTGCACGTCCGAAGCCTAGAAGGTTGCGCGGATATGGCGAGCAATAAACAAACACGCCGGTGGCGATTGATTGATCATCAGCCAAGGCACATCTAAAATGCCTGTCACTTGAAAACCGCACCGGATTATTATCGGATCCTCGGCGCCAATGAAGACGCTTCGTTGAGAGACATCGAGCGTCTGTACAAACGCGCCGCTCACCAACACCACCCCGATCGTGGCGGCGCTGAGGAGAACATGAAGGCGCTGAACGAAGCGTACGGCGTTCTGCGCAACGAAAGCGCGCGGAAGGAATACGACGCGTCACGCCGCGCGCCGCGCCCGAGCGTCGTCACGGCGCAATCAGCGCCGGCGGCACGCGAAGTCGGAGTGTACGGACAACTGCTCAGTTCGTTGATGTGTCTCACCCTGGGATTGCTTTTACTTTTGCTGGTCCGTTTCAATGGATTATGGTTCCTGTGGCCGCTTTCGATCCTAGCTGCCGGCGTCGTGGGCTTCGGAATCATGATCGCGCATTCGGCGATGACGAACGTACGCGAATCAATGAGAGTGGGTCATCCGTTACGAAGGCTGCGCGCGATTCAGGAGATTGTGTTTTGGTCGATCGTAGCGGCGGGTGGTTACACTGTTTATTTGATCTTGAGTACGGTCTAGCGGAATGATTAGCGGTCTCGATCTGCTCTTTCTCGAAGTCAATAATCTTCAG
>DASQYL010000424.1:0-11030 GCA_035639235.1 Pyrinomonadaceae bacterium | reverse complement strand
TTTCGCAAGTACTGGGTGCTCAGCGTTTTGATCATGATCGCGATGGCCGTGATGCTGCCAGCCTTAATACCGATGGTTTTCGGCGCAGCATTTCGATCGGCCGTGCTGCCGGCTGAGATCACGTTGTTTGCCTCCTTATTTAAAGGTGCGCAGCAGGTGCTGGGTGGAGGCGCGGCAGCGCTGGGCAGTCCAATGCTTGGCAGCAAAGCCAATTTAAGCGCATTAGGAATCACGGTAATTCTCTTGTACCTGCTCGTCCCGCGGCTGGGAATTGTAGGTGCGGCCCTCTCAACTGCTGCCGCCTACCTGGTCGAATTGGCTGTTGTAATTTACGGACTACACTGCACGCATCTGATTTCACCTCTGAACCTGTTTCGGGTGAGGGCAAACGACATAATTCCGGAACGGCGATGGATGAATTTGGTGCGAGGCAGCGAGCCCCTATGAAACTTTCGATAGCGCTCTGCACCTTTAACGGGACGCCCTATCTCGCGGCTCAACTGGAAAGCATAGCCGCGCAGACGCGACCTCCGGATGAGCTAATCGTCTCCGATGATCAGTCAAGCGACAACTCGCGAAAAATTGTTGAGACTTTTGCCTCGGCGGCGAAGTTCCCGGTCCGTCTCTATCTCAACGAAAAGCAACTCGGAGTGCGAAAGAACTTCGAAAGAGCAATCGGTCTTTGTTCAGGTGACCTAATCTCCTTATGCGATCAGGACGACATCTGGCAGCCGGAGAAACTGCAGTTGGCCGAAGCGGTGTTCCGATCATCGCCGAGTGTGGGACTGGTTTTTAGCGACGCAGAGTTAGTCAAGGATGACTTGCAAGCTGAGGATCGCAGCTTGTGGCAAGCGGTTGGCTTTGATGCGAAGAAACAGAAACAAATAGCGGCCGGCAATTCACTCGAAGTTCTGTTGGGCATCAACGTAGTGACCGGGGCGACGATGACCTTCAGATCAGACTTTAGAGAACTGATCCTGCCGATCCCGCCAGAAGGGTGCTTGTATCACGATGGCTGGATTGCTTTGATAATTGCTGCGGTCGCGGAACTGGCTTTCATCGATCGGCGACTGATCAAGTACCGGCAGCATGCAGGACAACTGGTGGGTGCGCCGCCAATCCGGCGGAGTCAAGATACCAGCCCGATTCATAAGACCGAGTCGCGGCATTATTCGGAGCAGGCAGACCGCTTCGAGGAAGCCTATGAGCGTCTGGTGGCTAATCGCGCAAGTGTAAACAGTCCGGTGGCCCTTTCCATGCTAAAAGAAAAAATCGTTCATCTTCGGGCGCGCGCCGCGATGCCCGATAAGCGATTAAGTCGCGTCCCGTTAGTTGCCAGGGAAACGGTGAATCGACGTTATCACCAGTATTCCCACGGGTGGTTTAGCGCCGCCAAAGATTTGCTCGTGTGACGATGCCGGAAACCGACGCCCCTCTCGTTTATATCGTCGTCTTGCATTGGAGAGATGACGCGCGCACTGCGCCATTGCTCAAATCGCTGCAAGAGATTTCGTATTCGAATTTTCGCGTTCTAGTCGTCGACAACTGTTCACAGAACGGGTCGGTCGAGCGATTGCAATCGCAATTTCCGGCATCCGATTTCATTTCTAACGAAGCCAATCTTGGTTTTAGCCGCGGCTGTAATCGAGGCATTCGCGTGGCGCTCGAAAGAGGATCTGATTATGTGGTGCTGCTAAATAACGATATGCAGGTTGAGCCGGATTTTCTCGAAGCCGCGGTCGCGGCCGGCGAAAATGATCGGACAATCGGATTGGTAACCGGGAAGATTCTATTTGGCGATCGCCGAAACGTCATCTGGCAAGCGGGTGGTAGGATTGACGGGTTCAAGATTCAGGGAATTCCTCGCGGCTGGAACGAGATCGACGAGCAGCAATTCGATCAAGAGGAAAATACCTTTTGGGCGTCGGGAGCGATGCTCCTGATTCCGCGGCGCACGCTAGAAACGGTGGGACTCCTACCGGAAGAATATTTCTTCGGCGTAGAGGAGTGGGATTACTCGACTGCGGTCAGAAAAGCCGGGCTGGCCATTCGTTACGTTCCCAGGTTCAAGGGTTATCACCATGCCGGCGCGAGTTACAAGGCAGGCGATCCGGTCTTGATTGTCTACAACGGGATTCGCAACAAGCTGGTCTATGCGGAGAAATATCTGTCGCCGCCGGCCTGGGTTGTTTGGAAGATCATGTTCAGATGTTATCTCGCTTTGAGCTGGCCGAAGAAAGCGCGCTGGGGATGCGAAACCGAAGATGATTATCAGGCGCGCCTCAAAGCCGCGCGTTTGGCTTTTGCTGATCATCGCGGCATTGAGCGAATTGAATTAGCCGATTTGCAAAGTGCTGCAAAGGTCATTGGGCCAACACCGACCTGGGGCGACACGTGGCTGGCGCTGAACGGACACTCGTCTTAATGATTCACTTAATCACGAGGCTGCCGCTTCCGTATCATCAGACTTTGTGCCGCACGCTGCACGATGGTCTCCAGGGGAATTTTTGTGCATGGTTCGCAGAACGTAGTAATGCGGACTTTCCATTCAAGGCCGCGCCCGAGCTTTCGTTTCGTCATCATTACCTCTCGGAAGTTGGTTACACGGATCTTTGGCACTCGTTGAAGCAGAATCCAAAGGCGGCGGTGATTCTCGGCGGCTGGTCCTCGCCGATGACGAAAAGGACGCTGCTTATTACGTCGATGCTGCGCGTCCCCGTATTCATCTGGTCCGATCACCCGCACCCCCGTAAACGCAATCGAGTAACAGCGACTCTGCGTGAATCTTACTTGCGGCTGCTAAGTCGCGCGTTCGTGCGTGGTTTTCTGGTCTGCGGTGAAATGACGGGTGAACATTTGGCCGAGATGGGAATTCCGCGCGATCGAATCTTCAATTTTCCCTATTGGGTCGACCTGCCTGAGTGTTGGACGCTACCGAACAGATGTCTCGAGTCCGATCATCAAAGAAAGCCACTGCGTCTTTTGGCGGTAGGACGACACGTGATCGGCAAAGGCTTTGATGTTGCCATCCGCGCCGTCAAAGTGGCCAACGAAAGATCAGGTGGCCGAGCGGCCGAGCTTGTCCTGGTTGGCGATGGCCCGGAGCGCGCGAATCTGCAACACCTTGTCGCTTCGCTCGGTTTGGAGGATAGCGTGAGCTTTTCCGGGTGGTTGGAAAACACTGCGGTGCAAAGTGAGCTTGTCCGTTCCGACGCTCTTATTGTTCCCAGTGAATTCGAGGGTTATGGCGTGGCGGTGCGTGAAGCGCTCGCTCAAGGCAGGCCGGTGCTTTGTTCAGATCAGGTAATTGCGGCGCGTGACGAAAGAGTCGAGTCAAATGCAATCCTCCTTCATTCGTTCGGCGATGCCGAGACGCTGGCAAAACACATCTTGCTGCTGGCGCGCGAAACCGATCTCCTAAGAAACGCCTCAGAGGAAGCAAGACGGTTGGCCGAGCAATGGCAACCAGGCCGCGCGTTAGCAATTCTGAGAGACATTCTGCCCGAAAAGACTCTCTGGTCGAGCTTTTGATGGAACATTCGGCGAATACTGCAGCCTCAATTCTGTTTGCCGGCAGCACGCCGCAAAATCGTCAGTCTGCGATCGATTCTCGCGCAAGAATTAGTCGACGCAGGTTATGGGTGTTTCGATTTGCAGCGATGAGTGCCGGCTTGACGGCGGCTTTGATGATTGCCGAGGTAACGTTGCGCGTGGCTGGTTGGCCCGCGCCCGGCTTCTACGTGCAGGGAGCAGGGCCAATCGAACTCAGCTTGCCGGGAAAAAACGGTGGTGCGTTTCCACCTGGTGCTCGTGGTGAGCTACGGCATTACGATTATTCTGTTACATGTGCCGTGAACCGCTATGGCTTCAGAGACCGCGAGCTCACGGCCAGGCGTCCTGATGAACAGCGGATCGGCATCCTCGGCGATTCATTCACAGTTGGCATAGGAGTCGACGAGACGCAGCGTTTCGCGAATCTGTTCGCGGCGCAGCTTCACGACCAGAAAGCAAATACAACTGTTTGGAATCTGGGAGCCCCGAATTGTGGAACCGGATGCGAGAGTGACATGCTCGAATCCGTGAAGCACGACTACGACCTCGATGAAGTCGTGCTGGCGTTCTATGCCGGCAATGATTTGCAGGACAACGAAGCCTGGCTTATGTCTCAGACGGCAAGTCCGCAGAACAACATACCTCGATTCGCTTCCGGCCGCTCATGGTTGCGAAAGCATTCCAGGTTGGCGAGTTTTCTGTGGGTAAACGGAATACGTGCCTGGAGCAGTTTCGAGCCGGAAGGAATTTATACCGCGCGCAGCTTTGATCATTATTGGCCCACAACGGAAAGAACTCTCAATCGGCTTCGCCAAATTGTACCCGCCGGCTCATTGACTATCCTTTACCTGCCGGCGCGTCCGGAATGGGACGACCTTGCGTGGCAGGATGCCCGCAAGCGAATGACGCCGACCGGTGCTGATCGATTTCTTACGAAAAGCGCGGTCAGTCGATGGGCCACCAACCACGCAGTCCGCTTTGTCGATGCGACGCCGTGGTTACGAGCTTGCCAACCCGCGGCGCAATGCCTTTTTGCCACTGACCCGCATTGGACTGACGCAGGACATCGATTAGTTGCGAAGGGTTTGCTCGATTATTGGATGAGAGAGAGATAAGCCTTGCCGCAATCAAGTCATCTGAGAATCCCGAACGCGTCGCAGCTCACCGCCGCCTTTCTTGCTGCAGCGATTTTGTTTGGCGCTGCTCGAGGCATTCTCTTGAATGGCCAGCCGCCGATGTTACTGCCTGCGCTCGCGGCGCTCTTGTCGGTGACCGCGCTGTGGGCAATTAAGTTGGGAAGAGATCCCCTGCACAGCATCGCCCGACTTGGTTTTCACGTTGGTTTGTTTGCTTACTTTATCGCGATGCCTCTGATTTATCCGGAACGGATTGAACCCGGAATAACTGAGTCTGTTCATCGCACGGTTGGATGGATGCTGGTGATAACCCTGGTTGGTTTCGAAACGGGATATCACAGCAAGAATCTTTTATGGCGCCGCTCGCAGGCCATGCAAAGCCGTCTCGAGCTTGAGGGACGCAACCGTAGAATTCTTGGAGCTTTACTTTGCGCGGGCTTGTTTGCCTGGTTCATGACCGCGGTCGATTATTCGATCGCCGCGCGGGTTTCGGTCTGGGACATCTTATTTTCGATGCGCGGCCGCTTCGACGGCGCGACGCTGAGCCCACTTACGCAGTTGGGCCAGTGGTCGTACTTGTTGGCAGGCGGTTTATACCTTGCCACCGCCGTGTCTTTTCTATTTGTGACTTCGCGCTCGCGACTCGCGCTGCCGATGACAATGGCCTGCTGGGCCATCCTGCTGCTATGCGCGACTCTCGGATTTCTTTCCGGTTCACGCGCGTTGTTTCTCTATTGCTTTGCGCCGCTCGCTTTAGCAGTTTGGGTCGTCCTATCAAAGATACAATTCAGCAAAGCATTGCGCGTCGCGCTCGTTGTGTTGGCGGCGAGCGTCCTGGTCGCCACGTGGACTTTTATGAGCGCAATCCGAGCCGGGGACACACCGGATTACGAAACCGCCTGGGAAAATGTGAAGCCGGTCGAAACGGCGCGCGGCGCTTTTGACATCTATTCTTCGTCCGCGCAAATAGTCGAGTATTTTCCGGACCAAATCGATTACGAATACGGACGTTCGTTGATTCCGTTGGCGCTCGGTTGGGTGCCACGTTCGGTTTGGCACGATAAACCTTACCCATTCAGCATCTATGCGAATGTTATTCGCGGAGAGACGCTCGAGGATCGCCAAGCCAGTATCGCCGTTGGTTTGCCGGGAGAAGGCTACGGCAATTTCGGTTTGGTGGGCGCGCTGATTTGGGGAGCCCTGATGGGCCTTGCGTGCCGCTTCGCGGACGACTACCTGCGCAAGTTGCATCATGAAGATTCATTACGGTTGTATCTGGGAGCTACGATCTGTATCTGGGCAGCAATGATCGTTCGTGGTGGGGTTCCGGAAATGTTCTATATGGGACTGCAGGTCAGCCTTTTCCCACTGATGTTGGCGGCAGTACTTAGGACGATGCGGAGAAGATCGCATGGCTTCGCAAGGAAAATCTGGTCGAGCGCAGGATTGCGGCCGGGTGGCGCCGTATATCATGAAAACTAGAGTCGCTACGCACCGCACGTCTTCGGAAGTCTCATGAAAGTGCTGTTTGTATCGCCGTCATTTTATCCGGCGCGCCATTATGGCGGTCCTACGGCTATCAATTATTCCTTCTGTAATACGCTAGCCACGAACGACGACGTCGAGTTGAAAGTATTAGCTACTGACGCTGACGGTCCGGGAAAGCGAATCGATTTCAAACGTGATCAGACGCAGACGGGATATCCGATCAAGTATTGCCGCGTGATGTTCCCGCCGGACATTGCGCCGATGCTTCTGTTGCGTCTCCCGGGTGCGATTCAATGGGCCGACATCGTTCATCTTAACAGCGTCTATTCGTTTACGACGCTGCCGGCGCTTGTCTTGTGCCGCTTATTGAACAAACCGCTGGTCTGGTCAACGATGGGTGCGCTTCAGCGCTGGGATGGCAGCACCCGTTCGCGAGTCAAACGCTTGTGGGAATGGGCGTGCAATCAACTCGCCCGGCCCGCGCGTGTGGCTCTGCATGTCACGAGCGAACAAGAAAAACTCGAGAGTGAAGAGAAGATTCCTAACGCCGACGCGATTGTTCTCAAAAATGGAATCGATTTACCTTCCGTGAGTTATGAAAAGGAGCATGGAACCCGGTTGTCTCTGCTCTACATCGGACGACTGCACCCCATCAAGGGGATCGACAATCTGCTGAAGGCATTAGCGCTGGTCGCAACGCCTGTCGAACTTTCGATCTGTGGTTTTGGACCAACAGCATACGAAGAGGATTTACAATCGCTGGTCCATCAGTTGAAACTGGCAGAGCGTGTGACCTTTCATGGCCGTGTCGACGGTGAAAGTAAAGAGCAACACTTTCGCCGCGCTCATGTTTGTGTGGCGCCGTCGCACAAAGAAGCCTTCTGCACCGTCGTGCTCGAATCACTAGCGCGTGGTGTGCCGGTAATCGCGAGCACAGGAACACCGTGGCGAGCAGTCGAAGACGTCGGTTGTGGCCTATGCGTCGACAACAGCCCGGCAGAACTTGCGCGTGCGATAGACGAGATTGCGACGATGCCTTTGGCAGATATGGGCGCGCGCGGGCGGCGCTGGATGGCGGATGAGTTCTCGTGGCAGAAAGTGACTGACGAGATGCTTGCTCACTATCGGGGATTCTTACAAAACGAACCGCGGCCTCGAAAACAGACAATTGAAGCAGCGTCTTCCTGAGTGACATGATCGATGAAATCACTCCGTTGATCTTGACTTACAACGAGGCGGCAAACATCGGCCGCGCGCTCTCGCATCTGCGGTGGGCGCGAGACATTGTGGTCGTCGATAGCTTTAGCGACGACGATACGTTGCGAATCGCGCGCGCTTTCCCGCAAGTGCGCATCTTTCAAAGAAAGTTTGATTTGCACGCGGCGCAATGGAACTACGGACTGACGCAAACCGGGATTGAAACGGATTGGGTGATGGCCCTGGATGCGGACTTCATAATCTCGGACGCGCTGCTTGCGCAAATCAAGGCGATTACACTTGATGATGACACGATTGCTTTTCGCGCACCGTTTATTTTTTGCATCGGCGGGCAACCGGTGCGATGTGCGATCTGCCCGCCGGCAACTTTTCTCTTCAAGCGTGATTGCGGTGAATATTTCCAAGATGGCCACACTCAAAAATTGCAGTTGCGCTATGGAAGCATTCAATCGCTCAAGGCGCCAATCTTCCACGACGATCGCAAGCCGATCGAGCGCTGGCTTTTATCGCAGCAGCGCTACGCTCAATTAGAAGCGCAAAAACTGCGCACTACGCCGTGGCGTCGGCAAGATGCGGCTGACCGGCTCAGGCGCTTGCGAATAGTGGCGCCGATAGCCATGGGCTTATATGGCCTCTTAGTACGCAGAGCATTGTTTGACGGTTGGCCGGGCATCTTCTATGTCTGTCAAAGGGTAATCGCGGAACTGTTACTCTCGCTGAATCTGCTCTCGTTTGATTTGCCTGAGCACCAATCGGTAACCGCAAGGATGGCTTCGCTGCTTTCGTTCATAGATGCTCGCGTGCCCGCCGCGCGCGAGCAGGTTGCGGAATGAATCTCACGGAGGATTTCGCACTCCTATTGACCGCTTCGGTTGATCCGAACGGCATGCCGGGTCTGACCCAGACGAATCCCCTCGAGCGCGAAGGCTCATACGCGAAGTGCTTTGAATACTACCTCCGTAGCGATCCTTTAGTGCAGCGTATTGTTCTTGCTGAGAACTCTGGCTGGCCGCTGGACCGATTTGTTGACGTTAGCTCGCGCGCAAATCTACACAACAAGAGCGTTGAGTTTCTTTCTTTTGCTTGCAACGATTTTCCTCGTGAGCGCGGTAAGTCGTTTGGCGAGCTGTTGCTGATTGAAAAGGCAATGGGACAGTCGCGTCTGATTGCGGAAAGCACGTATGTAGGGAAACTCACCGGTCGAAACCTGCTGATGAATGTGACGGCGCTGCTGCAAAGCATCAGCCGAGAATTCGATTTCTGTTGTGACATTCGTGACCACAACTTCTATCAAATGCTTGGCCTGCCGGATTGCGGTCATCACTGCGACTCGCGGTTTTTTATTTTCACTCGTAGTTATTACGAACAATATTTGCAGGGCCGGCACGTCGAGTGTTCGATCGGTAACGGTTACCTGATCGAAGGGCTACTTTTCGATCTGGTAAAGGCAACAGAGAGCAGTGAGCGAGTGATCAAGCGCTTTCGCGTTGAGCCGGATTTTCGAGGCATGGCCGGCCATTTTATCAGAAACAAGGCGAAGAATTACGGCAGTCCGCGCGAATTGTGGAAGCGTAGAATTCGGGCCTGTTCGCGCCGCGTCGCGCCGTGGCTGTACATCTGAATTAACTCCAGAGCCGTGTACATAGTTGGCATCAACGCCTACCACGGCGATGCGGCGGCAGCGCTGATCCGCGACGGCGAGTTGGTTGCGGCCGTTGAAGAGGAGCGCTTCAATCGCATCAAGCACTGCGCGGGATTTCCGGCGCGATCGATCGAGTATTGCCTGCGTGAAGCGGGCATCTCAATCGAACAGGTCGAACATATCGGCATTTCGCGAAATCCTGCGGCGCGTTTGCATAAGAGAATTCTCGCCGCCGGCCAGCGTTTGATGAAACGAGGTTCGATGCTCACGGCGCCGGCGCTTGAAGTGCTCTCGACCTCAGTCGCTGTCTCGCAAGATATTACCGTTGTTACAGAAAGCGCCGATGCAACAAACGGGCATGGTAACGGGCAAACAGACCATTTTGCGGGTCACCTGACAGAGCGCTTGCGAAACGTCGCGCGAGTCTTCGACTTAAAACGAGAGATCGCGCGCGCGTTATCGATTGATGAAGGAGCAATAAAGGCGCGGGTGCATCACATCGAACATCACCGCGCGCATCTGGCCAGCGCATTTTATGTTTCGCCGTTTTCGCGGGCGGCGCTGCTTTCTCTCGATGGCTTTGGTGACTTTGTCTCGACCATGTGGGGCATCGGAGAGGGGAATTCAATTCGGGTGCTGGGCCAGGTCGAGTATCCGCACTCCCTTGGCATTCTCTACACCGCCACGACACAGTTTCTCGGGTTTCCCCATTACGGCGACGAGGGCAAGGTGATGGGACTAGCGCCTTATGGACGGCCGCGCTTCATCGATCATTTTCGCCGCATAGTGCGCACCGACCATGACGGTCAGTTTCAATTAGACCTTGACTATTTTCTTCATGCCACGCGAGGCGTCGAGATGAGTTGGGAGAATGGATCCCCGCACATTGGCTGGATCTTTTCAGACGTCTTCCAGCAGACATTCGGCGCCGCGCGAGTGCCAGGCTCGGATTTGACAGACCGCGACCGTGACGTTGCTGCGAGCCTGCAGTTGCGCCTGGAAGAAGTTGCGTTTCATCTTCTGAATCACATTTATGACGAAACGCGCTTGACGAATCTCGGATTGGCCGGCGGCGTCGCTTACAACTCAGTCATGAATGGCAAGATCCTGCGGCACACGCCCTTTCGCCGCGTCTTTGTCCAGCCCGCCGCCGGTGACAGCGGGACTGCACTCGGCGTCTGCTATCAGATTTGGAATGACCAAAGCGCCCGGGAGAATGGACGAAAAGAGAGCGATAGACCGGCAACTGTGATTGAGCGAAGTGGCGATGCAAACAACTCGGCATTTAGTCCCTTCACAGGTCCTCAGTTTTCGAGCGACGAGATAACTAGGGAATTCGAAATTTCAAATCTCAGATTCCAGAATTATTCCGATCCGGAATTGTTCGAAAGCGCCGCGCGCGATATCGCCGATGGTCTGATCGTCGGCTGGTTTCAAGGACGAATGGAATTTGGGCCCCGGGCGCTCGGCAACCGATCAATAATCGTCGACCCGCGCCGCGCTGAGATGAAGGACGTGCTGAACGAGCGTATTAAGAAGCGCGAACCATTCAGGCCGTTTGCGCCATCGATCCTGGCCGAGCATGTCGGTGAATATTTCGATCAGACGCATCCGTCACCGGCCATGTTGATGGTTTACAAGGTGCAGCCGAATCGTCAAGAAAAGATACCTGCCGTTACTCATGTTGACGGTACTGGACGATTGCAGACGGTGACTCGCGAAACGAACGCGCGGTTCTATGATTTGATAGAGGCCTTCTACAAAATTACCGGCGTGCCGGTTGTCTTGAATACCTCATTCAATGAAAACGAGCCAATCGTATGCAGACCGCGCGACGCCATCGATTGTTTTCTGAAGACGAGGATTGACGTTTTGTATCTTGGGAATTGCGTCGTTCGTCGAGAAGCTAACAATTAATGATGCGATCTGCTCGCAGCCTGACTATTCGATGAAAATTCTGTTACTCAATCAGGCGTTCTGGCCCGATGTTGTTG
>DASQYL010000423.1:0-4613 GCA_035639235.1 Pyrinomonadaceae bacterium | reverse complement strand
CGCCGCGCACACTCATGGCGGACAAGTGAACCTTCCTTTGATCGGAACGCCGATCGTGCCGTCGCGTTTCGGATCGAAATATACCGCCGGACATGTTTACGAGAATGGCCATCACATGTTCGTCACGACCGGCATCGGCACGAGCATCATACGCGTCCGCTTTCGCGTCCCGCCCGAGGTTGTGATCTTAACTGTGAACGCCGGTCGCTGACGCGGGCACTCGAACTCTAAGTTCGGCACCGCCTTTTGATTGATTCGCTGCGGACAGCGTACCGCCGTGCTCCGTAATCACGCGATGGGCCAACGCTAAACCAATGCCATGCCCATGTGATTTGGTAGTAAAAAAGGGAATGAAAATCTTTTCGATATCGGATGGGGCAATTCCTGGGCCGGTATCGCGAATTGAAATGACCGCCCATGTCTCTGCGTCTGCTTGTTCGGTGGTGGTTTCGATGATTACTCGTCGGTCGTTTTGATCGTCAGTTATCGCTTCGGCTGAGTTTCGCATGATGTTGAGAAGAGCCTGGCGCAGCATGCGATTGTCGGCGCGGATCTCCATCGTGAGTTGACCCTTCCTGACGGTCGGGCTTCTGACGCATTGGACATTTCGCGATTCAAATAAAGGCGTAAGCTCACGAACGCATTCTTCCACTAACTCATCGACTGAGACGTCCTCGAGTTGCAGCGTCTGGGGCCGCGCGAAGTTCAGGAACGCCGTCGTCATTTCCGAGAGATTTCTGACCTCCTGCAACAGAGCGTCTGCCGCAGCTTTTCCTTGCTCCGCTCTGTCTACGCTTTGCAGGAATTGCGCGTAGCCGTGCAACGCGGCCATGGCATTCTTGAATTCATGCGCCAGACCGGCGGACATTTCGCCGAGGCTTTCGAGATTTTTCTTCAGAGCCACTTGTTCGCGCAAACGCGATACTTCGGTGATGTCGGTGACCAGGCAAAGCGCGCCCCGCGATCCTGTTTCGGAAGCGAGATCGATCGGGGCGACCGTCGCACCCAGTTTCTTAGCGACATTGGCGCTGTCAGTCGTTTGGATCTCTTCGCGGCGATAAATCCGGCCCGTCGACAAACATGTCTCAACCAGTTCAATCAGAGCAGGCGCGCTGCGCAGAACTTCAGTGAAATGATCGCCTGAATTTTGCTGCAATGAAAATAGTTCGCGTGCTGGTCCATTCATTACCGTCACACGTCCTCCGGCGTCGAACGCCAGCAAGCCGGTCGGCATGCTGGCGACGATCCGCCCGCTGAAGGCCTCGGCCGAGTCGGCGCGTTGACTCGCTTGTTCGCTCAGACGTTTTAATTCCTGCTGCTGATCCTGCAATTGCGCGATGACTGATTGAAAAGTCTCGAGCACGAACGCCGCTTCATTTTGTCGTTTGCCTGAATGGGGCACCGGCGCGCGCTGAGCTTCGCCAATCAACTGGTTGTAGGGCCGCAGCAATCCACGAATCAGCGCTGCCATGCAGACCATGCTGACAAATAGCATGGCCACGAATCCACTCAGCAGCAGCGGACGATAAACGACCGCGGCGCCGGGAGCGATCGCAAAGACGACGAAGATTCCAATCGTGCCGAGCAGAAAGAACGCGGCGAGAATGGCCAGCAGGATTTGCAGGCGACTGGCGTACATCGATTAACGAAACAGCGATGCGTACCAGAGGACAATACGCGATCCGAAAAAGAGTGAGACTATCGATCCGATGCCGAGAAAAATCCCGAACGGAAGCATCATTTGCATGTTACGGCTGCCGCGCCGAAACATAACGATAATACCTGCGACTGATCCCGTGAGCGCTCCCAACAAGATCGTTAAAATTGTCAGTCGCCATCCAAGAAACGCGCCCACCATCAGCATCATTTTGACGTCGCCGAAGCCCATTGCTTCGACACCGCGCAGCTTCTCCCATGCGAAACCCATTAACCAGAGCGAACCACCGCCCGCCAGGGCGCCGACAATCGCGCCCATGAGCGAAACCACCCACAGCGGCAGACTATGAACAACGTTAAGAAGCTGCGGCAGGTCATCGAAGTGCGCGGGCCCCGCCAGATACGGCACGAAGATGCGGGTGAGCAGTGCGAAGACAATGCCGGGATAGGTAATCGCGTTGGGCAGGATCATGTGTTCCGCATCGATAAAGATCAGCGCCAGCATCGCCGCCACAAATGCGAGATCGAAAGCCAGCGCGAACGATAAACCGTCATGCCACGTCACCGCCGCGAATAGAACGGCGGTGAGAACTTCGACTGCGGGATAACGCGCAGAAATGTGCACGCCGCAGTTGCGACAGCGGCCGCGCAGAATCAAATAACTAATTATCGGAAGGTTGTCGTAAGGCTTTATCGGCTGGCGACACTTGGGACACGCCGAGTTCGGAAAAACGATCGACTGCTCGCGCGGGATGCGGTGAATGACGACGTTGAGAAAGCTGCCGATGATTGCTCCGACAGCTCCGAAGAACACGCAAGCAATGGGGAGCGGCAGATTTAAGGCGCCATCGATCGCCTGCACATTCATCGGGGGAGCATTGTATCACGCCGTTAGAATACCGACTTCAGTCGGGCATTCCTGACACCAGTTATTGCGGTTTACTCTGAAGCTCCGCCAAAATCGAATGTTTCAACTTCGCATGATACGCAGCCATTTGCGCAATCGTTAGTCCAGCGGCGCCGTCGCGAAACCCGCCTTTCAAGATCAAGCTTCGAATAAATGCGGTCGGAGCGGCCAGTGACGCTTTGAGTGCTGAAGTCCGCTTGCCTTCTCGCAGCATCTGTTCGGCTCCAAGCGGCGCGTATCGCTCTTCGATCATTTTCCGGTGATGATTTGGATCGCGCATCGAGTAGTGCAAAAGATCGCCGGGCAAAGTTCCAACACGCGCACCTTCATCCATCACCACCGATTCGTGAATTGCGCGATTGCCCCATTGTCCGCGTGTTCGATTGAACAGACGAAGTTGATAATCGGGATACCAGCCGCCGCCGCGAATCCACCGATTCATGTAGTAAGCGCGTCGCGCGAGGCGATAGCCATCTGCGAGGCCGCTTTCATTCTGCTCTCTGAGTTTGTCGATGGAGACGCGCAGCTCGGGTGACAAGCGCTCGTCCGCATCGAGACTGAAAATCCAATCGTGTGCTGCGTGGTCGACGGCAAACTGTTTCTGTTTTGAAAAGCCCGGCCAAGGATTGAGGATCACGCGCGCGCCGCACCCGCCGGCAATTTCGCGAGTGTCATCGGTCGATTCGGAATCGACTACGAGGATCTCATCCGCAAAGGTGACTGATTCACAGGCAGCGCGAATATTTTCGGCTTCATTCAGTGTGATGATAGTAGCGGTGATCTTCATGCGAAAGTATCAGAAGCCCGTCCGTTAGGGAGGGCTGCTCGCAGGAGGCCCTCCCTGACGGTCGGACTTCCGACACGTCCCATCGTATCGAATTCGATTACGGTTGTTGAGTAGGAGTCGTCACCGTGACGTTATTCACCCGCAAAGTCGATCCGGTCGCGCGCTGGAGATCAGCCAGCGCTTTATTATAGTCAGTCTGCGCCTGCAACTCGTTGGTGCGCGCGGCGGTCAACTCCTGTTGTCGTTGCAGCAACAGAAACGTCGTCGAGCGGCCCACATCGTAGAGTTTCTGTTCGCCAGCCAACTGTTGCTCGGCGCTTTCGCGCGCCGCGCGTGAAGCGACAACCCGCTTCTGCGCCGTATCAACCGATTGCGCCGCGTTACGCACGTCCATCTCGATCGCTTGATCCTGCGATCGATAGGAAGCGTCAAGCTGCTCGCGTTGAATGCGTGCGCCCGCCAGATTCGCTTCGGCAGTTTTGTTGTGGAACGGAAAAGAGATAGCGACTCCGAGCGTGAGATTTCGCGTGCCAAAACCAAAGAGGTTCGTCAGGTCTTTCCCATAACCGCCCACGAGGTACGGCGCCACGCCGCTGCTCGCGACGTTCGGCACAACTGCGACCGGTTTGCCCAAACTCGTTTGCAGTGCCTGGATTTGGCTCAGGAGGAAGGCGCTCGAGTTGGTTGCCGGGTTTCCAGAAATTAGCGGCACGAGTGTGCCCGCCGGATTGCCTACCTGCGTACCCGCGAGCCCAGTCGTGGCAAAGGTAGATTGAAGATCGACCTGCGGCAGATTTTGGTTCTTGTAGTAGTCGATATCGACTGTGTTGATGTCCCGCTGCAATTGCAACCGCCGCAGCTCAGGCCGGTTCTTGTGGGCATCGTCGAGCGCCGCCGTTAGATCGATCGGCGCCAGATCGAATGCCGGGTTGTCGGTCGGCGTAAGTTGCGCTGACCAATCGGGTGATTTCGGATCGCGCAGCATCAGTTGCTTCAGGGTGTTCTCAGCGACCGACACTTGCTGCGACGCGACATAAAGGTTTGCTTCGCGCGTCGCGATGTCAGTTTGTACCTGGGCGCGATCGAGAGGAGCTTTGGCGCCGGCGGCGATCTCAGCTTCGATATTGCGCATGTTCTGCCGCGAGACTTCCAAACTGTCCAATTGGTTCTGTTGATTCTTGAGCGCGAAGACCAGGTTCCAATAGGCAGCCTGAACTGACGAGATGATTTGAATTGTTCGTTGCCGAAAATCAGAGTCGGTTT
>DASQYL010000422.1:0-3338 GCA_035639235.1 Pyrinomonadaceae bacterium | reverse complement strand
CATCCATTATTTCGAGCGCGTCGCGATATTCTTCCACGTCGCGCTCATGCTCGAGCGTGACGCTGATTGCTGTACGCATCACCGACAGCGGCGTGCGCAACTCGTGCGAAGCATCCGCCATAAAGCGCCTCTGCTGCGAGAGACTGGCGTCGAGACGCCCGAGCAATTCATTAAAAGTCGCGGCGAGATTTCCCAGTTCGTCACGCACATTACCGACCGGCAATCTCAGTTCGAGATTTTCCGCGCTCATGCGCCGCGCCTGCTCAGTCATGCGGGCGACCGGCAATAAACTCCGCCGCGCCAAAAACGATCCTCCCAAACCGGCCAACACCAATCCGCCGAATGTGCCTAACAACAGGACCAGTCGAATGGTCCGCAGACTCGTGAGAAGTTCATCGAGTGGTTGACTAATAACGAGGAAGAAAACGCCCGGCGGCGAATTCAGAATGAAGCGTTTGACGACTATGCGCCGGCCGCTGCCCTGGTTGAGATTGTAAAGATAGATTGGTTTGCCGCGAATACTAACATCAGGAAGCTGGACCCGAACTCCGATCAAATCCGGATTCTCGGCAATCGCGCGCCCGTCATTATCAAAGATGCCGGCCGATTGATCCGGGCCAATGTGATCGTTCAGCTCGTCAGTGGCCGATAGTTGCAAATCCTTACCCGTGGCTGTCGCCCGCACCAAAGATGCACTGGTGCTTTCCGCTGTGCTTTTCAAATCAGAATCGAGCTGGGCATACAAACTTCGTTTCAGCGTTATAAAGACACCGACGCTGAAGGCAATTAGCACCAGCGCGAGCACGCCGATGTACCACACCGTCAATCGAGTTCGCACGGAACTGAACATTTAGCTTTGGGTGTTAGTCGTGAGCACGTATCCTTCGCCACGGCGCGTTTGAATCAGCTTTAGCGCATACCCATCGTCAATTTTGCGCCTCAGCCGCTGAATATAAACCTCGATCAGATTCGAAAACAGATCGAAGCTTTGGTCCCAAACGTGTTCGGCAATCTCAGCGCGGCCCAACACACGATCCACGTTGCGCGCGAAGTACTCCAGCAGCGCATACTCTTTTACCGTCAGTAGTATTTCCTGATCGGCGCGCTTAACCCGCCGCGCGTGAATATTGATTTCCAAATCTGCGATCGTAATTGCCTCCGGCAACAGCGCGTCAGGCCGCCGCAGGAGCGCACGAACGCGCGCCAATAACTCTCCAAAATCAAATGGCTTCGTCAAATAATCGTCCGCCCCGGAATCGAGACCGCTGATGCGGTCGTCGACCGCATCGCGCGCCGTCAACATTAAAATCGGAACGTGCGAACCTTCGCCGCGAATGGAGCGGCAGACATCGAACCCGTCCAGCCGCGGCAACATCACGTCGAGGATGATCACATCATATTCGTTTATGCTCTGCTGGTAGAGCGCCGCTTCGCCGTCGCCGCAAACATCAACCGCGTATCCATGTTCGCGCAGGCCCTTGGCCAGCATTCGCGCGGCACTCGGTTCATCTTCGACGAGAAGAATGCGCATTTAGGATTGGGGTCTGGGGTGATGAGAATTTACGCTGCTACGGTCATGAGAGTAAAGAGCAAACCCCCGCCGCCGGATCTCAATTTGCCGATTAAGTTACCGGCCTTGTCCAGGAATGGAAGCGGCAAGCGGTCCGCGACGCGGACCAAGTGAAAATAGCCCAGCGCTTCAGCGCTGGGATCAGGGCGCGAAAAAATCGCAAGTCCGTGAAACGGACGACAAATACAGAACAAGGAGCGACAGCGACCTGATCATAAGTTCGATTGTGGCAGCATCCGCTCGTTATTGCTCGGGGTTCTGTAACAATTCTCTCGCCCGCTTCGCGGGCTCTGGTTTGGTTGAATATCTGACCCAGCGTGAAGCGCTGGGCTATTTTCATTTCGTCCGCGGACGACAAAACCCGCCAACTAGACTTTAGGCAAAGCCGCTATCTTTGCCGGCAGCGGACGCTCCGGAATTAGTTGCCGTTTGCGCTTCATTGTTGAGTATCTCCACCGCCTTCGAAAACAACGCGTCGGCTTCGTTTGGTGAGTTGCCGACGGCGGTCAAACCGGTGCGCCCATGTTGGCCGAGCGCGCTCATCATGTGAAAGACCACGCCCGTCTGGCGCGTCTGATCGAAATGAATTCCATGACGTGCCACGATGTCGAAAAGATCGTCAGGCGTGAAGACGCGATACAGAGGCGAGTCCTGGTGGTCGCTGGCGACAAAACATTTCTGTTGCCCGAATGGAGTCTTGAATATCCCTTCATCAGCATCGTATTTGCCGTCCGTCAAAAATTGGAGCGTGAGAAATGGATGCGTCGTGCCGCCTTTGCGCAGGTTGATTTCAATTGCGTAGGCCTTCCATTCACTTCGCTCGCGCACCGTTACAAAATCGATGGCAAATCGGCCGACCACGCCTTCGCGCGCGAGGCGCGCGCCCACTTTCGCCGCTTCGCGCATGATTGTGCCCGCATATGAGCTGTCCGCCGGAAAGCGACACCCCAGAAAAGTCTGTCCCGAAGCGCCGCCCAGCACTTGATCGTGTGTCGACAGTCTCTCGACCTGGCCCAACGGCGTGATGCGCAATTGCGCGCTCGGACTGCGAAACTCCTCGCCGCTAATTCGCTCTTCGACGATGCCACCGCGCTCGTTCAGTTTGTCGACATATTGATTGTACGTCGTGCCTTGCAATTCGAACTTCATCGATCGCAGCCGTTGCAGAATCAAATCGCGCTCCGAGGTTCCGGGGAAAGTCAGTCCTTCGAGATCAACCAACGCGTTGCCTTCGCCCGATACTCCTTCATTCAATTTCACCAGCACCTGTCGGAGCGACGGCTTCTGGGCACGCATCTCAGCGATGGCGCGCGCCACATCATCGATGCTCGAAAGATTTTCGATCCCGAGCGGATGCGTCACGCCTTCGTCGGCAAAGATCTGCCTGCTGCCGCTCTTAGTCCCGATCCAAAATGTCTTCGGATCGGCGCCATACATCGGAATGCCGAGGCGAATTGCGAGGTCGCGTTCCAGCGTAGTCGTGTTGTAAGGCACGAGATGCGCGCGATCGAAATTGATGATCAGCGAGCGCAGGTGCTCAATTAATCGCGGACGCTCCAGCAATTTCACAGACAATGGGCGTGTCGAGGCGTCCAAAGGCGAAGCCAGAAACAGACGCTTGCGCGCGTGACTGGAAATCACTCCCGGCAACAGATCGAGGTAGTAATCAATGATGTTCGGATTAATCATCTGCGACGTGACGTAAATCAGACGCGCGCGTGGCTGCCGCAGCAACAGGAGCAAAAATAAAAAGCGCTCCTCATAAGCT
>DASQYL010000421.1:0-16066 GCA_035639235.1 Pyrinomonadaceae bacterium | reverse complement strand
CGAGTTCATGGGCCGGAAGAACGACCACAACTTCGTCGATCTGCGAACTCTGCTCGAATCGTCGTAAGGTGTGAACGATGATGGGGACGCCGTCTAACTCGAGGAATTGCTTGGGCCGATGCCCCCCGAAACGAACGCCTTTTCCACCTGCGACGACGATCGCGACATTCATGCGTTTAGGATTCGGTGTCGTTGATACGCGTCATCACTGCGGTCTTCACTTCGCGCAACGGACGGCGCGAGCGCTCGCCGTTGCCGCCGTTTTCTGTCTCGTCGCAGATTTTGCCGAAAATCATTTTCCCCGCTGTCGTTTGCAGCACGCTGGTGACGGCGATGTCGGCGTTCTTCCCTATCAAACGGCGCGCATTATCAACCACGACCATCGTGCCGTCGTCAAGATAAGCAACGCCCTGGTTATATTCCTTGCCTTCTTTCAGGATGAAGACGCGCATCGCTTCGCCCGGCAGGACCACAGGCTTCAGCGCGTTCGCAAGCTCGTTGATATTCAGGACGTTCACGCCGCGAAGCTGGGCCACTTTGTTGAGATTGAAATCGTTTGTCACGATAACGGCATCAAGTTGCCGGCCGAGTTCGATCAATTTCAGATCGACCTCGCGCACTGCCGGAAAATCAGTCTCGACAATTTGAATGTCGAGCGACGCGTTGTTCTGCAGCCGATTCAACATGTCCAATCCGCGCCGGCCGCGTTGACGCTTCGACGAGTCGGGCGAATCAGCCACCTGTTGCAACTCGCGCAGGATGAACTGCGGAATGATGAGCGTGCCCGTGAGAAATCCGGTTTCAGCCACGTCAGCGATGCGCCCGTCGATGATCACCGATGTGTCGAGAATCTTCACGTCGCGGCGCGCGGCTTTGTCGCTGAAGATGCCACCGAGCGCTGACAGTTCGAGGTAATCGCCTTTGGCGGCGCCCACCATCAACCCGATGTAAGCCATGAAAAAGATCAATGCCAGTGTGAGAAACGCGCGGCTCTCAGGCGGCACGGCGGCTGACTCCTGGCTGGTGATTAGCGTGCCGATCAAATAGGCGCCGACGATTCCCAAAATCGATCCGACCGCGGCGCCGATCAAAGTCTTGAGCGACGCGCGGCGGATACGCATCTCGAACAGAATGATCGCGATCGCGATTAACGCCGCTGCCGCCATCGAGATCATCCGTCGTCCCGGAATCGGGTGCAGCACGTAGCCCGCGGTCATTAAGAAGGCAGCAAAAACAAACCTAAGAAGGATGACATCAAACCGCATAATCCGCGCATTCTAACACCATTGCAGTGGGCACGTCACCGATTTCGTTTCCGAACGACTAAGAGGGATTTTCCGCAGATTACGCGGATTACACAGAAGCGGAAAGGAAAAACGGGGCGCATATCGAAATCCTAAAGGCCGACCTGAGAACTGCTCGGTCGATCAATTAGTCTCAATCTGTGAAATCTGCGAAATCTGCGGATGATTTTGTCTTGGTTTTGGACTTTACCAATTCTCGCCTATGATGAGCGGAACTTCTCAAGGAAACCATCGAAAGGCCCTCCGAAATGAGCGATCGCAAATATCGACAACGCGGGTACCAGGAACAAGATGGACGCGACCGTGAACAGAGTCAGAACCGCCTGCGTCAGCGGGCGGGTCAGGCAAAGGATCGCGAAGGCCCGCGTTCACCGAAGATGATGGCCTTCGGACAAAAGGTAAAGTGCGCTGCTTGTGGCGCGACTATTCAGGTGAACATCGACTCGGAGGCAGTCTGCGAGAAATGCAAAGCGAGCCTTCACACCTGCCGCATGTGCACGTTCTTCGATCCCGGCGCCCGCTTTGAATGCCGCAAACCAATCAGTGTGAAGATTGTTAATAAGAGCGCGCGCAACGAATGCGAACTCTTCGCCGCGCGCACAGTGGTCGAGCGCGAAACGTCCTCGGGCGGACCTACCGATGCACGCCAGGCTTTCGCGAATCTGTTTAAGAAGTAACAGGACCCAGTGACTGTAGCGCAAGCGTCCTCGCTTGCAATTTTACTTACACCAGCAACCGGGACGGTTGCGCTCCAGTCAACCGCTACGGCTTCACCACAATCGCCGGAATGTTCTGGTCCTTCACCAACTGATTGAACGCCGGCACGTCGGTCTTCATGATCGCGGAAAGTTTCTGAAGCTGCGCATCAATCTGTCCTGACAGTTCGTTATAAACCTCGAGCGACTGATCGTTCGGCGGAGTTTCGGAACGGGCAACGACTCCGAGTAGTGCCGCCAGCTTATTGTTCAGACGAATCGGGAAGTTCAAAGGATCCTGACTGCTTTGGTTCTTAGTCTGATACAACGCCTCTTCGATCTCGGTCAGCTTCTTAGTGAGCGCGTTTCCGGCATCGACGATCGGCCGCGACTGTGGGCCGACGCGCTTCACCAGATCGTCGACCTGTTTCTTCACGTCGCGAATCTGACTGATCGCATTGTGTGTCTCAGTCAACTTGTCACGAATCTTCAGCGACAGATCCAGTTGCTTCGCGTAATCGGCTGCCGTCGTCGGCAGACGTGGATCGCCTTTCACCTCGAAATTCTCGCTCATGGTTTGGCCGTCAACCGTCAGCTTTACCTGATATGTTCCCGGCACGATGCGCGGGCCGTTGGTCTGACCGGCCCACAGAATCATTCCTGGAAAGCGCGTCGCGTCGGGATATCGCATGTCCCAAACGAATCGATTGAGTCCGGCGTCCGTAGTCGCGCGCGCGGGCGCGCCGCCGAAGAAAAATCCTTCTTCACCGCCTTCCGCTTGCGGCGCGGCTGCGGGTGGTCCTTGTCCTCCCCCACCGCCGCCGCGCGGCAGACGGGTCGTGAACTTATTAATTGATTTGCCGTTGCTATCGAAAAATTCCAAAACGAGATCGGTTGTCGGTCTTGCTTTCAACGAATAGTAGACGACGACTCCGCTCGGCGGGTTCTTGCCGATGGTCGCCGTCGGCGGCAGATTGAAGCCGCCGCCGCCGGCCATTCGATAAGCATCTTTCGGTTTGAATAGTTTCGTCTGCGACGCCGCGGCAAATCCGCCGGCGTCCATCATTTGATGGAGCACCGGCAGATCATCGAAGATCCAAAACGCTCTTCCCTGCGTCGCTGCTACCAGTTCGTTTTCGCGTTTCTGAATCACCAGATCATCAATGGGCACGACCGGCAGATTGAACTGCAGCGACTGCCAGTTCGCGCCGTCGTCGAACGAAACATAGATGCCGGTTTCGGTTCCCGCATACAGCAGCCCCTTCTTGTTCGGATCTTCGCGAATCACGCGGGTGAACGCGCTGTCGGGAATTCCGTTCGTGATCTTCTTCCAGGTCTTGCCGTAGTCAGCCGTCTTGTAAAGATAGGGTTTGTAGTCATCGTATTTGTACATCGTCGCGGCGACGTAGGCTGTTCCCCCATCGAACGGCGAAGCGTCGAGCGAATTGATCTGAATCCACTCCGGCATCATATCTTTCGGCGGCGTAACGTTAGACCAATTTTTGCCGCCGTCGCGAGTGATCTGAACGAGACCGTCATCAGTGCCCACCCAAATCGTGCCAGCCTGGACCGGCGATTCCATGACGGTAAAAATCGTGTCGTAGTACTCGATGCTCGTGTTGTCTTTCGTAATTGGACCACCTGACGCGCCTTGCTTTGATTTGTCGTTGCGGGTCAGGTCGGGGCTGATGAGCTGCCAGCTCTGCCCTTCGTTGGTTGATTTGAAGAGCACCTGCGCAGCCGAGTAAAGAGTGTTCGGATCATTCGGCGAGAACACCAGTGGGAAGTTCCATTGAAAACGATACTTGATGTTGTCAGCGCCCCAACCCATCGGGTTGTTCGGATAAGGGTTGACGTCGCGCAATTGGCCGGTGCGATGATCGGCGCGCGTAATCAAGCCGTCATACGATCCCGCGAAAACAATTTCAGAGTCTTTCGGCGAAGGCGCAATCCAACCTGACTCGCCGCCGCCGACTTCATACCAGTCGCGCACGTCGATGCCGCCTTCATTCGTGCGGCTCGCAATGCGCACCGTGCTGTTGTCCTGCTGCGCGCCGTAGATGTGATACGGAAAATCGTTATCGACGGCTACGCGATAAAACTGCGCCGTCGGTTGATCCTGTTCGCTCCAACTGCGGCCGCCGTTGAACGATACATTCGCGCCGCCGTCATTGCTCTCGATCATGCGATTCGGATCCTCGGGCGCGATCCAAAGATCGTGATTGTCACCGTGCGGCACGCCGATGCCGGTGAACGTTCTGCCGCCATCATTCGATCTGTAAAAGCCCGTATTCAACACATAGACTTCGTCGGCGTTTTTCGGATCGGCGTAGATGCGCGAGTAGTACCACGCGCGCTGACGCAAGTTGCGTTGGTCGTTAGTTTTGGTCCAGGTGCGGCCGCCGTTGTCTGATCGAAACACGCCGCCGTCTTCTGCTTCGACGATGGCCCACAAGCGATCGGGATTCGCCGGCGACACGGTGATACCGACGATGCCGATCGTACCGCGCGGCAAACCGGGATTGCGCGTGATCTCAGTCCAGGTGTCGCCGCCGTCAGTTGATTTGAAAATACCGCTGCCGGGACCGCCGCTCTCGAGCGTCCAGGGCTTGCGATAGACTTCCCAAAATCCCGCGTATAAAACATTCGGGTTGGTTGGATCGATAATCAGATCGCAGGCGCCGGCTTTGTCGCTGCGAAACAGAATTTTCTTCCAGGTCTTGCCGCCGTCCGTAGATCGAAACACGCCGCGATCGGCATTGGGCGCCCAGACGTGACCCTGCGCCGCCACGTAAACGATGTCCGGATTCTTCGGATGAACGCGCACGCGCGAAATCTGCCGCGTGTCTTCGAGGCCGACGTGCTTCCAGGTCTTCCCGCCGTCAGTCGATTTATAAACGCCGTCGCCGTGCGAGACGTTGCCGCGAATCGGCGACTCGCCCATGCCAACGTAAATCGTGTTCGGATCGGAATCGGATAATCCGATTGCGCCAACCGAACCCGTTCCAAAAACCGATCCGTCTGTGATTGGTTCCCAATTGATTCCGCCGTCACTCGTCTTCCAAACGCCGCCACCTGTGCCGCCGAAATAGAAGACCATCGGTTGCGAAGCGACACCGGCAACCGCGGTCGAACGTCCGCCGCGGAATGGTCCAATCTGCCGCCATTGCAGGACGGACGGACCAGTCGGGGCTGAGCCTGCCGCCTGGCGTCTTTGGCCATGTACGACTACGCCTAACGTGAACGCGCAGACTAAGACAACCGAAATTAAAAGGGACACACGTAGAGTCTTGAACATTGTGATTGGGCTCCTCCGTTTTTTTGATCCGGCCAGCGATTGGCACTACCAGCGGTGAGCGCGAATGCTATATCAAAGTCGGTGGAAAATGAAGTCAGTACCATCCGCGTCAGCGGATGGGTTAATGCACAAATCTGGATCGGAACGCGTCCTCCGATCCCAATCGGCTCACGCGGATGGTACTGCGCTCACCGCTAGCACCTCGCCCCATTGCATGTTAAGTTGAGCGCCGTCGCATCATGGATCAATCGACCGGACATTCTAATTCCGGACTCTTCGACAAACTGCTGCAGCCGTTTCGTTCTGCGCCTCCCGCATCAGTTCAATTAACCGATCCACAAGTCATCGCGGGCAAATATCGCTACTGGCAGAAGCGCGTCTTGATTTCATCGATCATCGGTTATGCGACGTTCTACTTCGTGCGCGCGAATCTTCCTATCGCCATGCCATCGATGATGACGAGCCTCGGATTCACCAAAGACAAATTGGGACTGTTTCTAACTTTACACGGCGTACTCTACGGTGTGTCGAAGTTTGCGAACGGTTTTCTGGGTGACCGCGCGAACGCTCGCACATTTATGGCGTTTGGACTTGGCGCATCGGCGCTAATGAACGTGTTTTTTGGTTTCAGTTCGGCCGCGCTTGTGCTCGGCTTACTTTGGATGGCCAACGGTTGGTTTCAGGGCATGGGGTTTCCGCCGTGTGCGCGTTTGCTGACAAATTGGTTTTCACCGAAGCAACTCGCGAGTCGCATGTCGATCTGGAACACCTCGCATCAGATCGGGGGCGGCCTGGTCGCCGTTCTTTGCGGTTATCTGGTGGTAGTGAACTGGCGGCTCGCGTTTTTTGTTCCGGCCGCGATCGCTTTCGGCGTCATCATCTTCATTTTGTTTACATTGCCGGATACACCGCCGTCAGTCGGCTTGCCGGAAGTTGCCGGCACTGAAGCTCATTCGCAACGACACGAGTCACGCGCAGAGTTTCGCCGCTTCGTCATCGATCGGGTTTTCCGGAATAAATATATCTGGATTGTTTCAATCGCGAATTTCTTTGTTTATACGCTTCGCTACGCAATATTTAATTGGGGTCCGACGATCTTGCGGGAGACGAAGCACGTAAAGATCACTCATGCGGGTTGGATGCTTGCGGCCTTTGAAGTCAGCGGCGCCGTGGGCGCGATCTCTGGCGGCTGGATTACCGATCGATTTCTGGGCGGACGCGCCGTACGCGTTTGCGTCGTTTACATGGCGCTTGCGGGTGTCGCATTGTTCGCGTTTTGGAAACTTCCGCTGCAGTCTGAATTGACGATGACTGGATTGCTGGGCGCGGCCGGTTTCTTCATCTACGGTCCGCAGTGCATGCTCGCCGTCGCGGCCGCGAACCTCGCAACTAAGAGAGCTGCGGCCACCGCCATCGGATTGACCAGCATCTTCGGTTATGCGAGTACGGTGCTTTCGGGCTGGGGATTGGGCGCGCTGGTCGAAGCGTATAACTGGAATGTGGGATTTGCAGGACTGATCATTGCTGCCGCGATCGGGACGCTGCTGTTCATCCTCGCCTGGCCCGCGAAAGCACATGGGTATGAAGCAGAAGCGCGAGCATCCTAAGAATTATCCGCAGATTACACGGATTACACAGATTAAGAAAATCAGTTCGGTCCGGGGAACTTGCTATTGGCCCTGTGGAGAGAAGAGCCATTTTCGCCGACGGGCCGCCGTCCTGTTTCCTGACTCATTCTTTTTCTGCGTAATCTGCGTGATCTGCGGATGAATCTTCAGCCTCCATCACCTCAGCATCCGATCACGCCCGCGATCTGCATCCGCCAATCGCTCTGACGGCGTAACGGCCACGAAGGGTTTGAAGTCCGGTTGATTTGTAAAGATTCCAAACATCGGCACAGCCATCGAATCAGTCAGATTCAGCGGCCTTAATCCCAACAATAATTCGATAGTGCGCAGCATGCTGAGTTGATCGTAGCGATCGCCAACGAGCGTACCTCGCTTCACATATGGACCAGCCGCGAAGGCAATCGAACGCGTCGCATCGACATGATCGGGTCCATTCTGTGCGTCGTCCTCTTCGATCAAAACGAGAGACTGCTTCCAGATCGGGCTGCGCGCAATCGTCTCGATGACGCGCCCGACCGCCGTGTCGTTTTGCGCGATGAATTCATAGGCGTCGAGAATTTTCTTGCTCGAACCATCGGTGTGATCGTTGGGCAGCCAGATGTAATTGAACTGGGCCACGCGCCCGAGTTCCTGTTGCCTTTGAAAATCCGTCTTCCAACTGTGGACCCGATCCAGGTCTGACGTTTTCAGATCCCACGAGCGAAAATCGAATGGATAATGATAGAGATAATCGGCAAACTGACGACGCAGCCGATCGTCGCGCTTAATCGAAGTCGCGAAGCTGTCGTCGCCGGTGAGAAATTGCGAAAGCTTCCGGGCGAATGCCTCATCGCCAAGCAATTCGTACGCGTGCGCGCGCGTGTCGGCGCGTCCGGCATACGATTTCGCCAGTTCGTTGAATTCAGTGCCGCGATCTTCGCCGGCGGCCGCCATGTCGATCACCTTCGCATAAAATTTCTTCGACAGTTCACCTTCGACACCGTAAAGTTCAGTAAAGATTTTCCACGCGCGGCTGAAAAGAAAATAGTTCTCGCCATATATCTTGTAGTCGACGTTCTTCTCGTCAAGCCGGTCCCAGATGTACGCCGGCGAGAGCATGGCCGGCACCATGCCAAACGGATAGCCGCTACTCGCACAGGGCACCTTGGGCACAGCACAGGGATTGTTCTTCGAGTTCCAACGATACGAATAGGTGAGATTGCCCATCCATTCGACAAACGGACTGACATAACCGCTGGTGGTGAAGCTATGGCCCAGCACGCTGATTTCGCCGTTGCAGTAAAAATTGTCGAGCGTCACGTATTGGTCAGCCAATTGATGCTGAATCGGTGACACCGCACGGCCAAACAGCGTCAGCTTCGGATCGCCGTTGCCGCGCCCCAGATCACCCAGCACTTGATCGTACGTACGATTTTCTTTGATGATATAAAAGACGTACTTGATCGGAAGATTGAATCCGGAACGCGGGTTGAAGATAGGCTTGCTGCGGCTAACCTCACGGTTCCACGCCGCGAAGTTCCTTCGCATATCGGCGCGCGGCACAATCGACACCGCACCTTTCAACAAGGTGAGCACGTAGTCGCCGTTGCGGCTCGGGCCGGCGCCCGGGGGTCCTTTGGGATTTGGATGCCGTGGGTGAATTCCCTTCGCGCTGAGAATAAAGACGTGATCTGAATTCGCGATCACCTTTGTCGGATACCATCCCGCCGGGATTGAACCCGTTTGCCGGTGAGTCGTTCGATTCACGATTGCGACAGAATTAGTGTTACCCAAAGTCACCAGCAGTTGTTTGCCGTCGATTGCACACGAGGTTGGCGACGCTCCAAAACGATTACCATACTGAGCTACCGAGATGGTTGAAGTGACTCGCTCAGTCACACCGTCGATCACGGACAGACTGTCTGCGCCGGTGTTGACGACATAAAGTTGGCGTCCGTCAGTGCAGGACTCCTGCGGAGTGGGCCCGACGGAAATTGTTCTAATCAATTTCAGATTGGGATCGAAGACGAAGACTTTATCTTCGCCGAGCACGGTGACGAAAAGTTTGCCGCTCAGGTAACGAATTGTGTAAGGGTAATAGCCGGCTTTAATTTCGTGTTCGACTTTAGCGCTTGATGTGTTCAGAATTCCCAGCCCACCGCCCACGAAACCTCCCGTGCCGTCTTTCTGCGTCGCCATGTAGGCGACGGCTAGATGCGCCGCGTCAACCGGCGCCAGTCCGGCGACGAAGCCGCCGACTTTGTATTCGCGCACGATCTCGAAATTCTTATCAACCCGATAAACCTTCTGATCGAAACCGCCACTGATGTATAAGTCACCGTCCATCGCCACCGTCGCGCTGGGAAAAAGCGAATTGATTCTTAGCGTCTTGATTACCTGTCGAGTTTGCGGATCGACTATCGAAACCTCCTGCGGCTCCTGATAGTAGTAACCGCTATTCAGCACGACCAGCTTGCCATTGAACTCGACCATCTCATAGGGTAAACGGCCGACTTCAACTTGCGCGCCCGCCGGCTGAATGCGCCATCCGGTTGGCAGCTCGACTTCCGCGATGCGCGTCGACTGCGAAGCGCGCTGCGCCTCTTTGACATACGACAACATCGATTCGTACGGCGTATGTTTGGCGAATTCCCATAGCTCGCGATTGAGATCTTCCTGATCGTCGGGATCGTCGACGCGGCGTTGAGCCGAGGCGCCGGTGGTGAAGGCGATCCCAATTGAAATTGATACGAGCGCAAGAAGTAAACGATTCGCGCGCCGTAGGCGCAGAATGTTTATAGATCTTAGTTGCATAAGGTTCACACGCGGATTGGACGAAATGCTACCGCATTTCGTCCAATCCGCAGAATCAACATTGCTTGTGTGCTGTAAAGATTTCGCCGCGCTGCGGCGAAATCTCGTCAAAACAATTCTGCTAAAGCCTCATCAACCGATCGCACGCCAACCACACGCAATCCTAACAACTTTTCCAACCCCTTAGTATTGCTTGCCGGCATTACAATCCGGTTAAATCCGAGGGCTTGTGCTTCGCGCGCGCGGACTGACGCCTGCGTAGCGCCGCGCACTTCGCCGGTCAATCCGACTTCACCAAAGACGGCCGTGTGTGGGTCGATTGATTGATTACGAAAACTGGAGGCGATCGCCGTCACTAATCCTAAATCGACCGCGGGCTCGTCAACTTCCAAACCTCCGGCGAGATTGACGAAAACATCATCGCCAAGCAGTTGCAGACCGGCGCGCTTTTCAAGCATGGCGATCATCAACGCGACCCGATTCTGATCGACTCCTTGCGTCATTCGTTTTCCCGTCCCGTATTTGGAAGTTGAAACCAGCGCCTGGATTTCGACCAGCACGGGCCGCGTCCCTTCGATGCAGGCAGTCACCACCGAACCCGCCGCATCTACGGGCCGCTCGGCCAGAAACATCTGCGACGGATTCGCGACTGGCTGCAATCCCGAGTTCGTCATTTCAAAGACGCCGACTTCGTTCGCCGCGCCAAAACGGTTCTTCGTCGCGCGCACGATGCGATGATTGTGATGACGCTCGCCTTCGAAATACAGAACCGTATCGACGATGTGCTCCAGTGCGCGTGGCCCGGCAATCGATCCTTCCTTGGTCACATGACCGATAAGAAAAACGGGCACGCCGCGGGTCTTTGCCAACAAAAGAAGCTGCGCCGCGACTTCGCGAATTTGCGAAATCGAGCCCGGCGCTGATTCGATTTCAGAAGAGAATGTCGTCTGAATTGAATCGACAATTACGGCTGCCGGTTTCAGCCGCTCGATCTCGCGCTGAATGTTTTCGAGATTCGTTTCCGGCAGCAGCAGAAGATTCGGTGCGGCAATCAGCAGGCGCTCGCCGCGCAATTTTATCTGCCGTTCAGACTCTTCGCCCGATATATAAAGGACAGTCGACCCGCCGGCGCTCAAGCGATCGGCGACTTGCAACAGCAAGGTGCTCTTGCCGATTCCCGGATCGCCGCCGAGCAACACCAGCGTGCCCGGCACAATGCCGCCGCCCAACACGCGATCGAATTCAGTCACACCGGATGAGATGCGCGTGTCGTCCTGTGATTCGATTTCGTCATACGCAATCGCCTTTGCTTCGCGCAAACGAAATCCCTCGCGGCTCGCACCTTTCTTCGTAGTGACAACGCGCTCTTCGACCAGCGAGTTCCACTCGCCGCATTCGGGACATTTGCCCAGCCATTTGCGTGACTCGTAGCCGCAGGACTGGCAGAGGAAGATTGTGTTTGCTTGTTTAGGCATTTGGAGTGCGCCGCTGCGTGTCAGAACCGGAAGCGGTAGCGACCGGATCAAAAAGTCTCGTCAAAGAAAAGCGTTTCTATTTTGCGGTATGTGGCTGATCCCGTCGCTACCGCTCCGGGTTCTGACACACTCAATTTCGTGACCCGCGCGCTCATTTCACAACAAGGCTTTGACATTCTCAGTGGGCCTTCCCAAAACCGCACGATTCCCTCGCTCGACAATCGGCCGCTGCATTAGATCGGGATGCTTCACCATCAGTGCGATGAGTTCATCCTCGCTCAGTTGCGTCTTACTGAGTTCGAGTTCCCGGTAGATCGATTCGCTGGTTCGCAGTAACTCCCGCGGATTGATTCCCATTTTCTCGATCAATTTGCGCAATTTTTTCTCGCTTAACGGCTCGAGGTAATAATTGACCTTGCTGAAATCGACGCCGCTTTCCCGCAGGAAGCGATCCATCTCGCGGCATTTGGTGCAAGTTGGTTTTTCGTAGACAGTAATTTTTTCATCCATAAAGTTCGGCTAGCAACAGAAAGGATCAGCCGCGGATTAACGCGGACAAACGCGGACAGAATAACCGAATAACAAAAGATTCCTGTCTGCGTCAATCCGCGTCCATCCGCGGCTGACTTGTATCAGACTCTAATGGTTGCCGCAACGCTTACGGGAAAATTCCGCGCACGCGCGTCGCTTCAGCCACTCGATCGATCGCCAGGATGTAGGCTCCTGTGCGCATGTCGGTGTTGTAGTACTTCGCCTTCTCATGCACGTCATTGAAGGCCTTGCCGATCGTGTTTTCGAGCGTCTGATTGATCCGATCTTCGCTCCAGAAGAACGAATACTGATCCTGCACCCACTCGTAATAGCTCACTGTCACTCCACCTGCATTCGCGAGAATGTCGGGGATCAAGAAAATTCCATGATCCTCGAGTATGCGATCAGCCGCCGGCGTCGTCGGTCCGTTGGCAAGCTCGGCGATGATCTTCGCTTTGACCTTGCCGACGTTCTTCAACGTGATGCTGTTTTCCAAAGCCGACGGGCACAGAATGTCGCAATCGACTTCCAACACGTCGTCCGGCGCGATTTCTTTCACTCCCGGAAAGCCCTTGAGCGAGCCAGTCGCCGCTTTGTGCTTCAAGATCGCCGGCACATCGAGACCGTCCGCCGAATAGAGCCCGGCCTTCGAATCGCAAACCGCCACGACTTTCGCGCCGTCCTTCGACACCAACTCAGTGATAATCGCGCCCGCGTTGCCAAAGCCTTGCACGGCGACGCGCGCATCTTTGAGTTGCAGACCTTTCACTTTGCAAGCTTCACGCAACGCGTACAACGCACCGCGCGCCGTTGCTTCGTGCCGGCCCTGCGAGCCGCCGAGTGACAGCGGCTTGCCGGTTACCACGCCCAGCTCGGTATGACCGCGGACCATCGAGATCGTGTCCATGATCCACGCCATCGTCTGCGAGTCGGTGTAAACATCGGGCGCCGGGATGTCTCGATCGGGTCCGATGATCGGCGCAATCTCAAAAGCGTAGCGGCGGGTGAGCCGCTCGAGTTCGCCCTTCGACATGCTCTTCGGATCGCAAATGATTCCGCCTTTGCCGCCGCCATAGGGAATGCCGACGGTCGCGCACTTCCAGGTCATCCACGAGGCCAACGCCTTCACTTCATCGAGCGACACATTCGGGTGATAGCGAATGCCTCCCTTCGCCGGACCGCGCGCGATGTTGTGTTGCACGCGATAGCCTTCAAAAACTTTCGTCTCGCCGCCGTCCATCTTGACGGGGATCGAAACGATCAATTGACGTTTCGCATTGCGCAAAACGCTGCGCATTGACTCTTCCAGCTCGAGATAATCTGCCGCGCGATTGAACTGCTGCTTGGAAATCTCAAACGGATTGAGTTCTTCTTGTGGGGCAGTTGCCGCCGTCGCTTGCGGCGCAAGTGCTGCCTTTGCTGTTGCCATAAATTATCCTCCTAAAATAGAGAAAAGACCGGGTGTGACTGCAGTCATCCTACTCGCATTTCGTGCGAAAACAAAGGGGTTTCAGCCCCGCGCCGTGATTGCGATCACACTGGAACAATTTTTCAAGATCGATGTCTAAAGTGGCAGCTTCTCGACCCGAATGGCACCGGCACAGGAGGAGCTAAGATGTTTACCAATTTGATCGAATCTCAATCGCACCGCCAGGAATTTAGGCGGCGCAGTTCGTTCTTTCTATTCACCGTCGCAGCTTATGCTGTGATTCTCTTCGGCGCCGGCATCGCCAGCATCTACGCCTACGACGCGCAACTCGAAGCGCAGACCAGCAGTCTGGAATTGCTGAATTGGGTGCCGCCGTTTGCGCCAGTGAAGCCGGTCCATGAAGATCACCCAGCCGTTGTTCGCCATAATACGCCGTCGGGCGCCCCAACCGATCGCAATGTATCGGTTGCGATCCGAACGGAAACCATTGCGCCAACAAATGATCCTACAAAGGTGCCAGACAATGTGGGCACGAAAGGCACAACCATTCCTCCCGTAACGGGCCATTTCGAACTCGGCAATCGCAACGTTGATCCGCCAGCCACGGGACCGGACAAAGGAAATTGCCTGACGTGTTCGACCACACCGCCAATAGTTGTCGTCCCTGACAAGGCACCCGAGCCGCCGGTCGTGAAGCCGCCTACGACTGAGCGAGTCACATCTCAAGTGCTCAGCTCAAAAGCGGTAAGTCTGCCGCAACCACCCTACCCGATAATTGCAAAGCAGGCTCATGTGCAAGGCGCAGTCAACATCCAGATATTGGTCAGTGAGGAAGGTAAGGTTTTGTCGGCACAGGTTGTCAATGGCAATCCTATGCTGAGCACGGCCGCTAAAGACGCGGCGATGCGAGCGCGCTTCACACCGACAATTCTCAACGGGCAACCGGTGAAGATTCAAGGAGTAATTACATACAACTTCGTCTTGCAGTGATCATGCGCCGTGCGAAAGAAGCGCTACTTGTCGCAAACAGTCGTAAAAGCTAGCACGTGCAGAAGCCGATTCCACCTCCGCCTAAACTCACAACTTTCTTGTCAGTTAAAATCATTCGGCCAGGGAGTCGTAAGAGGAATCGGCTTCACTTTCTTCCACAGTGGTTCACTCTCCAACACACCGACTTTAGTTTCGTCAAGGATCGCGTCAGCGAGCTTTTGAGCCAAAGCACGCTCTTCTTCGGGAATTTGCGGAACGAGCGTTTGCAAAGACTGATCGAACGTTACTGCATATGGCGATCTCTCGAACCCGGTTTCAAGTACCGTTCGCAGTCGTCCCAAAGCGGCGGAGCCATCCATCCCTAAAGCACGATCGAAGAGCCAGCAGATAAACGCAACATAAGCGTGATTCCTCGTGGGTATGTTGTCCAGTAATAACGCCGCGCGCAAAGCTACGCTACGCCCCTCGACAATTCGATTTCTAGATCCTAGAAATTCTGCAAAGTTCTCAAGGACAGCTACATTATTCGGAGATAGTTGCAATGCTTCGCGAAAGAGCCTCTCGGCTTGGTCATAGTTCTTCCTTGCTTCCCACATGAAGAAAGCGAGATTCCCGGTAGCAACAGCATTGATGGGATCGAGTTCCAAGGCTCTGCGATACAGTCGCTCTGCTTCATCGTAATCTCTGCGCACATCCATCATGAAGATCGCGAATTCACCGGTTAGTTGCGCACTCTTTGGAAACTCTTCGAGACCACGGCGGAAAATCTCTTCCTTCATATCCGGATCCGGCTCGGCATAAGCCTTCAACTGCCAAGCCCACCAGTCTTTCTCAGTCGTCAATCTTTCGAATGCGGCAGCAGCAGCCTTGCGCACCGGTTCGCGGACTTCCTCTGCGAGCGGTGTCTCTGACAATTTCTCAAGAGATGCATTCAAGGTTTCGAATTGCTTTCGATAATTTGCCACGCGCGCGTCGTGGGTACTTTGCAACTGCGGCAACAGGATCGGGAGTTCCAGCTTCTCCTGAAGTTGGAGCATCAACTCGTCAAAGCCTAGGATCGGGACAAGACGCCCCTTATGTTTTTCTACGATGTCCTGAACGTTTGGCTCGACTTCGCCTTCTCCTCGATAACACCAGAAGATTCCACCTTCAATGGGTTCTAGATCACGCAGGAACCCCATTAAGCTGCCGTCGTTTCCACCATAGCCAATAACAATCGGCGTAAACCTATCTAGAATCTTCTTGAGCGCAGCCGCCCATTCACCTGGCAGTTTCGCTATCTCATCAGGATTGCTCAGCGGCGCTAGCAGAAGGTCCCGATGAATTTTTGCCACGAGAGGCCGTCGCAAGTTCGCGCGTATGTATCCCGTTAATGATTCATGACCGCAAACTAATGGGAAGGTCTTGGTATAGATAGAAAGCGCATCGGCGATGAGATTATCGAAGTTAGTTGTGATAGCCGTCTTATGTTGGGTGTGCGTCATGATTTGCGCGAGGACTGAATAGCCAAAACTTGGTTCCGCCTTTTCCATCGCTTTCTCAAGAAAGGCATAACCCTGCTCTTTGTAATCGCGAAAGCGACGATGGTAGACCCATGGATAGAAATTAGCTGCGCGGGCATATTCGAAACCGGGAATCTCAAGAACATCAGCGGTGGCCCATTGCTCAATAGTCGAACGGCTAAAATCTTCGAGCCGATGAAGCTCTTTGAGCCATTGCTCTACGAGCACGCTGCCCGTGGGTATTCCGGACTGTACTGACGCGCCAGAACCGAGCACCCAGCAAAAAGGCCGGTCTGACATCTGCTCATGACGTGTCAGGAACTCATCAACGAAACCTTCGTTTGTGATTTTTCTGGCGGCCATATCGGGAGACTGCGAGGTCGACGCGAAGTATATCAGCAAGCATCGTTAAGGCAATAGT
>DASQYL010000420.1:0-2272 GCA_035639235.1 Pyrinomonadaceae bacterium | reverse complement strand
GATTCGTGCTCCAATGCGTTAATTGCGTCGCCGCGCCGCCATTCAATGGTTGGATCCAGATATTGCCGACGCCGGCTTGCCGGGCAGCATAGGCGATCGCGCTGCCGTCAGGCATCCAACGCAGACGACCATACTCAGCCGGCCAATCGGCAATCGGCTTTGGCTCGCCGCCCTCGATTCCGATAGTGATAATAAGATTTTTGGTCCCGAATCCGGGCGCGCGATGACCGCAAACGATCGTCTTACCATCCGGCGAAACGTTAGGATCGTTTACGCCAAAGTCTGTCAGGGCGACCGGCTCGCCGCCATCGATATTCACGCGGAGCAACCTGCCGGCACTGTCCGATCGGTAAATGACCGACTGACCATCCGTCGTGAAAGTCGGTTGCCGGTCGCCTTGTCCATGTGTTAGCTGCATCGCGTGCTTGCCGTCGATATCGATGCGCCAAAGCTGTTCCTGGTCATTGCGATTCGAAAGAAAAACGATGTAGCGGCCGTCGGGCGAGACGGCTGGCTGTTCGTTGAAACCTGCATGAGCAGTGAGTTGCTTCGGCGACCCGTCCATCCCGATCATCCACAAATTCTGTTCACCGTTAATCTGAGACGTGTAGACGATCTTCCCTTCTGGTGTCCACGAGATGCCATCCAATCCGTCATAGCTCGTCGTGGTTAATTGTCTGGGATGATCGAGATCGCTTGCGGCCGCAATCCAGAGGTTGGCTTTCTTTTCTGATTGGATCGTAACGAGAGTCCTGGCATCGGCCGTAATCCCGAGGTCGCGATAATCAGTCAGATCATTTGTGATGCGGCGCGCCGCGCCTTTCGGATAGGGCACGTACCAAACTTGCTGGTCGGAAGCGGCCTCGGTCTCGATCACGGTAGCGAGAATCGCTTTGCCGTCCGGTGTCCATTCAATTTTTCCGAGCGCCGGCCAGTGGTTCGTCGTCATCTGCACGCTCGAACCATCGGTCACCCGAAAGCCGCAGACGGTTTGGTCCCATTGCGTAGAGTTGATGCTGACCGGGCAGGCGATGATTTGACCATCCGGTGACCACGACGGCGGCAGAATACCGTTCGGACCGATCCGCAACGCGTCGGTTTTGTTCGTGGTGACGAGATTACGCTCGGCTGTTCCGTCGCTGTTCGCAATTACGATCGAAGCTTTGCCGGGACTGAAGCGAATGAAGGCGAGTTGATGACCGTCAGGCGACAATGTGACCGGCGAGTCGACGTCCTCGATCAGTTTGTCCGGCGAGCCGCCAAGAGTGGGCACCTGGTAAAGAATGCCGAGATGGTTTTGTTCCTGGCTCACGTAATAAATGTAATTGCCGTCTCGAGCGAAGGTGAGGCCGTAATAATCAGTACGTAGCGGCGGAACGATTTGCAATTCCTTTCCGGTGACCATCTGCCGCAGCCAAACGCTGGTCTGCCCGCCGTCGCGTGAGACATATGCAACGTATTTGCCGTCCGGAGAAATAGCTACCTTGGTAGCCTTGCCGGTGGTGGTGAACTTTGAAAGCTTGATGGCGGCAAATGGTGCCGCGCGCGGCCGCAGCACAAACCACGCTGCGACAATCAGCACGAGCCCAGCGGCCAAAGCAGTAACTATCCAGACGATGCGGCGACGAGGTTTTCGCGCCGGCAGGCTGAGTCGTGCAAGCGCTGCGATCGCTCCTCCGTTTGCAACGCCGTTCGACGGAAGCTGTTCCGGCTCAAACTCTTCTTCATAACTAACGCTGGTTCGCGTTCGCTCCTGAATCACGATTACATCGGATGTGTACGCATCCTCTTTCACATCGGCGACGAATCGATAGCCTCTTCGCGGAATAGTTTGAATGTAATCGCCGCCCAGGGCTTTGCGCAGGGTGTAGATGTTCTGCGTGAGGTTCGATTCTTCGACGAAGCTATCGGGCCAAAGGCGTTGCATCAACTCGTCTTTCTCGAGCACGTCACCGCGGCTTTCGATCAGCAGCAGCAACGTGTCAACGGCCTTCGCTTTCAGCGGCACGACTTCGTTTTCGCGCAGCAGTTGACGATTGCGCGTGTCGATGCGAAATGGCCCGAACTCGTAAAAGTGCCGATTTTCCTTGCTCATTTTAGCAGTTGAGAACTGGTTGAGAATCATTTGAGCGTCGGGTTGAAGACTTTTATTTGGCGCGTCGCCGATTATCCCGTCCGTTCGAGCCAGCATTCTAGAACAGAGATTTTGCAGCGACAAACCTAAGTCAGTACCACCTCCGGTAGCGGGTGGGTAAGGAGAAAACAGATGAGA
>DASQYL010000419.1:0-8630 GCA_035639235.1 Pyrinomonadaceae bacterium | reverse complement strand
ACGGACTGCAGTCTCCTACAGTTGCCCGAACACGACAACACAGCGGGAATATTTGATGCCTGTCAAAATCGAGAATCAGTATGAGGAAAAGTTGCCTCGAAACACCGTGGCGAACATTGAGAGCGCGCTTGATAGCGTGCCGAGGGAGCATCTGCGAGGCATCGAGCGCGTCCGCATCGTCGATGTGATCACCGAGCCGCGGGCGCGTGTGGCCGCCAAGGGTTCAGACCTGCCGGGCCTTTATCACCCCCGACAGGGCAACCAGGGTGCTTGGTTTGAAATTGCGCTTACGCCTCTCGTACAAGCGAACAAGCCATTTCACAAACGCATCATTCCGCGTCTTTCATTCAAGGGAAACCTGGTCGCAGTTGTGTTCTCCCTAATCGGCCAGCACTACTATCTGACGCTCAGGCATTCAGTTAAGCGCGGCGCCATTGAGGCTTCGGTGCGGGCATATGTCGAGAAACAGTTGAAGGAGTGGAACGAGAAGCAGCATAAGATACGCGCCAAGCTCTTCAAGCCGATTCAACCGACGCTGGAGCGCTGGAGTAAGTCTCTGGCGAAGAAAGCTGCAGCAGAAAAGAGGAAGAAAGGTTGAGAATCGAGAATCCGGTCGTTTAGAGGCGGGTGTTGCCCGCCTTTTATTCAGTTTTCAGATCGCTGAGTGAATAAGAGGGCGGGCAAACGCTCGCCTCTAGACGAAAAGATCGAGGATTTATCAAATCGCTTCGTCGATGTTTTGCGCGGCGGCGTTAAGCGCGTCGAATAATTCCTCGGTCGAAATGTTTGCCTTCTTGAATTTCACTTCAACCTTGAATTCCCTGCCCGGCGCTTCATATCGATAGACGTAAGGCTCGCTCGCTCCAGTAGGATCGATGTAGGCTTTGCGGGCCTTGCGCGCGCCATCGCGCGTGAGTCCTTCCGTCGCGATCTGTTCGGCCATCACTCGCATCGATTCGTCGTCCGGCTGACGAACAATCTGAAGCAATAATGACTTTGAATTTATTTCTGATTCACGGCAGATTTCGCGAATCTTTTCAGGGATCGCAGCGATCGATAAAGCTTCGGTGACCGTGCTTCGGCTCTTGCCGACTTTGCGCGCGACCTCCTCATGTGTGTAGCCGAACCGTTCGCTCAGCGCGCGCAGACCATCGGCCTCTTCCCATGGGGTGAGGTCCTTGCGCTGCATGTTTTCGATGAGAGCAATTTCGGCAACCTCGCTCTCGTCGACATCCATTTCGATGCAAGGCACTTCACTCAGGCCGGCCGCGTTCGCCGCGCGCCAGCGTCGCTCGCCGGCGATAATCGTCCAGCGTCCTTTGAGCGTTGGTTTCACGAGCAGAGGCTCGAGCACGCCTTTCTCTTTAATCGAATCGGTGAGTTCCGTCAGATCACCGATTTCTCGCCGCGGTTGATCCGGGTTCGCGTCGAGACTGTCGATCGGCAACATGCGTCCGACGTGGGTAGTTTTCGTTTGCGTCAACTCTTCGACGTAGTGCGCGTCGTGACGCATGCTTAAGCCTGCGGGCAAGCCTCTTCTAGACACGGCTCAATACCTCGTTGCAAAGTTTTTCGTATTCAACGGCGCCGGATGACTGCGGTGCGAAAGTGAAGATCGATTCTTTGTATGCCGGCGATTCCTCCAGGCGCACACTCTTAGTGATCACAGTTTCGAACAACTTTGGACCAAAGACGCGACGAATCTGTTCGTAAACTTCTTTGCCCAACGTCGTGCGCTTATCATGAAGCGTCACGAGAACTCCCAACAGCTCGAGTTTGGGATTCGGTCTTCCCTTCACCTTTTCGATCGTCTCGAGCAAATCGTCTGTGCCTTCCAGCGCAAAGTATGATGACTGAATCGGAATCAGCACGTGCGTCGAGGCTACCAGGGCGTTGACCGTAATCAATCCGAGCGTCGGTGGGGTATCGATGATGATCGTCTTGTACCGCTTCCGCAGCGGCTCCATTCGATCTTTCAGACGGAACGGAGCATCGAAGTCGCCGACCAGCTTCGATTCAAGTTTTGCGAGGCTGATGCGCGCGGGAATGATGTCGAGGTTTTCGATCGACGACTTGTAAACCGGCAATTCATCAGTTCCCTGCCCGTCCATCATCAACTCATAAGCTGAAGCCTGGATGCCCATCGGATCGAGAAACGAGATGGAGCTGTTGGCTTGCGGGTCGAGATCGAGGAGAAGCGTCTTTGATCCGCGACGGGCGAACGCGGCTGCGAGATTGATGGCGGTGGTCGTTTTGCCGACGCCGCCTTTTTGATTAGTAATCGCGATTATCAACGCATGTAACGCAAACTGTCAGTTTGCGGTGAGCCACTTAACGATCCCTCTTAGATTCAGGCGCAAGCGAACAGCTTACGCTACATCGGCAAATCACTGGCATCCCCAATCACGTCGGGCCATTCCTCTTCGCCCCCACCTTCCGATTCGGTTTCTTCATCAGTGGCGACGGAATTCTTCGAAGCCTGAATCACTTCCGCATCGACGAAGATCGGACAATCGGCGCGCAGAGCCAACGCGATGGCGTCGGACGGACGCGAATCCAGTCGCATCGCTTCGCCATCTTCACCCGTCATCTCGATCACCGCATAGAAGGTATTGTCGCGCAGCGACGTAACCACAACGCGATCGACCGTCAATCCCAGCTCGACAATCAAATTGCGCAGCAGGTCGTGAGTCATCGGCCGCGGCGGCGCAATCTTTTCGATCTCTAAAGCGATCGCATTCGCCTCGTAGGCGCCGACCCAAATCGGCAGCATTGTCTCGCTGTTAACGTCTTTGAGGATGATGATGGGCGTACCGCTGTTAGGATCCATCATCAACGCGCGAATCTTAACCTCGATCTCCATGTTCGAATCCCTATTGTACACGATGTGAAAGATTAAGGGGCGCTGATTACTTCTCCCGTAATGTCGCAAATTCAATTTTTCTCTGTGTGCCTCTGGGAACTCGATGCTTCTGTAGTGGATATCTCGCGCAAATTTCACCACAGAGGCACTCAGTTTCCACAGAGACCACGGAGAAGAAATTAAATCAGGTGGCCTCTCCGTAAAGACTATTCTGTTTCGCTGCGGTGACGCGGACACTCACAATTTTTCCAAGCATTGAATCGTCGCCCGGAAAGTTTAAAAGCTTATGACACGTTGAATGGCCACTCATATCGCTGGTGGTCTTTGAACTGGGCCCTTCCACCAGGACATTCAGTTCCCTTCCCACATAGCTTTCGTAAATCGTTTTCTGCAGCTGCCGCTGAACATTTTCCAGCGTTATGAAGCGCGCCGACTTTTCTTCCCTACTAACATCGTCGGGAAAGTTCGCCGCCGGCGTGCCCTGCCGCTCTGAATATTTGAAGATATAGAGTCCGTCATAGCCAACCTGCTCAACCAAATTAACCGTCTCTTCAAAGTCTGCTCGCGTCTCACCGGGAAACCCGACGATGATATCACTGGTAATCGACATCGCGCGCCGCGCACTTCGAATGGCTTCGATTCGTTTCCGGTAATCGTTCGCCGTGTGACCGCGACGCATTGCTCGCAGCACGCGATCGCTTCCCGATTGCACCGGCAGATGAATCCAATTGCAGAGGTTCTCGCTCTCATCGATCGCTTTCACGATGTCCGGGTGAAAGTCCCGCGGGAAGGACGTGGTGAATTTAATTCGCTCCATTCCCGTCGCCGCAACCGCGCGCAAAAGACGGCAAAATGCCGTCGCACCTTTGAACGATTCCATTCCGGAATCAGTTTTGGGCCGATAGCTGTTTACATTCTGTCCGATGAGATGAATCTCTTTGTAGCCGTGACGACGTAGCTCGTGAACTTCAGAAATGATATCTGATGCGGTGCGGCTCTGCTCGCGACCACGCGAATACGGCACGATGCAGTAGGTGCAGAACTTATTGCACCCTTCGACGATCGGAACGAACGCCACATACTTCGAGTTTCGCTCAGCCGCCGGCACGTCCCAAACTTCGCCGTCCGCCCGCTCGTCCAGATCAATCACGCGCCGGTCGCCATCGAGCGCACGCGAAATCAAATTCGGCAGACGATCCGTCGCCCGGGTACCGGCCACAATATTTACCAGCGGACTCGCATCAAAAATCGACGGCCCTTCCAACTGCGCGACACAACCCATCACGCCCACGACAGGCTCATGGCCGATTCTTTGGCGCCGCACTTCGCCAATGCGCGTGAACACCTTATGCGCCGCGCGCTCGCGCACCGAGCATGTGTTGAATATGACGACGTCCGCTGTTTCCGGCGAATTCGTAAGATCGAATCCGGCGGCGCGCAGACGCACATCAGCCCGCTCGCTGTCCGCGACGTTCATCTGACAGCCGTGAGTTTCGAGATAAACCGTGGCGCTCATAGAATTTCGTGCGAACGAAGGCGAGTCTAACAGTTTTCCAAAGGTGTTTCTAATGAGTTGCATCTGCTCGCGGTATTTTATACAGCGCGAAGCGCGAATGAATAAAGCATCTGGCGAGCGCAGTGAATCTGAGGGAACAATTCAGAAGAATGTGCGAGCCCGCGTAAGCTAGCGACAGAAGCATCGCCAGCTTCGAAGACTCCAAACAATAATTGTTCAGGTCCCGCTGGCTCGCTTTGGTCGTCAGCGGCTACCACTCTGTCGCGCCTCGCCCTCTGTGCCAATACTGCTAACTCCTTTGAATTCTGAGCGGGCAGATCGAGTACTTGACGCTCCTCGTTCGACGCGGCTACTATCGCCCCGCTCGAATCACTTCTCTAAATCTCCCTTCAAAGGGAAAGACAACGGAGACGCATTATGTCTTTCAACAAGATTATTTTAGTCGGCAATCTTGGACGTGATCCTGAACTGCGTTACACGCCGCAAGGGACCCCGGTGTGCAGTTTCAGCCTCGCGACGAATGAACGGCGCAAAGATCGAAACACCGGCGAGAACAATGACATTACCACCTGGTTTCGCGTCACGCTTTGGGGACGGCAAGCTGAGACGGCTTCGCAATACCTGCAACGCGGACGTCCGGTTTACATTGAAGGCCGTCTGCGCGTGGAAGAGTATACGGACCGCGACGGTAACAAGCGGCACTCACTCGAAGTGAACGCGACTGATATGCAGTTTATTGGCGGCGGGGTACGAGGCGAGGACGCCGGCGCGCCCGCTGCGAGAGGCGCGGCCGCTAACATGAACTCCGCGCCTGAGCCGCCCAGCGATCTTGCTAATGATGACGATGTGCCGTTTTAGTTTACGGAAGGGGTTAAGCATTCCTTCGATCGGGGTTGACTCAAAGTGCTTTGCGCGCTCGTCCGCGAAGCGGACTGATGAAAATAGCCCGGCGATTTATCGCTGGGATGCCTGACGAGAATTCGATAAGAGCCCTTGAAGCGGGCGACAGAGGTTACTCGAGTCCCGATGAATCCTCTGACGCGCGCTCCGCGGCCTCAATACTTTTTTCGACCCGGTTTCCCAGCGATGAATCGCTGGGCTATTTTCATTCGTCGGCTTCGCCGACTTGGAGTCACTTAGCTCGTTCCGCCGTCGCTCGTGGCCCATTTTCCCAGCTTCCGAAGTTTTTGATAGCGACGTGTCAGACGTTCTTCAACGGTTCGAGTTGAAGACTCGGCGAGGCTGGACGAAAGCACCGCATCGAGCAGACGCGCGGCTTCGTCATGCGAGTTTTGTGCGCCCCCCTTCGGTTCCTCGACAACTCGATCGACGATTCCGCCGGAATGTAAATCACGAGCCGTCAGCTTAAGTCCTTCGGCCGCGCGCGCGGCCTGGCTCGAATCCTTCCAGAGAATCGCCGCGCAACCTTCGGGTGAGATAACGGAATAAATCGAGTTCTCCAACATCAAGACCTGATCACCGACGCCGATAGCCAGCGCGCCCCCCGAGCCGCCTTCGCCAATCACCGTGACCAAAACCGGCACTGAAACCTTGGCCATCTCGCGCAGGTTATAAGCAATCGCCTCGGCCTGGCCGCGCTCTTCTGCGTCAATACCGGGATAGGCGCCGGGCGTGTCGATGAAACAAAAGATCGGGCGATCGAATTTGTCCGCGAGTTTCATCGCGCGAATCGCTTTGCGATAGCCTTCGGGTTTCGGCATCCCGAAATTTCGATACTGACGCTGTTTCGTGTCGCGGCCTTTCTGATGGCCCACCACCAGCGTGGGCATGCCGTGATAATCGGCGAAGCCGCAAACGATTGCCGGATCGTCTGCGAAGCGGCGATCGCCGTGAATCTCGGTGAAGTTCTCGAAGAGCCGCTCAATAAAATCGAGTGTGTACGGCCGGTCGGGATGACGCGCGAGTTGCACGCGCTCAAACGCAGTTAGATTTTGCGTGCTGGTTTGTGGTTCAGCCATTTTCTGATTCTAAGCAGCCGCGGCTGCGCGTGAAGTCGAGGAAAACGCTTCCCACGTTATTTCGCAGCCCAGTTTGCGCAAATCATTCTCAATCGCGGTGCTTCCCTGGATTCTTAACGACGGGTGCGCCCGAACGCGCACCGTGGCATTGGCCACCGGGACTTCGACGAACACTTCGCATTCGCCGGGCGATGCTTCGAGAATTTGTTTCATCTGTTCCCAAGTCTTGGCATCAGGCGGCTCGTGGCTGAATCGAATAACCATCTCGCGCGCCTTCTGCTGCACAGCCTGCGTCAATTCACCAAGCTGGTCAACTATGATCGTGGCTGGACTGTCTTCACTAACTTCCACGCGTCCGTTCGCCAGAACCACCGCCTCTTCAGCCAACAGCGAACTGTTCTTGCGGTACGGCTCAGGCCACAAAACGCACTTGACCGAACCAGCTTGATCTTCGAGGTTGAAAATCGCAAAGCGGTCGCCTTTCTTCGTGGTTTTGAGTTGCAGACCTCGAATCAAGCCGGCCACGGTTGCACGGGTGCCGGTTTCTCGCTGAGTGACCTCCGCAGAATTGATCGCGCCCAACCGTTCGATTGTTTCCTGATGATCGTCCAACGGATGGCCGGTAATATAAAACCCGAGCGCTTTCTTTTCGGCAGCCAGCATCTCCATCGCGGTCCAGGGAACGGCGTCGGGCAAATTCTCGATTTCCGAACTAGTTGAGGCAAAGCCGCCGAAGAGATCGTCCTGGCCGATCGCCCTGGTCCGGCGAGACCGCGCCGCTCGCGCCAACGCGGAATCGATTGTTCCATACAAACGCGCGCGCCAATGATTCGTAGCAGCGTCGGCCGGTTTAAGCGAATCGAAAGCGCCGCCGCAGACCAAACCCTCGAGCACGCGCTTATTCACTCCTTCTTCCAGTCGTTCGCAAAAATCAAATAACGATTTGAATGGACCTTGTTCACGTGCTTTGGTAATGGCGTTCACGCTGCTGAGTCCGATGCCCTTAATCGCCGCGAAGCCATAGCGGATCGCTGCGGTGAGCGGCGTGAATCCAACCTGGCTTTCGTTGACATCCGGAGGCAGCAGCGCAATCCCCTGCCCCCGCATTTCTTTCGTGTATCGAAATACTTTACCGGTGTCGTCGACTTCATTGGATAAGACCGCGGCATAGAAGTGCTCGGGGTAATGAGCTTTTAAGTAGCCGGTCTGAAACGCCAGATATGCATAGGCGACGCTGTGTGCTTTCGGAAATCCGTAGTCCGCAAATTGCGCCATCAGAGAGAAGATCTGTTGCGCTTTGTCCTGCTTGATTCCGTGCGCCACTGCCCCTTGAATGAACTTCTGCTCCTGGCGGGCCATCTCTTCGCGGTTCTTTTTGCCCATCGCCTTGCGCAGGCTGTCGGCCTCAGCCATGGAAAATCCGGCAAGCTTCTGGGCCAACTGCATCGCTTGTTCCTGATAGACGATCACGCCGTTGGTGCTGTCGAGAATCTCTTTCATCTCGGGCACGATGTAGCGAACACTCTTCTTGCCGTGGTGTCGCAAAATAAAATCGTCAACCATGCCGCCATCAATCGGGCCCGGACGATAGAGCGCGTTAAGCGCGGACAAGTCTTCGATTCCCTGAGGCCTAAGCTTTCGACAGATCTCCTGCATCCCCGATGATTCAAACTGGAAAATCGCATCGGTCCGACCGTCGCTAAATAATCGCATAGTCGCCTCGTCATTAAGCGCAATCTTAGCCCAGTCTATGTCGATGTTAAGCGTCCGCTTTATGGTTGTTAAGCAGTCGCTTATAATCGTAAGCGTGTTAAGCGCTAGGAAGTCCATCTTCAGGACGCCCACCTTTTCGAGGTCGGTCATTTCATATTGGGTGGTGACTTCGTCCTTAGCCGATACGGCGATGGGAATAAGGTCTTGCAGCGGCTCAGGCGTGATGACGACCCCGGCGGCATGAACGGAGACGTGGCGGGCGCACCCCTCCAGACGACGCGCCAGATCGATTAACTCTCCGACTTGCGGGTTCTGTTCCATCGAATTGCGCAGCTCAGGTACTTGTTCAAGCGCCTGTTCGATGCTCACGTTGCGGCCGCGCACCGGCGGCGGAATCATCTTCGAGATGCGATCGACTTCGGCATACGGCATATCGAGCGCTCGGCCGACGTCTTTGATCGCAGCCTTTGATGCGAGTGTTCCGAACGTTACGATTTGGCAGACGGAATCCTGACCGTACAGCTTCGAAACGTGGTTGATAACCTGACCCCGGCCGCGG
>DASQYL010000418.1:0-6510 GCA_035639235.1 Pyrinomonadaceae bacterium | reverse complement strand
GCGATTTTAGATTTCAGATCTGCGATTGATTTCTTATTCACACCTCGCTTCAGCGAGGTGACGCAGTCGCACTGAAGTCCCCGAAAGCCGTTTCAACGGCTTACAGGAAACGGTTGAAACCGTTACGGGTCAAGTCTCATTGGGCGTCTTCGCCTCGCTAAAGCGAGGCGTGAATGAAAAGTAGGCATCATAACAACGTGACTACCTTCCTCGAAACTCTTCGCGATCGTATCGTCGTCTTCGACGGCGCCATGGGCACTAATCTGCACGCGCAGGACCTGACCGTTGACGATTATGGCGGTCCGCAGTTCGAGGGCTGTCCCGAGCATCTTTTGATAAGCAAACCGGAAGCCGTCGAAAAGGTTCACGCGGGATTTTTCGAAGTTGGTTGCGATGTGGTCGAGACTGATTCATTCGGCGGCGCGTCAATCGTGCTCGCCGAATACCAGATTGCGCATCTCGCTTATGACCTGAACTTCAAAGCCGCGCAACTGGCGAAGCGCATCGCGTCTGATTACTCAACCAAAGAAAAGCCACGCTGGGTCGCTGGCTCAATGGGTCCGACAACCAAGCTGCCAACGCTCGGTCACATTTCTTATCTCGACATGAAGGCGTCGTATCGCGAGCAGGCAAAAGGTTTGCTCGACGGTGGCGCGGATCTTCTGATTGTTGAAACGTGTCAGGATATTCTGCAAACCAAATCTGCCCTCGCCGCTATCTTCGAAGAGTTTGAATCTTCCAAGCGGCGCGTGCCGGTGATCGCGCAAGTTACCATCGAAGCGTTCGGCACGATGCTTATGGGAACTGAGATCGCCGCAGCGCTGACTGCAATCGAGCCATTTCCGATCGATGTCTTCGGGATGAACTGCGCGACCGGTCCGCAGCTGATGACCGAGAACGTTCGCTATCTCTGTCAGAATTCGAAGTTCGCGGTGTCAGTTATTCCCAACGCCGGCATTCCAGAAAACGTTGGAGGTCATGCGGTCTTCAAGGAAACACCCGAATCACTCTCGAAAGAGCTATCGCACTTCGCGCGCGACCTGGGTGTGAACATCGTCGGTGGTTGTTGCGGCACGACGCCCGCGCATTTGAAAGCCGTTGTCGATGCGGTCAGTAATGTGACACCGGTCAACCGCGAGACGCCGCGGACTCCTGCGTCTTCATCGATCTTTATCCAACAACCTTATCGCCAGGACACTTCGTTTTTAATTATCGGCGAGCGCGTTAACGCCAGCGGTTCGAAGAAGATGCGCGACCTGCTGAATGCAGAAGATTGGGACGGGCTCGTGTCGCTGGCGCGCGAGCAGGAGCGCGAGGGCGCGCACGTACTCGACGTGAACGTCGACTTTGTCGGCCGCGACGGCGAAAAAGATATGCACGAGTTGGCGTCGCGTTTGGTGACGAACGTCAAGATTCCTCTGATGTTCGATTCAACCGAATGGCAAAAGATGGAAGCCGGCCTGCAGCACGCCGGCGGCAAATCAATTCTCAATTCAACGAACTACGAGGATGGCGAACCACGTTTTGCAAAGGTGATCGATCTGGCGAAGAAGTACGGCGCCGGCGTAGTGATTGGCACGATCGACGAGCAGGGTATGGCTCGTAGCGCAGAAGGAAAATTCAACATTGCGAAGCGCGCATACGAACAAGCAACCCAGAAACTCGGCATCTCGCCCGACGATATTTTCTTCGACGCGCTCGCGTTGCCCATCTCAACCGGCATTGAAGAAGATCGTCGCAACGCGCTGGAAACAATTGAAGCTATCAGAAGAATCAAGACTGAGTTGCCGGCAGCGTTCACCATTCTCGGCGTCTCAAATGTCTCCTTCGGCTTGAACCCGGCGTCGCGCATCGTTCTCAATTCGGTTTTCCTGCACGAAGCTGTTGCCGCGGGCCTCGATTCCGCGATTGTCAACGCCAGCAAGATCGAGCCGCTCAATCGGATCGAAGAGCGACAACTCAAAGTCGCCCTTGATCTGATTTACGACCGGCGTGAATTTGACGGCGACGTTTGCACCTACGATCCGCTCGGTGAATTCACCAAGCTATTCGAGGGGGTCACGACCAAGAGCAAGAAGAGAGAATCGCGTGGCGAAACCGTCGAAGAGAAACTTAAGTTTCACATCATCGACGGCGAAAAGATCGGACTGGAAGATAATCTCAAGCTGGCACTTGAAAAATATTCCGCGCTCGACATCATCAACAACATTCTGCTCGAAGGCATGAAGGTGGTCGGTGAACTATTTGGCAGCGGTCAAATGCAACTGCCGTTCGTCTTGCAATCAGCCGAAGCCATGAAGGCGGCGGTGCGTTTTCTCGAACCCTTCATGGAAAAGAAAGGCGGCGCCACCGCAAAGGGGACGATGGTGCTGGCGACCGTCAAGGGCGACGTGCACGACATCGGCAAGAACCTCGTCGATATCATTCTAACGAACAACGGCTACAAGGTGATCAATCTTGGCATAAAGCAGACGATCGACGCGATTCTCGGTTCGTACGAAGAGCACCAAGCCGACGCGATCGGGATGAGCGGGCTGCTGGTGAAATCGACGCTCATCATGAAAGAGAATCTCGAGGTCATGAACGAGCGCGATATCAAAGTGCCGGTCGTGCTCGGCGGTGCGGCGCTGACGCGGCGTTACGTCGAGGAAGATCTCAAGTCACTTTACAAAGGTTCGCTGTTCTACGCCCGCGATGCCTTCGCCGGCCTGCACACAATGGACAAATTGATGTCCGGTAACGGTAATGCTCAACTGACCGCATCAGCTTCGTCTACATCAGTTGCGATCGGCGGCGGGTCCGTGCCCGGAGCGGCAGTGACCGGGTCAGAAACGGAAGAAGATCTCGTCGGCGAGGATGCAAAACTTGGTTTGAGAAAACCAACGCGGCCTCGCGGCGCACAGAAGATCATCGGCGACACGACACACACAAATCGATCCGGGGTGAGCGCGAACGTTCCCGTTCCGACGCCGCCGTTTCTTGGCTCGCGCGTCGTTGATGACATTCCGTTGACTGATGTCTTCGCTTACATCAATGAGACCGCGCTCTTCAGGGGCCAATGGCAATTTAAGCAGGGAAGAAAACCTAATGAAGAGTATCAGGCATTCGTCGCCGAAAACGTGCGTCCGGTTTTCGAAGAGTTGAAGGTGCGGAGTGAACGCGAAAGCCTGCTGATTCCGCGCGCCGTCTACGGATATTTTCATTGCCAGTCGGCCGGTAACGACTTGATCATCTACGACGACTCAACGCGAGATGAACTGCTGCGATTTACGTTCCCGCGGCAACCCACGGCCAAGCGTCTGTGTCTTGCGGATTATTTCGCGTCAGTCGAATCAGGCCACATGGACGTCGTCGCGTTTCATCTCGTGACAATGGGTCGTCGCGCAAGTGAATATTCGCAGCAGCTATTTAAGACTGACAACTATTCCGATTACCTTTATTTTCACGGACTGAGCGTCGAGAGTGCTGAAGCGCTGGCAGAACTCTGGCACAAGAAGATTCGCGAGGAACTCGGCATCGCCTCGAACGACGCGCACAATCTGAATGAATTATTCCGGCAGGGCTATCAGGGTTCGCGCTTCAGCTTCGGTTATCCCGCCTGTCCGAATCTCGAAGATCAGGTGAAGCTGTTTGAGCTACTCGATCCGTCGCGCATCGATGTGGAATTGACTGAAGAATTCCAGCTCGATCCTGAACAATCGACTTCTGCTATCATCATTCATCACCCGGAAGCGCGGTATTTTTCGATCGAATAATTTTTCGAATCTTCTGGAAAGGCGTTATTATTCCAACCATGAGCAAGGAAGTAGTGAACCAAGTTCCTAAAGACGAGAACGTTCCTACCGTTCCGGTAAAATATCCGCGGCATCCAATCACCATGGAGAATACGCCGGAGGAAACTATTCGGATTATGGAGGCGTTCCCCGAACGCGCAGCAAAGATACGGGAGTTGATTCGTGGCCTCAGAGAAACGGACCCGTCTTGAAACCTTCCTTCCGGTACGCACCGACACAACAGATTATCGAGCAGTAACGGAGTGGCTTTCGGAAGAGTTGGCGTTGGCGCGCGGCGGATCGACGCTCACGACTCCCTTTGCCGGGTTATACGCCTCTGCATCAGTTGGAACGATCATTCGCGATCAAATACAGATACTATTCTGTGACTTAGATCTCGACATCGCCAATCCTCTTCAAATTACGAAGTTGGTAACCTACGTCGAAGAACGGCGTAAGCTCCTGATGGAGCTGCTGCGCGAAGAAGACGTCTGGATTGTCTATTACCCGGTGACGCGAATTCGATGACTGTTAACGAAATCAATAGCGGCGACGCAGCGTTACCTTCAATCGAAGAAATCGCGGTCCTCTCATCCCTCGAGCGCTTCGCCTTTCGCTTTACCCATCGGATGAATCTTGGCCGCTGGAAGCGCTTCTGGACTTGGTGCCAGAACGTTTTTGGCGCCGGTTGGATTCAGATTTCAACTTACAACTTAATGCGCGTTTATGGACTCGAGCACGTTGAGGCGCTCGATCACTCAAAGCCGATTCTGCTGGTCGCTAATCATCGATCGTTCTTCGATATGTATGTGGTGGCGACCACACTTTTTCGAAAGACGAAATGGCGCAAGCAGCTTTTTTTTCCCGTTCGCGGGCGGTTCTATTATCAGAATCCGATCGGCATGTTCGTGAACCTGATCATGGGCTGGTGGTCCATGTATCCGCCGTTCTTTGTCACGGGCAGAGATCCCATGCCCGAGAAGCGCGCGTTCGACAAGTACTCGCTCCGGCGTCTGGTCCAGCTTTGCAGCGAGGGCGCCGGCAATGTCATCGGATTTCACCCCGAAGGCACGCGCAACCACGACGCCGATCCTTATTCATTTCTGCGTCCGCAGCCGGGCGTCGGCCGATTGATCAAGGAAGCTAATCCGCAAGTCCTGCCGGTCTTCATCGCCGGCCTCGGAAATAATCTGCCAAAGCAAGTCCTGGGAAACTGGTTGGGCGGCGATAAAATTCGCATCCATTTTGGCAAGCAACTCGACTTATCAGAATTCATCGCCAAGAAAGATCACATGCGGACGTACAAAGAGATCGGGGAATTTCTGATGAATAAGATTGCGGAACTTGGTGAAGCCGATCGCGCGCTCTACGGAAAAAGAATAACCACAAAGGACACAGAGTAAAGAAAAAAGAGCCACGAAAGAGCACAAGAGGGATAACGCAACTGCAGCCAGAAATGAAGCCGGATCCTTTTTAGTCTTCTTGTGCCTCTTCGTGGCTTAATAGTCGTCCGTAGTTTTTCCTGTGCGTCCTCTGTGGTTAAATCCATCTTGTGGTTAAATCTCCTTCGTTGAGTCTGCCACTTGTCATCGTCAACCCCGCTTCCGCCGATGGCGCCACGCGCGAGAACTGGCCGAAAATCGCCAGTGACCTCCGGACGCATTTTGGCGCCTTCACCGTGTCGTTCACGGAGTCAATTGGTCACGCGCGCGCACTTGCCGCCGAGGCCGCGAAGCAGGGAACCAAAATAATCATCGCTTGTGGCGGTGACGGCACAATCTCCGAAGTGGCCAATGGCATCATTGAATCAAAAACAGAAACGGAGTTGGCGATTCTCCCTGGAGGCACCGGCAGCGACTTTCGCCGCACGATTGGATTGCCGACAAATATTGCCGCAGCGGCGCGCGCATTACGCGACGGGCGCACGCGAAAGATCGATGCGGGCCGCGTCGCGTTCGTCAACGATCGCGGCGAGCGCGAAATCCGTTTCTTTATTAACGTGGCCAGTTTCGGCATGAGCACCAGCGTGCTCGATCGCACCTCGACGGGAGAGGCGAGGAAATGGATTCCTGCATTCACGCCACGTAAACTGACCAGTAAGCTTGCCTATGCGGCGGCGACCGTTCAGACGACACTCTCGGCAAATCCGACCGAGGTCAAAATACAACTTGATGACCAACCTGAGCGGCGTCTGCGGATCGCCGAGTTCTGCGTGGCCAATGCGCGTTATTATGGCGGCGGGATGAAAATTGCGCCCGATGCAAAATGCGATGACGGAATGTTCGATATCGTGACCATCGGCGACGCGAGTTCATTTCGCATTCTCACCAATGCTCCGCGGTTATATTTTGGCGCGCACCTGCGGATGAATGAAGTGTCGCATGCGCTCGCGAAACAAGTCACTGCGCGGCCGGCGAAAAAAGAAGAAGAGATTCGCGTGGAACTCGACGGTGAAGTTGTCGGCCGCCTGCCGGCAACCTTTGAAATCATGCCGCGGGTTTTGCCGGTGCGATATCCTTGACGCATCTGGTGTAGACAGGAAGCCGAAATTTCAGATATGGCTACGCAATCTCACAAATCGCATCACCGCCCGTTTCGCTTTGAGCGGCGCCACGAAAAGCTTGCGCCACTTTCGGTTTTCGCCAAGCGCATCGCTGGATCGTTACTGATCGCGTTGGCGATGATCGCGCTCGCGTTGAGCATCGGTCTCGCCGGCTATCATTGGCTCGGCGGGTTT
>DASQYL010000417.1:0-8453 GCA_035639235.1 Pyrinomonadaceae bacterium | reverse complement strand
AAAAGCGATTCAGAGAAACAATTGCGGCTTTCGGAAGCAGCCAAAGCTGTTAGGCACGCGGCAGAACTTGAGAAGCGTTTCCAACGTGCGAAGGCGCTTGAAGAGAGTTTCCCAGTCGGTCGTCCGACGCTAACCTCTGACGATAGTCAACTCCTACGAATTTCGGAAACTCTACAGCAATGGAATAACAGGCCTAACCTCATCGAATTGCGTGATCAGTCAGCGGCCGAGATTCGGCAGGAATTGAATGACCTCCCAGAGAGACCTCTTGGTGATCTGTCCGTCGCGGTGGAGGTTGAGGAGAGCGCGAGGGCACATGCACAAGCTAAGCTAGAACTTCAACTGCACAATAACAGCCAACCTGTACTACCAGAGTTTCCCGAGACTCGCGGCGCAAAACAGCAAGAACTAAACGAAATGGCGGATCAACTCTCCGATCCACCGCCCAAAGATGATTCCGAGCTTCGTAGCGATTATGAATCTCTACGAAAAAGGAAACGCCTAAAGTCTGCGATGCTGGGCTTCGGCGGAGTCGCAGTTGTCATTGGCGCACTTGTGCTAATTCTTGGTTATCTTGTTCTGGGAACTGCGATTCTGGTTGGCGGAATGGCTTTGGCGGGAATTCCAACACTCACATTTTATGGGCTTGGCAAAGAACTCAGTGATGTGGAGAGCAAGCTTCAAGTCGCACAGAGGGAGTTAGCGACCTGGAACAGCAATCACGATCGGATCGTGGCATGGCTTCGGGAGCACCGACTGCCGAGCGACTTACCTAAGCTGCGCGAGATAATCACCGCTCTCAGGGAAGCGGAAAAGGGACAGTCTGCTCTATTGGATTGGACTCGCGTGAATTCAGAACTATCTGAAAAGCTAAAGTCATCTGCGACGAGTTTGCTTGAACTCATAGAGTTACATGGCATTAATGGCGCCTCGGATCCAGGTACAGCGTTGAGTGAGTACCAGGAGGCGTGCAAGGCACGCGCGAAGCAGGCTGCGGAAGCTAATCGTCGCGAAGGTCTTCAACGGAGGCTAAATGACCGGCTGTCATTGGAGGCGGCGGCTGCCGAAGCAAGCACGAAACGCGACCAAGCAGAACAATTGTTGAGAGCGGTAACGAATGAGTGTGGGCTTCCCTCTGAGAATTCCCAAATCCTGGCAAGTCAGTTGGCGCAACTGAAAGACGAACGAACGACTGAACTCAACCGTCGCGAGAGCGAATGGAGCGAATTGCTTGGTCTCCTTGGCGGCAAGACTTTGAGCGACCTTGAACATGAAGTGGCCGACGGTCGTTCAGTCGCCGACAATCTTGGATCCGGATTTGAGGAAGCCGACCTTTCTGTGGTGATTCGTGACCTAGAGAATAACGGGCAGCTGGTCGCCAATCTCCAAATCTCCGCAAACCGCGCGGCCGAGGAGCTAGCGGGAATTCGAGGGCAGATTAAGGAGCGCCAGGCTTCACTGCTTAGCGTAACTGAAGCCGAAGAAGAGCTGGAAGAGGCTGAGACCGAACTTGAACGCGTGCGTCTTCTAAAAGATATCCTCGAGAAGGCGCGCTTGTTTTTGGCGACAGCGCAAGAGCGCGTCCATCGCGATATAGCACCCGTCCTGAGTGAAGCGATCAGGCAGCGACTCCCGAGCGTTACGTCCGGTCGCTATTCTGACGTTCGCATCGACCCCGAGACTCTTAGTGTGAAAGTCTGCGGCAGAAGTGGTGAATGGCGCGAAGCCGCTAGACTCTCCCACGGTACGGCTGAGCAAGTATTCCTACTTCTAAGAGTGGCCCTCGCAGAGTATCTGACACCATCCGGCGAAGTTTGTCCGTTGCTTCTTGACGACGTCACGGTTCACTGCGATGCAGAAAGAACCGTAGCGATTCTTGAAGCGCTGCATTCGATCAGTACCGAGCGGCAGGTCATTCTCTTCAGCCAAGAGGTTGAGGTTTTGGAATGGGCTGAAAAGAATCTACATCAGCCAGAAGACATTCCCATTAGGTTAGACGTAGCAGACATTCCCGCGTAGTCGAAATCAATCTGACTAGGCGGTAGCTGCACACTGATGCTAACACTCTGTCAAAGGAGGTGTTCTGGGTCATGTCACTTAGGGCCTTTGATCTGAACATCGAAGAGGTACTAGAGAACTGGGAGGTTGAACACGCGATCCGCGAAATCATAGCCAACGCGCTGGACGAGCAAGTCATTTCGCGTACGGCTGAGATCGAAATATCAAAAGACGATCGGGGGAATTGGCACGTTAGGGATTTTGGTCGAGGCCTTCAAATCGACCATTTCACCCTTAATGAAAACCCAGAGAAACTCAAGGCTTCCACGGGAATTATTGGTAAGTTCGGAGTCGGTCTGAAAGATGCGCTTGCCACTTTCCATCGCAGAGGAATCGACGTCCATATTCGATCCGCCTTTGGCACGTACAGATTAACGCAAGATCACAAATACGGCTTCGATGACATTGTCACCCTCCACGTCGAGTATGATGACTCACCAATCGATCTTACCGGCACTGAATTCGTTCTGAGCGGCGCAACCGATCAGGACATGGCAAAGGCGAAATCTCTCTTCTTGAATTTTGCTGGAGAGACGATTCTCGAGACCAACACTTATGGGCAAATATTGCAACGTCGGGAGAGCGGTGGTCGCGTTTACATTTCAGGAGTATTCGCGAGCGAAGAACCGAATTTCCTCTTTTCGTACAACATAACCAGCCTCACCGACGCTATGAAAAAGAAACTCAATCGAGAGCGATTGAATGTTGGTAGAACAACCTACGCGGAAAGAGTGAAATCCATTCTCAAGATCGCAAAAAATATCTCGGTCCAAGAACTATTGATAAACCAAGTTCGACAGCGCGCAACCGGTGAACAGTGTGATGAGATGGCGTGGATCGAGATTAGTCAAATGGCGTTGAATCTGATGTCAGCGCAAACTCCCGTGGCGTATTTCACGGAGCAAGAACTTCAGTCTAGTCCCAACATATTGGATAACGTTAGATCAGATGGGTATGAGGTAGTCGTGATCTCTGAGCAGCAAAAGATGAAACTTGATGCCCAGGTCCTATCCGGCGGTCCTCAAGTGCGCACATTGGAGGCCTATGTCGACGAGTACAATACCAGTTTCGAATACACTTTCGTCGATTACCCTAACTTGACGAGCGAAGAACGACGGATTTATGACCTGACCCCAAGAATCCTTGCCCTAGTCGGAATCAGCGGAAACCGGCTGCCACAAATTCGCATCTCCGAGACCATGAGAGTCACCACGGATGATACGGAAGGAGTGTGGGATTCTTCGATGCAAGCGATTGTGATCAAGCGAGGCAAGCTCGCATCTCTCTTGGGTTATGCTGCTACGCTCTTACATGAAACTGGTCACGCTACAACGGGAACTGTAGATGCAACGCGGGAATTCGAGGCGGTGCTGACTGGGTATCTAGGTCGGACAGCGACGGCTGCGATTAGCAGGTAAGACATTCTCAAAAGAAACTTGGTAAGGGTCTGTTCTGGGAAACAATCGCATGCTGAACTAGATTCTTGGACAAGTCGTAACTGGAGGCCTGGGGGCATCCCAACACCCAGACCAGATCTCCAGCGTACCATTGGCCGATGTCGAAAACTCGATCGCAGCTTACCGCGCAAACTCATTGGGTCTGATTCACACCAATTAGAACAAAGCCTGCCCAGAAAAAGGGATGACTATAGCGGTCGTCTTTCATTAGTTGAAGAGCTGCGGCTCGAAGTGCTCTTGCGTTTGTACTGCCCGACTTGTGCCGAAGAATATCTGATTGCTGGTAGAAGTTCACCATCAACTGCGACGTACTAGACGAGTTAACTTTCCATTGGCTCACCAGCATCGAGCGAGTGCCGGCCACGAAGAAAGCCCAGGACATTCCCATTACGCCTTCACCGGGCGCGATCCGGCCATTGGCAGTATCACAAGCAGAGAGTACAGCGAGATCGGCGTCGAGTTTCATGTCCATGATCTCACGCGCTTCCAGCAACCCATCGTTTTCTACGTCACCTTCAGTTCTGGTCAACAGTAAGTGCGAATAGAGAGGGTTCCGATTGTCTAATACTCCGTGAGTTGCGAGGTGAATCAGCGAAAAACTTGGTGCCAGAGTCTTGAACGTTTTCTCGCTGGCGTCGCGTCCTATAAAGACTTTCTGCGTTTCGACACGTGCCGTCTTTGCAATCGAACCAACCTCGTTCTCTGCTTCTGGCAGCGGACACAAATCCGCCTTACCTTGTTCGTCTTTACCAATTACCGGATTGCCGAATGCAATCAATGAATTGGCGTTTCGCCTATTGCTCTCATTCCTACTCATCTCGCGAAATACACTCAAGGACGGGAGGTAAGAGATCGCATGATCCCCAAGCAGGAAGCGATCGCTGGATGACATCAAAGCCTGGAAAGGCAAATTCCAAAGGAAGCCATCTGGGATAATGCAGAGCGTATCGACACCTTTCAATATATCCGCGGCTGGTGCGACCAATAAGCTGTAGAGGTCGCGCGCGTCATCTGGATAGTCAGGGTGTTGATTAGCGAGGCGATCATGAAACCGATCAACCTTTTGAGCTAGTTCATTCGGCGTCGCCGACAAAGGATAGAAATTCAACTTTAGTTTGTCAGTAGATTTGCCTTTGGTTAAGACGAACAGAGACACATGGTCCTTGCTGACCACGTATTCCAAATAGGCGCAATCACGATCAAGCGCCAGGCTTTCAATTTCAAGACGATCCAGCATATCGGTGTGGCCGCTTCGGATACGCGTCTTCGGATGTGCCGTGAATAGAGCATCTTGGAACGACTGAGCTTCAAGCCGAGCAGTGTCCAAACGTAGGTATAGAGAGTCGAGTGTGGCTGACTTGTTTACTTCAGCTTTCCTTATTTCTTCGTTCACCTCAGAAATGTTTCGGTTTAACCGTTGTCTTCGTTCCTTTTCTCCCGGAGTCAAAACTCCTGTTAGATGGGATCGGTCCTCGCTCAGGACATCGAGTAGTACACGACCTTTTGCGCGTTCCGCGTAGGTGATAGCTTCGAACGGTTTGTCCCGCTGAATCAGCAAATCGGCTAGCAAATAGTAAGGAGCTACTTTGTCTTCCAAGAACAACTGTGTCTCGATATCACTTCCGGCAACTTGGTCGCGCAACGCTTCGAGTTGGCGGACGGCCTGTTTCAGGGTCTCAACAGCTAAATCGTATTTTCTCTGCGCAGCGTATGACTCGCCGAGTGTTGTGAGCGTCAGGTAGGTTAGCTTTGGCAAGTGCGACGCGCGTGCCAAGTCTACCGCGCTTTCAGCGAGTGTGATTGATTGCGCGTAGTTTCCTGTCTCGTAATTGACCTGAGCTAAGCGCCATAGGAGTTCAGTCTGCCGAGTCTTGTTGCTCGTGTTCTTTGCGATCGTGAGGCCTCTGTTTAAAACTTCGGTCGCGCCGGGGAAATCCTTCTTTGCGCTTAGAACAACTCCGATTCCTTCATAAGCAGCGATTTGAATGTCGAGGGCGCCGGTTATCGTTGCGCTCTCAATGCTGCGTCTAAAGTATCGTAATGCGTCGTCGTAATTCGATCTTCGTTGTTCGGTGACACCTAGATTCAACAGCTCTCTGCCGCACTCTCTTTTATTATTCTCCGCCTCATAGATTTTGAGGCTCTCACTGAATTGGGCACTTGCTTGCGCGTAGTCCTCTTGTTCCAAATAAAGATAGCCGATGTCATTTCGCAGACTAGCTGTCAGCCTCTTGTCAGAGTGATGCTCGGCAATATCGAGAGCTTTGTTCAGATAAACAAGCCCGCTTATGGAGTCGCCCATCTCGGGGTACGCCCGTCCTAGCGCGCCGTAAACGCCTGCTATGTACAAATCGTATGACGAACCTGAGCCGTTCAATCGCCCATAAAGAGCCAGGGAGTTTTGCAGCTTCTGAACGGCTTGGTCATAGTTGCCATCGTGTGTATCAAGGTCACCGAGAGTGAGCAACGCCCGAGCTTTACCAAAGTCGTCTGGAAACGCACCAGCTGGCACACCACTCGTGCCTTCTGAAATATGCAAGCTGCGTTCGGAGCATTCTCTGGCTTTCTTGTAGTCTTCCTGAATGAAATAGAGCGCGCCTAAGTCTGCAAGAACATAAACCTCGTCGCGTGTGAGTCCGGCCCTCTCAAAGCCGTCTTTGCTCTTTTCATATGACGCGATAGCCTCTCGAAAAAGATTGCGGTCTGAATAAAAGTGTCCTAACTGGTAATAGGCGATCGCAAGTAACCTCGAATCGTTCATTTGGCTTGCCAGTTGCGCCCCGTCATTGAGGTTTACGTCACTCCGTGTTTGCTCCTTTTCACGCTGCGCGAACGCGAACGTGGGCAACAACAAGACAATTATGAAGATGCATCGATTGATAAGCATCTGAGTTATTCAACGTCGAATGGCCAAGTTCCAGCGCAGAGCATAAGACCTCGTTACTCGCTCTGCACCGGAACCGGGGAAATGTGGTTCTCTCATTGGCCGAAGAGCAACATGATCAGCCAGAGCAGAATTGCCCATAGATCGTACGACGACGGCGGTGGTGGTGCGGGGGTCGTCGATTTGGACGCTCCCTGCGGTCCAGTGCTATCGTCTGCCTTTGTGATAGTCGGAGTCGCTAGTCCCAACGCCCCGACAAGACATAGGCTTGCAATGATCGCTTTCAGTTTCTTCATCTTGTTTCTCCTTGTTCTGAATTTGCCGCGATGGAACTGCGGCTTCGGTTTAGCGGTCAGTTATTTCAGCAAGAACTCTTTGACAAAGAGTATCGTTGCATACGTTTTGTAATCGCGATTCTGTTGTTGCGTGAAACCGTGGCCTTCGTCCTTCGCCAAGACGTACCAAACAGGAATTCGATCTTTCGTTGCGGCTACTAAACTTGACGCCTCGCTTACCGGTACACGCGGATCGTTACCACCTTGAAAGATAAGCAAAGGCTTACCTATTTTTTTTGCGTTAGCGACAGGGGCAGTATTCTCCATGAACTGCCTTATCTTCGGATCGCGCTCGTCACCGAATTCCAATCGCTCAATATCGCGTCGCCAGGCATCGGTATGTTCGGCATCGCTGAGAAGGCTCGTGATTCCGCTGTCAGAGACTGTTCCCCTGATCCGATCGCTGTAAGTGTATGCGGCTGAAAGTGCGAGATATCCACCATAGCTTCCGCCTTCAATCATGACCCGATCCGAATCCAAATACGGTTGTGATTTGATCCAGTCCAGAAGCGCCCCAATGTCTTTCACTGCATCTTCTCTTCGCAGCCCATCATCAAGGTGTGCGAACGTCTTGCCATAACCTTTTGACCCGCGGACGTTCGGATAGATCTTTGCGACGCCCAACGCATTCAAGAAATAATTCCCCTCGTAGTTGTAGGCTGGACGGTATTGCTCGTCTGGGCCGCCGTGAATGTCGATGATCACAGGACGCTTCTCTGTAAACTTGGTTGGCGGACGATACAAAAACCCGGACACAGTTCTGCCGTCAAATGTCGGCCAATGAATGAGTTCGCCTTGAGCAAACTTCGAGGTATCGACTCCTTTCGTTTCACTCTTGGCCCACAACTCCGCTTTACCTGTCTGACTATTAACCGAGTAAACGTCATTAGGTGTTTGGGGTGATTTGAAATTAAAGGCTATTTCGCTAGAGTCCTTGTTCCATTTCAAATCGGAGATGATGCCAAACGGAAGCTGAGGTGTGGAACGTTCCTTTCCCGCAACAACGTCGAGAAGATGTAGTCGAGAGATTCCATCCTCGTTCGTTATATACCCGAGTGTCTTTCCATCTGGTGAAAGCTGAAACTCGTCAACGTCCCACTTCGGATCTGACGGGACGTAAGAAATTTTTCGATTCGCCAACTCAATGTATGCGATTCGCCGCATGTCAGAATCGTGATCGGTGACGACGTAGACGCCTTTGCCATCTTTACTGAACTGCGGATTGTCATAGAACTCGGCTTGATCGCCCTTTGGTGAGAGCAGTGTTTTGTTTCCGCTGGTGGAGTCGGCCAACCACACCGTAGCGGTAGTGTTTGACGAGAAGTCGCAAAAGACTATTTGCTTATCATCAGGCGACCAGTCGTAAGCCTTAAGATATGTTCCCGAAGATTGAACCAATGGTCGATCAGCCTTCGGATCTAATCGATCAAGGATGCGTAGATTAACGCCGGTGCCGCTCGCTGGTGTTGAGCTGAAAACTATTTTGTCCCCAGCTTTGGACCAGACCGGCTCAGTGCTTCTGGACTTTCCGTCCGAGAGCAGCGTCGTGTTGCCACTACCCATGTCATAAAGATAAAGGTGGAAGATTTCATTGCCGGCAGCATCGCGCGTGTAAACGAGATACTTGCCTTGCGGTTGAAAATAAATGTCGTAGATGCCCCCCTCGCGAATGTACATTGACGGTATGGGCATAAAGCCAGGAGTGATGACTCGCGAGAC
>DASQYL010000416.1:0-5868 GCA_035639235.1 Pyrinomonadaceae bacterium | reverse complement strand
AACTTTGTCATGCCTACCGGTCCTAATTTCATGATTATGGCCGTGGGTGTCACGCTCGTGCTGGGCATCGTCATCGTCTGGACTTATGCATTGATGAGACCGCGACTTGGAGCTGGCCCGAAGACCGCCATCGTCGCTGCGCTCGTGCTGTGGTTTGGCGTGTATCTGTACAACGCCGGCTTCTTTATCATGATCTTCGGCAGCCCCGCGAAGTCGATGGCAATCGCGTGTGTGTGGGGCCTGGTTGAGTACAGCCTGGCAGCGCTGGCCGGAGCATGGCTTTACAAAGAAGCCTGAGCTCGCGTGAGCTAAGCTTGACCCGTTCGTCGACGCTACGTTCGTCATTGTGATTCGCACGGTATTGTTTAAGGAGCAGCAACGGCCGTGAGTTGGAAGCGTCTGCTAATTTCAATTCCGCTCGGGCTTTTAATAATCATCCTTGACGGCGTGTCGCTCATCGTCGTCAATCGGCTCTATCGACCCGGCCACCCGCCGGGCTGGATGACGCACGCGTTTTATCTCTTCGATGCCTGGCCGCTCTTCATCACCCAACACATTTTCCCGAACATTGGGCGCGGCCCGACGTTTCTTGCAGTAGTCGCGGCGGGACTCATCGATTTGATTGTTTTCTCGATAATCGTCTACGCGCTGCTCTCGTTGCGCGCAGGCCGTAAAACTCGTGTCTGAAACCCTCGCGATCGTTAATTGCTCGCAGCTCGTGACGCTGGGCGGAGCGCGCCGCGCTCGCACCGGCGGCGATCTGCGCCAACTCGCGATCATCGAAGACGGAGCGATGCTGGTGCGCGGCGAGTACATCGAAGCTGTCGGTCGCCGCCGCGAGATCGAAGGTCTGATTGATGCCGACACTGAAGTCACCGATGGCGGACATCGCGTCGTGCTGCCAGGCTTCGTCGATGCGCACACACATCCGGTATTTGCCGGCATTCGCGCCAACGAATTCGAGCAACGCTCGAGCGGCGCAACGTATCGTGAAATCGCGGCGCGCGGCGGCGGCATTCGTTCGACTGTGAGAGCCACGCGCAAAGCGTCGCTGTCCGATTTAGTAAAGGCTGGTAAACTTTACGCCGACTGGTTTTTGCGAAGTGGCACTACAACCATCGAAGCGAAGTCGGGTTACGGGCTGACGCTGGAAGACGAACTAAAAATTCTGCGAGCCATCAAACAACTCAACGATGAAACTCCGTTGCGATACGTGCCAACGTTTCTCGGCGCGCACGATGTTCCGACGGAATACAAGACTCGCCGGCAGACCTACGTGAATTTAGTAATCAACGAGATGCTGCCGCGCATCGCGGAAGAAAAGCTGGCCGAGTACTGCGACGTGTTTTGCGAGGAAGACGTCTTTACGACCGATGAAACGTGGCAGATTCTTTCGGCAGCGCGTTGTCATGGACTGGGATTGCGCGTCCATGCGGATCAACTCTCGCTATCCGGCGGCGCAAAGCTGGCGGGTGAGTTGAATGCCGCGACGGCCGATCATCTTGAACACACCGACGCCACCGGAATTATGGCTTTGAAGACCGCAAAAGTGCAGCCGGTGTTGCTGCCGGGATCGGTTTACGCTCTCGGCTCCCATCAATATCCTGCCGGGCGGCAGATGATTGACGCGGGATTAGCTGTTGTGCTGGCGACTGACTTCAATCCGGGCTCATCGCCGACGCCGTCGATGTCGATGATTCTTTCGCTGGCATGCACACAAATGAAAATGACGCCGGCCGAGGCGATTTCGGCGGCGACAATCAATGCGGCTTACTCACTCGGACGCGGCGACGAGATAGGCTCGCTTGAAAAAGGCAAGCGCGCCGATTTTGCAATTCACGACGTAGCTGACTATCGCGAGTTGGCGTATTGGTTCGGCATCGAGCATCCGTGGCGGGTGTATGCGAGTGGGAAGTTGGTCTACCGGCGTGGTAGCACAAGTTGTTAGCTTGCGATCGCGACTTAACAAGTTGCGCACAAAAAATTTCGATTGACGAGTTCACACTTCTCTTTTATGATCGCTGCAACACTGGAAAGGAGGTGATCCAAATTTTTATGAGTTCTAATCACAGTGAGGTGGCTGAGACCTAAACTCAGGCATCGATAATCCAGATTGTTAGGATTGTTTGCCTGAGATAGTCACTGTGACACCTTCTTTCCGAAGGTCACAGCCCGGGGTCAATCCCAACAGTTCACCGGAAAGCCGCTCGTACTTCGCGGGCGGCTTTCTTTATGCAGCAGAGGATAAAAAGAATTATCCGCTGATTGCGCAGTTTTCGCAGATAGGAAGCGAGGGGTAGCTCAGATTTCCATTTTCGGTCATCGTAAAATTTCACTACTTCAATTTTTGTTCTCTGTCTGCGTAATCGGTGTAATCTGCGGATGATTCTTCGTCACTTGACTATCAACCCGCGCGCGGTTAATAACATCAAAGGATAGCCGCAGCTAGAAATCTTCCCCTGTTGCCGGAAAATTAAGAGTGCCTCAAAAGTCTCCGTCAGGTTCTCCTGTCTTTTATGACCCTCGTGGCCGCCGCTGGCGGCACGTGCGGCGAACATATCTCGCCGCCGGGGTTTTGGTGACGCTGGTCGCCGGGATTTTCATTGCCAGCGTTCTGTCGGCGCCGTTTCTGCCGACGCTGGCGTTGCGTCCGCTCCTTCCGCGGCCTTCCGACATCAAGGTGCAACCGAAACCCACGCCGGTCACGCCCCGCGGTATCAAATTCCAAAAAGCGCAGAAAGAACTACAGACCGCGCTGCAGCAGACGCGTGTCGTGCCCGGGCGCCATCCGCAACTGCTGCCGTTGACGCCGCCGCCCGCGAACACGCCGATGCCGGCCCCGGCGAGTTTTGGATCGAAGCAACTCACAATCGGTTTTTACATTGATTGGGATGAATCGAGTTACTCGTCGCTTGAGCGCAATCTCGATCATATGGATTGGATCATGCCGCAGTGGGCCCACCTGGTGGCGGCCAAGCCTGGTGAAAGCCCGATCGCCAACGATGTCGCGGGGACAGACACATCGGAAATGGAGCACGATCAGGCGCTGAAGGCCCTCAACCTCATTCGGACGCGCCGTCCGCAGATGTCCATCATTCCGATGGTGCAAAACCTCAATGACGAAAAATGGTCAAGCGATTTACTCACCAAGGCAATCGGCGACGAGGCATCACGACAAAATCTAATCAAGGCGCTCAGTGATTTCGTCGAACAAAATAAATTCGGCGGTATCTGTGTCGACTTTGAAGAGCCGCCGGACAGCGCGCAGCCGGACCTGCTGAAATTTGTTCAGGAACTTCATGAGGCCTTCCGGCCGCACGGATGGGTCGTGGCCGAATCGGTTCCGTTCGAGACCGACGAGTGGAATTATAAAGAGTACGCCGCGGCCACCGATTACCTGGTGCTGATGGCTTACGACCAGCACTACGCCAACAAAGATTTCGGCTCGATCGCCGCCCAGAGTTGGTATGAAGAAACTTTGGCTAAGCGCCTGAGCGAACTCGATCCCACGAAAACGATCATCGCGCTTGGCAACTACGGTTACGACTGGACCCAGGGCCAGAACGCGCAGGAAGTCAGTTTTCAACAGGCAGTAATTAACGCACGCGACTCTGAGGCGCAGATTGATTACGACACGGCCACGGGTAATCCTCACTACGAATATGATGAAGAGGACGACACTCATCACATCGTTTGGTTTCTCGACGCGGTCACGGCGTTCAATCAGATGCGCGCGGCCAGCGGTTATCATCCGGCAGGTTTTGCGCTCTGGCGACTGGGTTCCGAAGATCCTTCGATCTGGTCGGTCTTCGGTACCAATCAGCCGAACCCTCAACCCGACACTCTCAAACGAATGTCCTACGGATACGACGTCGATTTCGAAGGCACCGGCGAACTTCTGCGCGTAAGCGCCAGTCCTCACGACGGCCAACGCGACATAAATGTCGACGCGAACACTGGATTCGTGAGTTCGGAAAAGTTTTATATGGACAAAATTCCGACCGGTTACGTTATCGAGCGCACCGGAGATCACCCGGGACTGATAGCGCTGACCTTCGACGATGGGCCGGACCCGAAGTGGACGCCGCGCATTCTCGACATTCTGAAACAGGAGGGCGTGCCGGGAACATTCTTTGTCATGGGAAAAAACGGGCAGGCCTATCCGGATATTCTGCGCCGTGAGGTCAACGAAGGAAACGAGGTCGGCAACCACACCTTCACGCATCCGAATCTCGGCGAAATTCCCGGGAAGCTGACGGACCTCGAATTGAATGCAACGCAACGTCTGATCGAATCGATCACCGGCCGCTCGACCGTACTGTTTCGGCCTCCTTACTTTGGCGATGCCGAAGCCGACACGCCCGAAGAAGTCGAGCCGGCAATTCGCGCCAGGGACCTTGGCTACGTGATGGTTGGGTTGCGCATCGATCCCGGCGATTGGAAACCCGGCGTGACTCCCGATGAGATCGTGCAGCGCACAATCGATAAGGCCAGCGATAACAATCCCGAAACGCGCGGACAGGTTGTGTTGCTGCATGACTCTGGCGGAGATCGCGAAGCGACGATCGAAGCGCTGCCGAAATTGATCGAGTCATTGAAGGCGCGCGGCTTCAAGTTTGTCGGCGTCTCGGCGCTCGGTGGTTGGTCGCGCGATCAAGTGATGCCGCCATTGCCGCCCAGCGAGACCTTATATACTCGTACCGACATTATTGCGTTTCTTGTGTTGTCGGATCTTGCTTGGCTGTTGCAATGGGCCTTCATCGTGGGGATCGTGCTCGGGCTGGCGCGGCTGATCGTGATCGGCACGCTGGCGTTTGCGCAATGGGATCGTTCGCGACGTCGCGAACGCGAGCACACGGGCGAAGCATTCGAGCCGTTCGTTTCGATCATAGTCCCCGCCTACAACGAAGAGTTCGTCATCGGCGCCACGATTCGCAGTCTGCTCAATTCAGATTACGAGAAATTCGAAATCGTCGTCGTCGACGATGGCTCGCAGGATCGCACGAGTGAAGTCGTGCGCAACGAGTTCGCCAACGAGCCGCGTGTTCGTCTGTTCACGGAAGCTAACGCCGGTAAAGCTGAAGCACTCAACCTCGGCCTACGTCAATCACACGGAGAGGTCGTCGTCGCGCTCGATGCCGACACGCAGTTTCCGCCGGAGACAATTCGCGCGCTCGCGCGCCGCTTCGTCGATCCGACGATTGGCGCGGTCGCGGGCAATGCCAAGGTGGGAAACCGCATCAATATCGTGACGCGTTGGCAGGCGCTCGAGTACATCACTTCACAGAACATGGATCGCCGCGCGTTTGCCAGCTTGAATTGCATCACCGTGGTGCCCGGCGCCGTCGGCGCGTGGCGACGCGAACTGATTGAGAAATGCGGCGGCTTCAGCACCGACACGCTGGCAGAGGATCAGGACTTGACGTTGCAAATTCGCAAGCTTGGCTACCGCATCGGTTATGAGGAGACGGCGATCGGTTGGACAGAAGCGCCGCAAACCCTCGGCATGCTCGCGAAGCAGCGATACCGTTGGGCCTACGGCACGCTTCAATGCCTCTGGAAACATCGGGATGCGTTGTTACGTCCGAAATACGGCGCGCTCGGATTTGTCGCGATGCCAAACGTCTGGATATTTCAAATCATCTTTCCGTTGATCTCGCCGGTGATGGATCTGTTATTGATTTATACCTGTCTTTCAGCCTTGGTTGATCGCATTCAGCAACCGTCGGTTTATACCTTCACAAATCTGCGCCAGGTGCTTTTCTATTACGCACTCTTTCTCGCCGTCGATTGGAGCGCCGCCTGCTTCGCGTTTGTCCTGGAAAGAAAAGAACGCTGGCGTCTGCTCTGGTGGCTGTTTTTGCAGCG
>DASQYL010000415.1:0-8309 GCA_035639235.1 Pyrinomonadaceae bacterium | reverse complement strand
CGCAATCTGCGCAGTTTCTTCGTCGCGAATTTCGCCGACCATGATCTTATCGGGATCGTGACGCAAAATAGAGCGCAAGCCGCGCGCAAACGTCAAACCCTTCTTTTCGTTCACCGGAATCTGCGTGATGCCGTGCAATTGGTATTCGACCGGATCTTCGATTGTGATGATCTTGTCTTCTTCGTTGCGAATCTCGTTGAGCGCCGCGTAGAGCGTCGTCGTCTTACCCGAACCGGTCGGCCCAGTCACCAGCACCATGCCGTAAGGCTCGGCGATGTAGCGGCGGAACTTGCGCAGATCGTCCGGATCGAAGCCAACCACGTCGAGGTCGAGGTTCTTGAAAGACTCGTTGATCTGTTCTTTATCGAGAATACGGATGACCGCGTCTTCGCCGTGAACGGTCGGCATGATCGAGACACGAAAATCGACGTTGCGGCCTTTGTAACGCACGCGAAAGCGGCCGTCCTGAGGCACGCGCCGCTCGGCGATGTCGAGTTCCGACATGACCTTGATGCGCGAAATCAACGTCTGGTGATAAGCAAGATCGATGGGATCGACTTTCGCGTACAGCGCGCCGTCAATTCGATATTTAACCTGAACTTCCGTGTCGCGCGTTTCGATATGAATGTCGGAAGCTCTTGACTCCATCGCATTGTAAACGATCGTATCGACGAGTTTGATGATCGGCGACATCTCGCTGTCGGTCGCGAGACGATCGAGGTCGAGCACCTCCTCGCCCTGTTCAGTCTCGCGCACCAACGAGATGCGAAAACCTGAGGCGGCCTCTTGCAACACGCGCTGTGTCGCGTCGCCTTTGCGCAGCACCACGTCGATCGCGCCCGCCGTCGCCACCGCAGGAACGATGCGTGTGCGCAGCGCGCCGGCGAGATCGTCCAACCGATCGAGGTCGGTCGGATCCGCCATCGCCACGTACAGCTTGCCGTTCTCGCGACGGAGCGGCACGAACTGATGACGCACCATCAAATCGACGGGCACCTCGGACAGGAGCGAGTAATCGATCGGCGACTCACCGTCCTGCGGCAACAGATTTACGAATGGCAACCGATAGCGGCGCGCAAGTTCCTTGGCTTCGCGCATCTCGGGCGGATCGTTGGCCGTAGGCAGATCATCACCGGCTGAAACTGTCGCGCCGCGAATGGCGTCGCTCACGTTCGCATCAACTTGTTCGTCAGTAAATTGCTTCATTACTTCATTAAAACCGGCGTTGCCGCCAAGTGCGGTCCGGACGCTACCAGTTGTTTGCGTGTCGCGTCGATCACCGCACCGAATCCCTCAAGCGTTCGCGATCCTAGTAAGTTGAGATCTCCGTGCTCAGCAAACACGATCTCATCGACTGTTTCGAACCCATTGACTTTTACGATAGCGTAGCCAATGTCGCGAGCAATGACATTTCCATTCGCCATTACAAATTGCCGTTTCGGTTTCTCCACCTTTATTCCCAATTCATTTAGAACCTGACTTGGGAGCCACGTATATTCCGAACCCGTGTCGACCAGCAATTCCTCAATGGAAGCAGACCTATCGCGTTCAGCCACGTTTGCGACACTACAATCAACGTAAAAGATCCCCATTATCTCAGTGCATCATCGGGCCGTTAGAGATGGATTGGATAATCGGCAAGTAAATCGCCAGCAGAATCATCACGACCAAACCACCCATGACGATCAGAATCGCAGGCTCGAGGGTCGTCGTCAACTGCTCCAACTTCACTTCTGACTCGGCGTCATAAAACGTGGCCACTTCGTCCAGCATCTCGCGCAAGCTGCCGGATCGCTCGCCGATGCCAATCATGTCGATGGCCAACTCCGGCATCCATTTCGCGGTTTCTAAACTTTCAGTGAACGATCGTCCCTCGCGCACTAGAGGCAAAATCGATGAGCTGCGTTGTCTCAATTCACGATTCGTGATCGATTCAGCCGCAATCTCCCAGGACTCGACCACGGTAATCCCGCCCGCGAGCAGCGTGGCCATCGACCGGGCCGCTTGCGCCGTTGTCATCTGCACCAACAACTTGCCGACCAAGGGCAATGACAGTGCTGCGCGATCGATCGTCAAACGCCCCCCCGCCGTGCGCGACCATGCGAAAATTGCGATCGCGGTGACCGCCAGCGTCGGCACCAGCCAAAGTGCATTGCGCACGAGCCATCCGGAAATTGTTAGTACGATAACCGTGACCGTCGGCAGATTACCGCCGAAGCCGGAGAACAAATCAGACATACGCGGCACGACATAAGTAGTTAAGAAAACAACCATGCCGAGACACGCGAATAGCAGGAATGTCGGATACGCCAATGCGCCGCGAATCTTTCTGCGCAAGCCCACCGACCGGCGCATGTAATTCACATAACGCGACAGCACATCATCGAGTGCTCCTGACCGTTCGCCCGCAAGAATCGATGCCGTGTAGATGCGCGGAAAGGTCGCGCCTTGCGCCGCAAACGCCTGCGACAACGCCGCGCCGCCACGAATCGCCTCTTCAACTTCTTCGAGCACCACGCGCAGTTTTGCGGACGTCGCGCGCCGCCGCAGCATCGTGATTGCTTGCAGTATCGGAATACCGGCGCGCAGCAACGCCGCCAGTTGTTGATTGAAGAGCAGGAAGTCGTTGGCTTTGACGCGCGCACCAGCGCCGGCCGCACCGCCCTTCGTCAATAACGACGCGCCTTCGGTCTTCGGCGCGGTGACGGCGAAGACTTTGAAGCCTTCGCGCTCGAGCCGCGCGCGCGCTTCGTGCGCCGCCAGCGCTTCAACCGTGCGCGTCACGATCTCGCCGGCAGGGGTTCCTAAACGAACAGTAAACTCAGCCATTTCTCAGTCGGAGTATAACATTTGGTGTGCGGCAGCAACGCGCCGCTTCTTCATTCTCGAGTCGGTGGCGATTACAAAGCGGCGTCAGGCCGCCGCACTCCACATGACATTCACAACACGCACGAACATCAATCAAGTTGCGGAAAGCTAGTTTCCTCTGGCCCAGGCGTTTACGCCTGCGGCAGATGCACGACGCAATGTTGAAGCTTCCTTAAGGAGGCTTCTCAAACGCAACTACTTTGATTCCCCAGCCGTGAAGGCTGGCTAAACAAAACCAGATTTTCGTTGACGGATTCGACACTTTGAAATATCGTCGCGCGCCACGTCGAAGGAGAAGCTCATGTCATCTGCCGCCACCGCAACTCAAGCAACCAGTTCATCACGCAGTGAACACTTAGTGCGCGGACTAAGCCTTTTGGATGCCACGATGATCGTCATCGGATCGATGATCGGATCGGGCATCTTTCTAGTTTCTGCGGTCTCGGCGACGCTGGTTGGCGCGCCTGGTTGGTTGCTCGTGGCCTGGTTGCTCGGCGGTGTGCTGACGATAACTGGGGCGCTATCGTGCGCCGAGTTGGCGGCGATGATGCCGCGCGCGGGTGGACAATACGTGTTTCTGCGCGAAGCATATGGACCATCCTTCGGCTTCCTCTTCGGCTGGGCGCTGTTCCTGGTGGTCCAAACGGGAACCATCGCCGCCGTCGCCGTCGCTTTCGCGAATTTTCTCGGCGTGCTGGTTCCCACGGTCTCTTCTGAAAATTATTTGATCGCGCCGCACGCGCTGGCGTCGTATGCCATCAGCCTTTCGACGCAACAAGTCGTAGCTGTTGCACTCATCCTTCTGCTGACTTTCACCAACATCAACGGTTTGAAAACCGGCAAGTTTATTCAGAACACGTTCACCTTTACGAAGACTGCGGCGCTGTTGGCGCTGGTCGTGGTGGGTCTGACGATTGGTTGGAAGGTAGGTCTGCGTAATGGCGGCGCGGCGTTTACTTCTTCCTGGTGGCATCCGACGTTGAATGGGTGGAAGCCGGACGCGGCGCAACTGGGATTCCAATCCTCGGGGAAAATGCTACTCGGCCTGGCGCTGATCATGTTGCTTGGCCGCGCAATGTCCGGCCCCTTGTTCGCACAGTCGGCCTGGAACAACGTCACGTTCACTGGCGCCGAAGTGAAAGACCCCGGCCGCAATTTGCCGCGCGCGCTTTTGATTGGATGCGGCGTGGTGGTCACGCTCTATCTACTGGCGAATCTGGCCTACGTCGTCGTCTTGCCGCTGCACGGGATTCAAACCGCCGAGGGCGGCCGCGTGGGCACTGCCGCCATGCAAGCGATATTTGGACCACCCGGACGAACCATCATGGCGATCGCGATCATGATTTCAACTTTCGGATGCAATAACGGATTGATTCTCGCCGGCGCGCGCGTGTATTACGCGATGGCCTGCGACAATCTTTTCTTCAAACGGGTGGGGACTTTGAATGCGAAACATGTTCCCGCGGTCGCCTTGATCACGCAAGGGATCTGGGCGTCGCTTCTCACCCTGCCGAGGACCGTAACGACCGATACCACCACGGGAAAAATCACGTACGGCAATGTTTACAGTCAGTTGATTGAGTATCTTACTTCGGCGGATTTGATCTTCTATGGATTGATGGTGGCTGCCGTGATCGTTTTGAGAAAGAAAGCCGCACAACTCGATCGGCCTTATCGCACGTTCGGTTATCCGATCGTGCCACTAATCTATATCGCGCTGGCCTTTTTGTTCGTGATTGATCTCGGATATTTGGCGCCGAAGACTTCGGGAGTTGGATACTTGATCGTGTTGACGGGTCTGCCGGCGTACTTAATATGGAGAAGGCAGGCGAAGCTCGTTTGAACTCTCGCCTGCCTTCGTTTGCTATCTGAAATCTCCGTCATTCAGACATCAGCAACTTGAGATTCAGAAACCTGGACCACCAGGCCGTCCGCCGGGTCGTGGTCCGCCACCTCCGGGACCACCTGGCCCACCGGGGGGACGCACGCCCTCTGGTGGTCGCGGCGGCCGTCCCTGGCCGTCCGGCCCACCGCGATCCCTACGATCACGACCACCGGTGTTGCGCATCGTTTGCAGCTTTGTCAATTGATCCGCTGTCAACTGGTTCTTTATGTGAATGTTCATCGCCATATGCAGCGTCTTGATTTCGCGTTCGGCATCGAGCACCTTACCGAGCTGCATCAGCGCTTGTTGCTCGCTTACCGGATTCGCTTTCATCGTCTCATGCAGAGCTTCCATCGCGTCCTGAAGCTGCCATTGCAGCTCGTTAAAGCGAGTCGTCGTGCGCTGAATCTCGTCGCGCATGAATTTCTTCTGCGCATCGGTCAATGCCAACTCACGCTGATGCTGCATGATCATCTCGGGCGGAAACATTGAATCCGCCAAAGGATCGTCGGGGGCAGGTGGCGGTGGCATGCGTTGCTGCATCTGACGATCGTCATCAGCAGGCCGTGGTTGTTGCGCCGAAACAAGCAAGCTGCTGCCTAAAATGATCGTGATTATGATCGAGGGAATCACGATGATCGGTTTATTCATTTCATCTCTCCTTCTCGTTCGACTTTCCAGGCAACGAAGACTTCAGTTCGTTCGCATTCTGGTTGAGCTGCGGCAGTGACTTGAAAAGTTCATCGGTCGGCGACGTCAACAGCGCCGCCGTCGGCGATTGCCAGGTATCGATGGTTGTAGTTTTGACAGTATTGTTCTTCGCGATCAGAGATCTTTCTGGGGCTGAAGATCTGTTGACTCCCACTCTGATGGTTCGTCGTTCAGGCGCGCGAACCGCAATTGGCGTTTCGTCTTTGCGAGCAATTTGCACGATCGCCATGTTCGGCGCCTTCAAATCTCCGAAGGCTTCATAACGCGCGTTGCTCGGTTTCAAAAAGATCGACCACACCGCGAGCGAACCCAACGCAACCACCAGCGCTGCCGTCACCGCCGCCAACGAAAGATTGAAAGCACGACGTGGTCTTTGCGAGCGCGCCTGCGCGCGATGCCAGACCGACGCGAAGCTCGGCGTCAGTCGCGCATCGGCAACCGCGGCTGCGCTAAACAGCACTCGTAGTTTCTGGTCGTCCCCAATTATTTCCATAACCCATTTCCATTCTCGTCAGCGACTCGCGCAGCTTTTTCTTGCCGCGTTCGTAATGCTGGCGCGCGCTGCCGATCGAAACACCCATCACGTCGGCAGCTTCTCGCAGACTCAAGTCTTCATAGAAAACCAGATGCAGAGCTTCGCGTTGTCGTCGCGGCAATTCTCTGAGCGCGCCTTGAAAATGCGTCTGCGTCTCTGACCGTTCCAAAGTCGCAGACTGGTTCTCGTATGGCGAAACGTGATCGCTCACGTCTTCGGGCTCTGCAACTAATCTCAAACTCCGCAACAGCCGGCGGCGATATTCGGTCGCGGCGGTCTTGCGAATCACCGCGAACAGCCAGGTCTTCAGACTCGATTCGCCGCGAAACCGCGCCTTGCCTTCAAGGATCTTTAAATAGACCGTCTGGAGCACTTCTTCCGCCTCAGTCGCGTCGCGGCGGCAACAACTCAAGGCCCAGCCGAAACTAGCGCTGTGCAGCCGTTCCAGCTCAGCCTGAAGATCCGCGATTTCCATCGGGTCAATTTTCACGGAAAAGCTCCGTGTTCATAGAATTAGTCGCCTCGGGGGACGGATTATATGACAGATTCTCGCTCCCTCTCCCAGCGGGAGAAGGAATAACTACTTCGTCCATTCACTTGCAATCTGCGACTCAACTTTGACCGGCACGATTTCAAGAAACTCCTGCCCGGCGGCCACCATCGCGTTTTCAACCGTCTTCGCCACCGCCTCGGCTTCACCGTCGTCCACTTCGACAACGATCTCGTCGTGAATGATGTTCACGATCTTCGCCGAAGTTGTCCGCAATTCATCATTCAACATGCGCAGAGCGCGCTTGAGAATGTCCGCGCTGGTTCCCTGGATCGGCGCATTCTTGCCGTTGCGCTGTGTCATCGAAATCTGCTGTCGGTCGGAAGCATCGTAATTGAATTTGACGAGCCGGCCTGAGCCGGTGCGAGCCTCTTTATCGTTGACCGCGCGATTCGCAGATTCACGCAAGTAATTGTCGAGTTGCTTGTAAGTTGCGAAATATCGGCGCAAGACATTCTCAGCATCGCTGACGCCCAATCCCGTCATCATCGAAAACCTCTGCGCGCCGATGCCGTAGACGACGCCGAAGTTCAGGCGCTTCGCAAAATCGCGTTGCTCTTTGGTGACTTGGTCGATCGAGACGCCGAAGACCTGCGCTGCCGTGGCCTTGTGTAGATCAGCGCCGGATCTGAACGCATTGATGAAAGCTTCGTCGCCCGAGAACTCAGCGAGAATGCGAAGTTCGATCTGCGAATAATCAGCGATGACTAATCGCCGCGATTCAGGATGACCCATGAAGCAGCGGCGATACTCAAACGCGTGCGGCACTTGTTGAATATTTGGATTCGTGCACGCGAAGCGTCCCGTGGGCGCGCCGATTTGGCGAAAGTCAGCATGCAAACGACCGGTCTTCGGATTGATAAAATCGATCATGTTTTGACCGTAGCTCGTCAGGGCCTTTTGCATGGTTCGATACTCGAGCAGCTTGGCGACGACCGGATATTGCGCGGCCAGCGGCTGCAACTTCCAATTGCGTGTCGAATCAGGCAGCGGAATCCCCAGACGCGTCAGCGCTTCGGTCACTTGTTGTTGCGAATCGAGATTGATGTTTGCGCGCGGTGGTCCAAACAACGAAGCTTGCGCGACTCCTTCGCCCAGCATCTCCTGTAATTCATTCGCGAGTTCACCGCGACGCTCTTCGACGATGCCGAGTTGCTCTAGCCAACGTTGCTTCTCCATGAAAAAGCCGGCGAGTTCCAGGTCGACGACCGGCATCACACACTCAAATTCAAGTTGCGCGCACTGAATCAGACCGAGCGACTTAATTCGCTCGATCAATTTCTCGCGCAACGGAATCAAAACGGCGGCATCGCGCGCGGCGTATTGCAACTGCGCCTCTGACAATTCGAATTCCCAATTGCTGAGCCGTTCGCTTTTATCAACGTCTTCGTTGAGATACCTGGCGGCGATCGCATTCAATCCATGCCGCTCTTCAATATCGCCCGCCGAGACCAGTTGGCTCGCCAGCAATGTGTCGAACAATCCAACTATATCGACGCCGAGATTATGCTTGAGAAATTTCGCATCGAATTTCGCGTTGTGTGCGATCTTGATCGGGCGTGGCGAAGTAAGCAGTCTGCGCAAAGGCGCCAGCGCTTCGCTGTCTTTCGCATTCGCATCAGCAAATTTATTGAGATCTATGATGTAAACCTGATCCGGCGTCGCCAGTTGAATCAGCCGCAGTCGCGAGGTGTAAGGATCGAGATCCGTCGTTTCAGTGTCGAGTCCAATCGCCTGTCTGGTTGTAAGATCGTCGACGG
>DASQYL010000414.1:0-35700 GCA_035639235.1 Pyrinomonadaceae bacterium | reverse complement strand
CACCGAATCCGATCTCGCGTCGGAGCGTCTAATCATCGATCGTATCCAGACCTATTATCCGCGCCACAGTATCCTCGCCGAGGAATCCGGAACGAGTAATCCACACCATCAAGCGAATCAAAGCGAGTGGCTTTGGATCATCGATCCGCTCGACGGTACCACGAACTATGCGCACGGCTATCCATGTTTCTGTGTTTCGATTGCTTTGGAACACCGAGGGCATCTGCAAATCGGCGTGGTTTACGATCCCATGCGTGACGAAATGTTTGCCGCCGAACGCGGACAAGGGGCGTCATTGAACGGACGGCGCGTTTCTGTCTCGCAAACGGGGGATTTAGGAAATGCTCTCTTGTGTACCGGGTTCCCGTACGACGTGCGCGAGCGCAACGAGTTCGCGCGGCACTTCGCCAACTTCATCATGCACGCGCGCGGCGTGCGGCGCGACGGCGCCGCGGCGCTCGATTTGGCTTATGTGGCGGCGGGACGCTTCGACGGTTTCTGGGAAGAAGGTCTGAAACCGTGGGACGTTGCCGCCGGAGTATTGTTGGTCGAAGAAGCGGGCGGACGTGTCACGGATTACCGCGGAGAACCTTTCGACATTCGCACGCCGCCGATTCTGACGAGCAATGGATTAATTCATGAACAGATGATGAGCGTGCTCAACCGCTGAGCTTTTATTAGCCGCGGATAAACGCGATAGACGCTGATCAGAAATGATAATGAGCAAGCAAAGATTCAAACTGATTTAAGAAAGTCACCGTTGCGTTCCAATGCGGGAGCGTTCTCGTCTATGTTATCCGCGTCAATCCGCGTTAATCTGCGGACACTTCTTCAGAGTGCAGATCGAATTATTTCGCCGAGCCGCTCGGTCTCGCGGCGCGCACATTCGCGCACACCTTCGTCTTCGTTTTGCTGCACATGAATGAGCGGGTGATAGACGATCTCGACAGATCGTCTGAGACGCGGCAGACGCTTGCTGCTGGGCCACACGCGTTCGCCGCCGCGGATGGTGACAGGCAGAATCGGGACGTCGGCTTCCAGCGCCATACGTACCGCGCCGGCTTTCATTTTCTTCATCGTGCCGTCGGGATTGCCGCGGCCGCCCTCTGGGAAGATGACCACCGCGCCGCCTCCGCCAATCCATTGCAGGGAACGGCGAATCGGCGCCAGATCGGCGCCTTCTAATTGCAAAGGCCACGCGCCAAACAGTCGCAAAAAAAATCCAACAACGGGCCAGTTGAAAGCTGCATCCCAAGCGAGGAAACGCACCGGCCGGCGCACTTTATAAGCCACCCAAAATGGATCGACGTAAGTTTGATGGTTGGCGGCAATAATCACGCCGCCGGTCTGCGGAATCTGTTCTGCGTTGTGCCAGCTCATGCGCCAGCATAAGCGACAAATCACACCCACGATGGGCCGGCAGATGTCGAGGGCCCACTGCGGCAACATCGCAGGATAGGCACGCCCCCCGTTGCGTTGCGGACTTTCTTCGATGGCGTTTGTCTGACTCACACGCGTAGCTATCGATCAGTGAACGCTGTCTGCGCGCCACGATTCCGGCATCTCTGATTGCATCAATCGATCACCGGTCCAGGTTTCACATTCGGAACAAGTGAAGCCACGGTACTCAATTGCCTCGGGTTTGGTCAAACTGATTTGATTTCGCGCGCGACATTCGTGCGCAGCACAACGGCGATCGATTTCGATCACGAGCACCTCGCGCGGAAAATAGAAATTCGATCTTGCTTTCGTCACGGTCAGCACATCGAGTCTGCGTTTGCGATCATAAGGGCCATTCGCTGCCGAGGAACTGCAGGTGCAGACGAGCGATCCCGTCGGCTCTCACGCTGCGCTTGCGTACAACCGCCAAAACTTCAACGCCATCGGCAGTGTACAACCTGACAAACCGCCCTCGTTCCAACTCGAGCGAGGTGAAGACGGCGGCCCCGTTCCGGCTGATGTTTTCAGTCACCGTACTCTCGGCCTCTGGAGCTGCGCGATTGTCACCGAACGCTTCGATCATTACCTCGATCGGAATGGTATGCCGCGACTCTTCTCGCTTGTCCGATCCGTCATCAACCTCCGCGACTACTTCGCCGGCATTCTCCTGAACGGTCCATGCGCCTGCTTGCAAGTTAGCGATCTCATATCGCGTGGCGGGATCTTTCTGTAACGATTCCGGCGCCCGCTTACCTACAAAGGCGACGCCTACTTCCATGACTGCGCCGTGATGTTTTTTTGGATCGATCTTCTTGACGTTACGCACGAGAGACCAAACCCGATATTGATCCTCGGCGTGATCGAAGGAGCGAAGTTGCCTGGGCATCGCCATCGTCAACAGCAATAACCGTCCGGTTTCAGTCGGCCGTTTCAAACGCAAACGCGCGCCGAAGGGAGTTACATCCACCAGCCGAGACACTTCCGTCCATTCATGATTGACGGTTTCGCGGCACGTGACGCGCACCGGTAGCGAGAGCGAGATTCGCTCCCGCAACCGCTTCGATTTTTTCTCTTCGCCTGGCATTTTTTCCGTCAAAACCGATCGTGTGTCGTCGATCATGCCACATCATCGGCAACCGCTAATTTATTGGCTTTTCCGCGAATTCTCGCGTTGCGAAGGGAGGCGATTCAGGTTAAAATAATCGTGAATTCGGATTGCATGAAATCCCCTACCACACGCTCCTTAATAAAGACTCAATTCATCGTCGAATCGGCTTCAAGAAAATTCAGTAAAGCTGGTTTCGGATTGTCGGGGACAGCGCGGATTGTAAAGGAAAGGTTTGGTTAATGGAAACCATCGAGAGACAACACGTAAGTATCGAAGACGAGATGCGGCGGTCCTATCTGGACTACGCGATGTCCGTGATCATCGGCCGCGCGCTGCCCGACGTGCGTGACGGATTGAAGCCGGTGCACCGGCGCGTGCTATGGGCCATGAATGAACTCGGCAACAATTACAACAAGGCGTACAAGAAGAGCGCGCGCGTGGTTGGCGACGTCATTGGCAAGTATCACCCGCATGGCGACACGGCCGTCTATGACACGATCGTGCGCATGGCCCAGGATTTTTCGATGCGTTATCCGCTGATCGACGGGCAGGGAAATTTTGGATCGGTCGACGGCGACGCGCCCGCGGCGATGCGTTATACCGAAGTGCGCATGGCGCGGCTCGCCAACGAAATCCTGGCCGACATCGAAAAAGAGACGGTTGATTTTCAACCTAATTACGATGAGTCACTACACGAACCAACGGTGCTGCCTACACGGATCCCAAATCTGCTGATCAACGGATCAGATGGAATCGCGGTCGGCATGGCCACGAAAATTCCGCCTCACAACTTGACCGAGATTATCGATGCGACTATCGCGGTAATTCGCGAACCCGAAATCAAACCTGAGAAGCTTTTGAAGATCGTCAAGGGCCCGGACTTTCCCACCGGCGGCTTTGTCTGTGGGCGCGAAGAGATTCGCAAATCGTACCTTGAAGGCCGCGGCATTCTGCAATTGCGCGCGAAAGCTTCGATCGATCGCATCGGCCGCGGTTCGCATGAGCGGGACGCGATCATCATCACCGAAATACCCTTCCAAGTTAACAAAGCCAAGCTGCACGAGCGCATCGCCGAACTCGCGAACGAAAAGAAGATCGAAGGCATTGCCGAAGTGCGCGATGAATCCGACCGTCACGGCATGCGTTTGGTCGTCGAATTGAAGCGCGATGCGGTGCCGCAAATTGTGCTGAATAAACTTTTCAAGCTGACGCCGATGCAGTCCAGCTTTGGCGTGATCAATCTCGCCATCGTCAATGGCCAGCCGCGCGTGCTGCCGCTTAAGCAGATGCTCGAGGCGTTCATCGATTTTCGGCGCGAAGTCGTGCGCCGGCGCACCGAATACGAACTGAAGAAAGCCAAGGCCCGGGCGCATATCCTGGAAGGATTGACGAAGGCCATCGATGCGCTCGATTACATCGTCACGCTCATTCGCAATTCGCGTTCGGTTGACGAGGCGCGCACATGGTTGACTGGCAACCTCGCTACGGCGAATGAAGTGAAATCATGGAGAGGTATTCCGTCGAATGAGCCGCTGAACAAGTATCTGCCGAAGCTTAAGAAAGCGATGGAGCGTCTATCGTTTTCCGAAATTCAGGCGCAGGCAATCCTTGATTTGCAATTGCGGCGGCTGTCAGCACTCGAACGGCAGAAGATCATCGAAGAGTACGAATCGATCATCAAGTTGATTGCCGAACTCGAAGAGATTCTCGGCAACGAGCAATCGCTGCGCGCAGTCATCGTCAAGGAACTCGAAGAAGTGAAGCAGCAGTTTGGCGACACGCGGCGCACAGAAATTACCGACGAGGGCACTGAATACACGATCGAAGACTTGATTGCCGATGAAGAAGTCGCGATCACCGTCACCAAGAGCGGTTATATCAAGCGCACGCCGGTGACCACGTATTCACGCCAGGGTCGCGGCGGCAAAGGCCGTTTCGGCGCAATGGCGAAGAACGAAGATTACGTCGAGCATTTATTCATCGCCTCGACGCACGCGTACCTGATGGTCTTCACCGACGACGGACTGGTTTACAAAATGAAAGTACACGAAGTGCCCGACGCGGCGGCTGCGTCGCGTGGTAAAGCGATCGTGAACTTGATCCAAATTCCTTCCGATCGAAAACTCGCCGGCGTGGTGCCGGTGAAGGAATTCTCTGAGGGTCGCTTCGTCCTGATGGTCACGCGCAAAGGCGTGATCAAGAAAACATCGCTCGCCGATTTTCAGAACATCAGGTCGAACGGCATCATCGCGATCAATATCGACGAAGGCGACGAATTGCTCGATGTGGTTTTGACTGACGGAACGAAGCGCATCTTCATCGCCACGCACGACGGCTTCGCCATTCGATTCGACGAAAAGAACGCGCGGCCGATGGGACGGGCAACGCGCGGCACGCGAGGTATCGATTTGCGTAAAGAGGACTTCGTGGTTTCGCTCTGCGCGGTGTCGGCAGACGATTCAGAGCGCATGCTTTCCGTCTCGGAACGTGGCTACGGCAAGCAGACTGCGATCTCGACTTATCGCCTGCAATCGCGCGGCGGCAAAGGTGTCATCAACATGAAGACAACCGAGAAGACGGGCAAAGTCGTCGCCGTATTTCCAGTGGAAGATGAATCGGAAATTATGATCATCACACAACAGGCAAAACTGATTCGCCTCGAAGCCGGCGAGATTCGCAAGACCGGCCGCAGCGCCCAAGGCGTACGTCTAATCAGGACCGACGAAGGCGATAAGGTGACGAGCGCCTCGGTGGTTGAGGCTGATGAAGAAACGGAAGAAAGTTAGCAACGGCGGTCTTCCGGCTTCGCCGCCCGATGTGCGGTAAGGCTCTGCCTTACCGAGAGTCGCTGGTTATAACGAAGGGCTCCGCCCCTTTCTGTGGGCAGGGCCCGAATCTTTTCTTGGAGAGTTGCGGGAGGGTCCAAAGACCCTCCCGATCAAGGATTAGACGGTGAGGTGGCGCCCTCACCTTCGATCCAAACTTCGCCGTCCTCGAATACTTCTTTCTTCCAAATCGGCACGGTGCGTTTGAGTTCGCGGATCGCCCATTCGCAGGCGGCGAAGGCGGCGTGGCGATGCGGCGCGCTGACGCTAATCACGACGCTCGTCTCTCCGATTTCTAAGCGACCGGTGCGGTGAACGATGCCGATATGCGCGATCTCAAATTGCTCGTGCGCCTGCGCGCCTAACCTCTTCAATTCGCTGACAGCCATCGGCGCGTACGCTTCGTACACCAAGTAAAGCGTGCGGCGGCCGTTGGTCCATTCGCGCGCGTAACCGTCGAGTGTGACGGTGGCGCCGCACTGCGGCAAGATGATGCGTCGCGCGACGGAACCAACATCGATTGGTTTTGTAGTTAGCTCAAAGAAGTCGTTCTGGTGGTCTCCGTGACTCTGTGTCTCTGTGGCTTCAGTCGTTGAGCCACCGCTGACTGGCGGAAAAACTGCGAGTTCGTCGCCAGCGTGAATTTGGCGATCCGCTTCCGCGTATTCCTGATTGATCGCAAACAATAGAGAGTTTCCAAACTGTTTCAATGCGGGAAAGGCATGAATCAGCTCAGCGCGCGCCGTCGCAGTGTTTGCGGGAGAATTCAAACTGAAGGAAAGTTCATCAGCGCCGGCTGCATCACGCGCGCCGCCAAAGAAAAGAACACGAACTTTGATTTTGTTGTCGTTGCCGGAACTCATTATCGCGGCTTATTGAAAACACGAAACATCGACGTTTTGACGGCGGACCGTTCCGCCAGCATGGCCTGCCGCGCTTTGTTCGGTGTCTAAACGAAAGCGCTTCGTATCCAAAGCTTTACTCAAGCTCAATCTTTTTTCCGCCGTGGCCGTTGCGTTTGGCGATCGAATGCAGACGGGCCCGCTCTTCATAGTTGCCGACGACCTTGGCCAGCAAATCGCGCAGACGAACCAGCCGTTCGGAGGTCGATCTCAGCTCGAGCAGTTCCTGCTTCTGATCGATTTCGATTTCCAAAGCGGCAGATACTAAAAACGAAAGCTTCTGTGGATCCGTGTCGCTAATATCGGGCAGATTACCTCGTTCATCGTTGATTGCGCGAATCGAATTCGCCACGCGCATGAACATGGACGCCACGTCTTGCGACTGAGTGGTCAAAAACGAATCGTCGCGATCGTCGTCTTCAAAATATTTCGCGCGCCCGACCAGGTACAGCTCGCCGCTCTCGACATAAGACTCAACTTCGTAGCGCACCACGCCGACGGCGAGAATATTCGAGCGGCCGTCCGGCAGCGACTGCGTCTCAGCGACTTCAGCAACACAACCGATGTGGCCCGTGGGCGGCGCCTCACGGTCCGATGCTGAAGTATCGAAGTACGACAACCCGAACAGATTATTTCCGGCGCGAATGTCCGTCAGCATCTTTCGATAGCGCTCTTCGAAAATGTGCAGCGGCATCGGCATCCCGGGAAAGAGCACGACCGGCAGGGGAAAGATCGGCAGCTCGCGCACGCCGCGCACTTTTTCCATGGCTTCACTCATGATTCTGATCTGTGCTCAGGACTTGAGGTGGCTATTATCGCAGAGGCATTGGCAGAAGTCAGCAACCGCGATCGACCTATGGTAATCTGAAATGCAAGTATCGTTAGAGATTTCGCGGAGGAACGATGACAGATTTAGCTGAACGGCAATGCGTGCCATGTCGAGGCGGCGTGCCCGCGCTGAAGGGTGCAGAAATTCAACCGCTGGCCGCGCAAGTGCCCGACTGGCAAGTGCTGGACGAACATCATTTGCAGCGGTCTTATAAGTTTGGCGACTTTCGCGAAACGCTCGACTTTGTGAATCGCATAGGCGACCTGGCCGAAGAGCAAGGTCATCATCCTGACATCTGCTTCGGCTGGGGGAAAGCCGACGTCTCGATTTGGACACACAAGATCGATGGTTTGACCGAGAGTGATTTTGTGCTGGCGGCCAAGATCGACAAGCTTTGAATCGGCAACCAGTTCGTCAAAGAAAGGGCAACTGAGTTCGCGCGCCGCGGCATCGAATCGAAGTCAGCGGCTTGCGGCCTCAGTTCGAAATAATCGAGCAATGATTAAGTTTGCATATCTGTTCCTGGCGGGAGTTCTTTTGCTGCCGTTTGCTTTTGCGGGCGCGCAGACGAAACCGCAGAAACCCCAAGCGTCGCCGTCGCCCACGCCTGACGAGCAGGGAAAAGTAACTGTTACCACGCGCCGCGTGCGTCTGCCGATCACGGTTACCGATCGGAAGGGCCAGTTCGTGCCGGGACTCACGCAAGCTGATTTTGAAGTTTTTGAAGACAAGGTCCCACAGCAGATCGATTCGTTCACCAGCGAACAAAACAACAACTTGCCGTTGTACGTCGGCGTGCTGATGGACACGTCGCCATCGACAGCCGGGAAATTGAAATTCGAACAAGAGTCGGCGATGAACTTTATTCAGAACGTGGTCCGGCCGCGTCGCGACCGCGTTCTGTTCGCGACTTTTGATAACGACATTACGCTGCGCCAGGATTTCACCGATCGACTCGAGTTGTTGGAACGCGCCGTGGCCGCAGTGAACAAGACCGGCACTAAGACCGCGCTGTACGATGCTATCTGGCAGTTTTGCGATGAGAAGATGCGCTCCGCACAAGGCCGTCGCTCACTGGTGGTGATTACGGACGGCGAGGATACCTACAGCCGCGCTGACATCAACGACGCGATCGACATTGCCCAGCGAACCGAAACCACGATCTTCGCAATCTCAACGAAGGCGGGTCTGTCCGGCACGGTTCCCGGCGTCGAGGCCGGCACGATCAAAGATCACGGCGACAAACAACTGGAGCGACTGTGCGATGAAACCGGCGGCACCGCTTTTTTTACCGGCGACATGCTGGCGCTGGAGAGATCGTTTCAGAAGATTGCCAACGAATTGCGTACGCAATACTTGATTACTTATCGGCCGGCCAACGATCGTTACGACGGCAGCTATCGCAAAGTAGAAGTCAGACTCACGAACGCAAACGATAAATACAAATTGAAGACAAAGCGCGGCTACAAAGCCATCGCTGACAGTGTGACGGACAAGTGAGAAACCGAAACAGAAATACAGTCCCCGTTCTTTTGCTCCTGGCTTTCATCGCCGCCAGTCTGGCGTTGGCGAGTCAGGGGAAGAGCGCGTTGGCCCAAAATGGGTCGTCAGCCAGTCGCGCACGCACCGTGGATCAAGTAGCGCAGCCGAGTCCCACTCCACCAAAGCCTGAAGAAGACGTAACGTTGAATTCTGACGACGTCTTGCGTGTCGAGACTAACCTTACCAATATTTTCTTTACGGCCGCCGACAAACAGAAGCGTTTCGTGAGTACGCTGAAAAAAGAGGACGTGCGCATTCTCGAAGATGGCGTGCCGCAAACAATCTTCACCTTTCAACCCAACAGTGACTTGCCATTGTCGCTGGCAATATTGATCGACTGCAGTGGATCGGAAGAGCGGACGCTCCCCGAAGAGAAAGGGGCCGCCCGCGAATTCCTCGAATCTGTTCTCCGCGCTGACCGAGACGAAGCCGCCGTCGTAACTTTCACCGGCGAGGTCACACTCGAACAAGGACTAACGGGAAACATCGGCCGGCTGCGTCGAGCGATCGACGATGTGCGCTTCGTTCCGCCCGCCGGTTACATTGGCGGCAACGTTGTCCTTGGCGGTACACCTCCTATTTCGGGAACGCAGCAGACACTGGCCGGTTCGACGGCCATCTGGGATGCTATCTGGGCGACATCGAATGAGTTGCTCGAGGGCGCCGCGGAACATACGCGCCGCGCCATCATCCTGCTTACTGACGGCGAGGACACAATCAGTCAGGTGAAGATGCAGGAAGCAATTAATCGAGCCAATAAAGCAGACGCATTGATCTATGCCATCGGCATCGGCGATCGTTATTCATATGGAATTAATGAAGGCGCGCTCAGAAAGATCACCGAGGGCACCGGCGGCCGCGCTTTTTTTCCGCGCAATGAACGAGACTTGAATGATGCATTCGCGCAAATTCAGCGAGACTTGCGCGAGCGCTACCTCATCGCTTACTCCTCTTCAAATAAGAATCGCGATGGTTCATACCGCCACGTGAGCATCGAGATCGTCAATCCAGACCTTCGTCAGGAGAACCTCAAGCTCAACTACCGCCCAGGGTATTTTGCGAAATCGACGAGCCCAGAAACACCGCCGAATCAGAAAAAACCCTGAATTTTCACCCGTTTACAGTAGTGACAAACAAGGTTTAACTTTGCTATACTTTGTCAGGCCGTGGCTTTGCATTGGCCGAGCCTGCTCCTTAAGGCCTGAATTTGTCCTCACCCACATCTCGTTCCCGGCTTTTCCGTCCGGTCGACACTGCTGCATGAATACGCTTGCGGATAACCCTGCAACTGTCCTGATCGTCAATGACGATCAATTACGGTTGGATCTGTTGCGCGACATGCTCGAGCCCGAAGGTTATCAAACCCTGGTGGCTCCCGATGGTCAGCGCGCGCTGGACGTTGTGCGTTCGGTGCGCGTCGAGATCGTGATCAGCGATGTCATGATGCCCGGTATGGGCGGCATCGAGTTGTGCCGCCGACTGAAGAAGAATCCGCACACGTCCACCATCCCGGTACTGCTCGCCAGCGGCATGCGGAAAGAAGAAGCCGCATCGTTAGAAGCATTCGCCGCCGGCGCCGACGATTATCTCGAAATTCCATTCCGCCACGATCAATTGTTGGTAAAGGTTGCGCGGCTGATCGAGCGTCATCGGATCGAGCGACGTTATCGCGACATCGTCGAGCAGGCCGCGGATATCATTTACACGCGCGACATGGATGGCAACATCCGCGATATCAATCAAGCAGGCGCGCGCTTCTTCGGACATCCGGCATTCGAAATTATCGGCAAGCCGCTCAGCATGTTGATCGGTGAAGAAGCCGCGGCACGCGACATCGCGGAGATGAAAAAGATCACGTCTGTCGAACCGATCCGCTTCACCGAGTGTTTGCGAAACGCTCTAGGCGAGGAGCGATACCTCGAGGGCATCATCACCATCGAGCGCAATTCGCAAGGCGAGAGTGTGGCAATCCGTGGTGTAGTTCGCGACGTAACGGATCGTCGTCTGGCAGAAATCGCCGTAAAGAAACAGAACGAAGAATATCGTCTGCTGTTCGAATCGAATCCCTGCCCGATGTATGTTTGCGATGAGCAGACGCTTCAGTTTCTGGCGGTTAACCAATCTGCGATCGATCATTATGGCTACTCGCGTGAGGAGTTCCTGCGAATGACGGCACAGGACATTCGCCCAGCCGGCGAGGTCCCGGCGCTGTTGTCATACCTTTGCGAAAACAAACTGGATCGACATGCGGCAGGTATTTGGAAGCATCGCAAGAAGGACGGCTCGCTCATAGATGTAAATGTAAATTGGCATCGTTTGAATTTCGGCGGACGTTCGGCATACCTGGTGATGGCCGCCGACATCACTGAACAGAAGCAGGCCCAGGCGGCGGTGATCGAAAGCGAAAAACGGTATCGCGAGTTATTTGAAAATGCGAATGACATCATCTACACGATCGATTTAGCCGGTAATTTTACTTCGCTGAATCAAACGGGGGAACGCGTGACCGGTTATACGCTGGCAGAAGCGCTGACGATGAATATCGCTCAGGTGGTCGCGCCTGATCAGCTCGACACCGTCAGACAAAACCTGGCCCGAAAACTGGAAACCAAGCAGGACTCTAGTGTCTACGAGACCGAGATCATCACCAAATTCGGAAAACGCTTGCCGCTGGAACTTAGCACGTGTCTCATTTATCGGGGTGGTAAGCCGGTTGGGGTCCAAGGCACCGCTCGTGATATTACCGCGCGCAAAGCAGCGGAGGAGGCAATCACAGAGAGCGAGGAAAAATTTCGCTCGATCGTCGAAACCACCAACGAGTGGATCTGGGCCATCGACGGCGACGGCAATTACACCTACACGAATCCGGCGATCGAAGACATTCTTGGGTACTCGTCAGGAGAGATTCTCGGAAGCAATGTGTTCGCGTTCGTGCATCCCGACGATCGGGCCGATCTCGAACAGTCGTTTCCGCGATTGATTGATGAAAAACGCGGCTGGTCCGGACGCGTCCTGCGTTGGAAGCACAAGCACAATGGTTACCGCTTCCTGGAATCGAACGGACTGCCGATATTCGATGCGCAAGGAAATTTAATCGGCTACCGCGGCGCCGACCGCGACATCAGCGTCCGCCGTCGCATGGAGTTGGAGCGGGAATCGATCTTTGAAATTGTGCAGGGTGTTATCACCACCCCCACGCTCGACGCCTTACTGAAGCTGGTCCATCGTTCAATCAGTAAAGTAATTTACGCGGAAAACTGCTTCGTGGCATTGCACGATCAGTCGACCAATTCACTGCATTTTGAATTCTGGCTCGACAAGAACGATGCTGCTCCGGCGCCGTTGCCGGTCGGCAAGAAGGGCTTCACCAGTTACGTGTTGCAAACCGGCAAGCCTTTGCTGCTGACCAAAGAACTGACGCAGCAGATGGTCGATCGCGGCGAAGTCGAGCACAGCGGCACGTGGTCTTCGTCGTGGCTCGGCGTTCCCTTGCGAACTGAGTCGCGCACGATGGGCGTGCTGGTGGTCCAGCATTACGAGGATGAACATGCGTATTCGGAACAGGACCTCGAATTGCTCACCTCGATCGCCAGCCAGACAGCGTTAGCCATCGAGCAGAAACGCGCGCAGGGTCAGCTCCATCAACAGGCCGAGCGCGTCGCCGTCACAAACCGAATTTCGCAAGCGGTGCGCCGCACGCTCGACGTTTCGGAAGTCTTCCAAACGGCTGTGCGCGAGCTGGGCCGGCATCTCGAAGTCGACCGTTGCTCGTTGTATATGGAGAAGACGGGACGGGTGGTCACGGCGGCTGAATATCATCTGCCCGAAGTAGGTCCGGCGCTTAGTGATTTCGACTTTCCGCAGCTTCAGACTCTCAGCAGCTCGATCGAGAAATATGGATTGCTGGCGTTTGACGACGTCAGGAACGACGAACGAATTCGTCCGGCATATGAACAGTTCCTGATGAAGATGGACGTCAAATCAATCATGTATGTCGGCGTCATGGTTGACGATGAACTACTCGGCGTCTTTGCGCTGTCGACCACGAGGCAATGTCATCACTGGAGCGAAGCTGACATCGAAGTTGCCAAGGCTGTCGCGGATCAAACGGGCATCGCGGTGCGCCAGGCGCGGTTGTACGAAAAGGCGGAGGGGACTTCGATGCGCGAGGCTTTGGTCAACCGGCTGAGCATCAACATTCGTGCGTCATTGAGTTTGACGGATGTGCTGAACACCGCGTCCAACGAATTGGGCCAGGCACTCGCCGCGGCCAGGGTGCGTGTGCGCCTGTTTGATACCGACGGCAAATCCTCGACGCCGGTGTCGGAGTATGTGGCCAGTGGTTACGAGAACGTGGACACCTTCGATGATGAATACGAAAACTTTTTACGAGAGCACTTTGCCAATAATCACGATCCATTGGTGATTAACGATGCACATAAGCTGCCGCCGGGGGCTGTCGAATTCGCTGACCGGCTGCGTTCTCACGCCTTGCTCACCGGACAGCGATCTCAAATCGAATGCCCGCTGATGGTCAACGGCGACTTTCGTGGTGTCATCACCGCGGAGCGCATCAGACGGTGGGCGGAAGACGAAGTGCTCCTGGTTAAGTCGGTGGCCGCGCAACTAAGCACAGGTATCGCCCAGGCTGAGTTGTTCGAAATGGTAGCGCAAGCGAAGAAGCAATGGGAATCAACCTTCGATGCGATGTCAGACGGCATTTTCATTTTCGACGGCGATGGCCGGCTGGTTCGAGTAAATCGCGCCGGCGCGGCGATGGACAAAGCTCCTCCTGAATCGCTCTTGGGCAAGAAGTGCTGTGACATCCTGCAAACAAAAGACGGCACGGGCTGCATCGTCGAGCAGGCGCTGCGTCAATCAGTCAGTATCAACATGGAAATCGTGCCGGCCCACTTGGATCGGCCGGTGCTCGTCACGGTCGAAGCGGTGCTGGACGAACGCAGCCAGACCATCGGCGCGGTGTGCACCGCGCGTGACCTGTCCGAATTGCGCAAGGTGGAAGCCGTCGCGCGGGAACGTCAGTCGTTGTTACAGAACATCATGGAGAGCGCCCGCGAAGCGATCTATGCGATGGACCTCGAAGGCCGTTACAAGTGGTGCAATCAGGCGATGTTGGAAATGACCGGTTACAGTCATGATGAGATCATCGGCCACAGCTTCCTGGAGCGCACCCATGAAGGCGACCGCGAGATGCGGCTCGAACGCTTTGCGGACGCCATCAAAGGCGAAGCGCAAAGCTTCGAAACTCGCTACATTGCGCGCGACGGAAAAGTCCGCTTCGCCGCAGTAAACACCGCGCCCATTGTGGTCGATGGTGAGACGACTGGGGTACTCGGAATTGCTCACGACATCACCGAGCAAAAGGAAGAACGCGATCGCGCCGCGCGCGCCGACAAACTACGAGCGCTGGGCCAATTGGCATCGGGTGTGGCGCATGATTTCAACAACTCGCTGGCCGCGATTCTGGGACGCGCTCAATTGATCCTGCGCCGAGTCAAGGATGAAGAACTCTTGCGCAGCCTCGGCATTATCGTAACTGCCGCTGAAGACGCCGCCGCGACGGTGCGTCGCATCCAGACGTTCGCGCGAAAGTCTGTGGCGTCTGAACTTGAATTATTGGACGTCGGCAATCTGCTCCGTGACGCAATTGAAATCACGCGCACCCGTTGGCAGAACGAAGCGCTGGCTGCGGGTATCGACATCGACGTCGCCCTTAACTCCAATGCTGATTGCTTCACTCTCGGCAACGCCTCCGAGCTGCGCGAGGTCTTTGTGAATCTGATCGTAAACGCCGTCGACGCCATGCCTAACGGTGGCAACCTGAAGATTTGCTGCCAGCGCGATGGCGACCGCATTAAATTGCGATTCGCCGATACTGGTGTCGGCATGAAAGAAGAAGTGCGCGAGCGAATCTTCGAACCGTTTTATACAACCAAAGGTGTGCACGGCACGGGCCTTGGTCTCGCGGTCAGCTACGGAATCATCGAACGTCATGAAGGAACGATTACGGTCGAATCACAAATCGGCAAAGGGACCACGTTCCATATCAACTTACCGTTTGCTCAGCATCGGAAAGAATCCCGTGACGTCGCAGAAAGGACCACCCCAATGAAATCGCTGTCGATCCTCGTCGTCGACGACGAGGAATTTGTGCGCGAAACCCTGGCCGAGATTTTGGCCGCGCTGTCGCACGAGGTGCAGACAGTTGACAGCGGACGGGCCGCGCTGGAAAGAATCGCCGTCAATCACTTCGACGTGGTGTTTACCGATTTGGCGATGCCGGAGATGGACGGCTGGGAAACTGCACGCGCCATCCGAGACAAAAAGCCGGCTGTGCCCGTCGTGCTTGTGACTGGTTATGGAGCGACCGCGCAACCGCCTTCTGGCGAAAAGAATCTGGTTGATGCAATCATCGGCAAACCATTTGCTTTCGATCAAGTGACTGCCGTTCTTAATAAGGTCTGCACTAAAGGTGAAGTGGCTGTGGCGGAGCGCGAACTGGTTGCGCTGTGATTAGCCGGACTTAGGGGAACCCCAACTCGCCTTTTGGGCCACCGTCCCACATTAACTTGCGCCCAAGCTGATCGTTGAGGTAGTTGAGATTCGCTGCCGCGAGAATCAACGCGGATTGAAGTGCTTGAATCGAATCGTTGCCGCGGGCGATCTGCGTCTTTTGCTGACCGATGCCGATCACTTGAAAGAGGCAGCGGTAGTCTGAATTATCGGGCGACGGTTGCGGCTTACCGACAAATACATTGACGATGCGTTTTCGATTAGTGTCGTCGATATAGTAAAGCTGGCGCGACGCGATTATCTCTCCGACATCTTCGTGTTCCATGGTGCGTTCCGTGCTTGAAAGTTGGGTCGTGACAAACCTGAATCTGTCCGGGTATGAGAGCACCACGTTGGATAACCGTCGGCGCATCGCTTATCTCGCAGCCTGATGAATTCTGGTAGGCACGATCCAACCGCGCGGCTCGGCTTTCATCTCGTTGATATCAATCCAACCTGAGAGCCGGGTGATTACCATGGGCGCCGCGTCTGAAGACTTGCGAGCCGTTGGATAGTTCTGCTGGGTGGCCGTCGTCAATGTCGTTGTCGAGTTCGTCATGATCTTTTCCTCTCTTCAGATTGTTTCGTCCTTACTGTTTACCGCTCGCTATTTCAGTTCACACTCATTAATCCTGCACTGGCGGTGAAGCCGACGCCGAATCCAACTACCATCGCCGGGCCAGCCCATTCCTTTTTGTTGGCTAGCATGAATCCAGTCGAGGCACTCGAGAGATTTCCATAGTTCTCGAGCACGTCGTAGGACTTGTGCACCTTCGTCGAATCGGTATCGAGATGTAATTGCGAGCACACGCCGTCGAGGATCTTCTTGCTGCCGGTGTGAATCAGGCAATCGTCAATATCATTGATGTCGGATACCGGAGACTGCGGATTGTGCAAAACGTCTTTGACGGTGGCGACCGCATAGTGGGCGCCGCGAGCCGGCACTGCGGGGCGCATGAAGTATTGCGGCTTGCCCTTCAGCGACGGGTGCGAGCTGTTGCTGATCATCGTCAGCAGATTCATGTCGTCAGGGCAATCGTTCGTCAAGTGCGCGATTGGACCGAAAGCGGGTTTGCCCGACACATCCTGGCCCAGCAACATCGCGACCGCGCCGTCGCCGAAAAGCATCATCTGGATCAAGAGCGCCGTTTCAATCCGCTGTTGCTCGAACGCGGCGTCGTCGATCTGGCCGCTCTTGCGCATCCGTGCGATTTCGCGAAAACCGAAATACTCGTCGCGATACAACGGGCCGGCCAGCGGCGTGTGCGCTTCACTCATCAACACTATCGCCATCTTGCCCGGGTTCGCCGCCAGATACCATTGCGCAACTTCCACCGACTTCAACATCACTGAACAACCCTGCGACTGCATGCTCACCGTGCTCAACGACCGCGGCAGCAAACCATGCGTGCGGCCCATTACTTCAGAAGCGAGACAGGGCAGCATCTGGTCCGGCGTGTTCGTCGCCGCCACCAGCAAACCGATCTGCGAAGGGTCGCCGCCCCATTCCTCGATGCACTTGCGCGTGGCTTTGACGCCGAGGTCCGTCGTCGAACTGGTCGTGTTCATCGGCGCGCCATTCAAAAAGTCCGCGTAGTTTTCGATCGCCGAATAACGGTTCTCAACGCCCAGCGAACAAATCGTGTTGATAAGTTCGGGGCTGAGCTTGTGCATCATCGACGCGACCATCTCAGTCGTGCTGAATTTGTGCTGCGGCGTTGCGGTGCTGGCTTGAACTAGGCTAATCATTGTCTTTCTCCTCAACTTCTCTGACTGCGAACTGCCTGAATGCTCTCTCCCTTTACAACGGGCGTGCCACTGACAACAAACAGCGGCGCGAACAGGGTTAACCCTAATTATTTGTGAAGTTGAGATGGGTTACCGGGGTGATGTTAGTGTCGCTAACTTAAGAAGTCGAAACTGAGTACCGAATATCCAAGTTAAGACCGTTGCTAGAGGATGTGAGAAGAAATCGGCGCCCGTGATGAAGAATTCGGCGGAATTGCTAAGTAAATCGCTTTCTTGTTACGTAGTTTTTCATTTCCGCGGTACTGACTGCCGATGTGACACCCGAGTATCCACTGTTTATTCTGTAGTCACCCGCACGGCTTTGCCCTAAAACCCTCTCGCCGATTCTCGGTTATGAGTCAGGAGCGAAAGTTTTGGGTCATCAGGGCGTGCGATGTGGGCGTTATCTATATCGCAATGCTTGCGAGATTGTTTTTGTTAGGTGGATTAGTTGCCGCGACCCGCGATATGAAAGCTGAACTACTAATCTGGAATGCGGGTGCTGGAGTGCTGTCATTTTTGGCTGAGGTTTGTCTACGTGCTCTCCTCTTTGAGGGGCGTAAATTGGCCTGCGATTGGGTTGTACACAGCATGGTAGCCGTATGTGTACTTCTTTTCTGCAAGGCCCTCGTACCGAAGCGAAATACGAAGCTCTAACCGTGAGAACCGGAGGATGGCGTTGGCATTTGGGGCATTGTGAACATTGACCTGAAAAAAATGTTGAGACGTAGGAAAAACAGAGAAGCGCCCAAATTCTAGGCGTCCCAAGTTTGCGGGATTTCCGTTAATGGACAGACTGGCGTCAAGAATTTCGACGTTATGGGCGGGGATAGTGCCAAAGTTTCTCATTGCGCATTCAAAGTCTACGGCGTTTCCATTGGGTGCAACCGTTGTGTTGACTTCTGCGATGCCGATATACGGACGATGGGCGGCCTCAAAAATGTCGCGGGTAATCCTCGTGTTCCGACTCGTGGTGATAAAGAGAAGAATCGTCGCGAATGTATAGACAACTGTTGCCACCGCAATCACCACCGTCGCGGTAATCATGGGATCGTGCCCATTCACTTGAGGGAGAAATGACGGCGAAGGTAGCGGAGTGGGAGTAAGTTGAAATAGGTACGCGATCACGTTTGTTATGCGGCCTCTTCCCAGAAAGTTTGTTCGATGCCAGATTGTACATGCCTTGTATCAGGCAGCACAGGTTATGAGCAAGCACTTTGCACAAGGCTTCATTGACTTGCGCCGTGCGCGTCTTGGCCTCAGACGGTCGCCGAACCTAGTCTCGATCATGTGAAACGTGGTTTCGACGTTGATCTGATAGCACTCTATGAATTGCGTCTGATCAAGACGTAGTAGACGTGAACACTCGAAGCAACGCCATAAAACATCACGGGCCTGCTTCATTACACAGCAGGGCTAGGAACGCGCTAATTAGCCCTACGTTGCGACTACGCAGGCCTGCAAAGCCTCTACGAACGCCTGCAAACTGTTCATGAAGGCTTGCAACGTCTCAAAGCAGGTCTGCTTTGTCGCTATGCAGATCTGCAAGGCCTCTATGTAAGCCTGCTGTGTCACGGCGCAGCTCTGCAAACTGTCGATACAGGTCTGCAAGACCGCAATGTAACCCTGTTTTGTCGCAAAGCAGGTCTGCAAAGCCGCAATGTAACCCTGCTTTATCGCAATGCAGACCTGCAAAATCGCAATGTAGGTTTACAAAGCCGCAATGTAGGTCTGCAAAATCAACCCGCAGCCCGAAGAAAAAGCTTGCAAAGCCCGGCGACTTAGGATATAAGCCGCAGTTGCAAGCCACCTCGCAAGGGGTCTGACGACCCACGATCCAAGGGAATCCTGCCCAGCGTTTTAATTAGAAGCTTGCCGCTGTAGCGGGATTTGAACTGTAGCGCTGCCCGCTCAAAACCGCAGGCGGTAAACCTGAACCCTTTTGTTCTCTGGAAAGGAGAAAAACCCATGATAGTTAAAGTATCTCTCGCCTTCGCGAGACTCACAGACGCGGAATTGGACAATTTTGCGCACGGTGTCTCCACCGGGATGACCGGCAACACCGCATTTGCATCGCCGCCGGTGCCCATGGTGAACCTGAACGCGGCCATTGTCGATTTCACTGCCAAAGTCGCCGCCGCCCAGGCGGGCGGACCCATGGACACGGCCGCGAAAAACACCGCGCGACAGACGCTGCTCGGCATGCTGCGGCAGTTAGCAACCTACGTGCAGATGATGTGCAACAACGATGACGCGGTGCTACTTAGTTCCGGCTTTTCAGCGCAAGGCCCCAGAAGTGCATCGACGGCATTGGAACAACCGCAAAGCCTTTCGATAAGGAACGGTGGCGCAGGTCAATTGATCGCGTCGGTCGATCCCGTGCGCAACGCAAACATGTATGAAGGACGCATCAAGCTGAGCGACGGCGGTGGCGACGGCAACTGGTCGAGCATTTACACCGGCGACTCGCAGCACATCATCTTCGACGGCCTCGCCCGCGGCAAGGACTACACGGTGCAGGTGCGCGCACTCGGCGGTTCAACCGGCCAATCCGATTGGAGCGACCCGAGTTCGCACATGGCGATGTAGGCTCTCAAGGCGAGTTCGGGACAGCTCAACGAATTCACTTCGCTACGGTGTGCTTAACGAAAGGAATCTCAAATGACTAATCAAAGGCTTTTTCGGTGGACAGCGAATCAGGGGGCGACGCGTTTGCTACCCATCATTACAGCGGCGTTGCTGTTAACGGCTAATGTCTATCCGCAACAACAACGGACTGCGTCCGGTCCCTATAATCACAGTGGCAACTTACTCTACGATCCCGATGCCTCATCATCCATAAATTCCTGGACGCTCAACGGGAACTGGACGGTGGCTTCCGGTCCCGTAACCATAGGTTCGTCCACGCTAAACTCATCTGACGGCTCACCCTGGTTTGTGAACAGCGGGAGTATTTTAGTCAACAACTCGTGTAATAACTGCGCGGGCCAACAGATGCCGTCGCTGACTCAAACAATTGACTTCGCACCATACGGGGGGATCTTGAAGACTTACCAGTCGTACACCGCCTATGGCGGAGACGCCTTCGCCGCCGGTATCAAAAACGGGACTGGCGTAGCGGGCTATCAATCTTCGGTCGGGTATCAGGCAGTCTATCGCGTGGATTTTATCGACTCAAATGGCAATACGATTGCGAGCGACTTCTCGCCTCCGTTGCTGTCGCCGTCGTTTGGTTGCGTATTACCGGTCCAGAAACAGCAGCAGTACGGCTATCGACGAACGATAACTGGAATCCCGGCAAACACTCGTTGGGTCAAGTTCACGGCCACGATCACTGATAAGGTCAGCGCCTGCATGAACAGTTCGACCACCGGAAACTTTCAAAACGGTTTCGATAACCTGTGGTTCGAACTGGTTTATAACGGACGCATGGTAATCGCGCGCTTCAAAAAGGGGCCGCCTCCGGGTCCCGCCGTCAAGCTCAAGCAAAACCCCAAATAAAGACGGCTAGGGCAATCCGATTGGAGCGAGGCCAAGGTCTTTGTAGGTGCGCGGCCCCCGACGGTGGTGGGGAACCTCGCCACGGCTGGCGGCGGCAAATCGTCGGTGTTCTGGAAATGGTGGTGGCTGTGGTTGCTGCTGTTGTTGATCGTAATCCTGCTCATTGTGTGGTTGCTAAGGAGGCGAAGCACTCCATGACGCCAATTTGATTGGAGCGATCCGAGGTTCGCACATGGCGATAACAGTCAGCACCGTCCGCAGTAGTGGACGATCTCTGGAGGGCGAGATTCATTCTCGTCAGAGCGGCCTCTGGTTAGAAACCCGCGCGTTCTTGATTTCAGAGTTTGATTAGTCCGCGACTGGAAATTACGCGCAGCGTGCGAAGGGCATCATAGAAGTTGGCCGGCCGTGAGCGATTGCCGGAGCTTTTTCTGTCGCGCAGATTTCAAATACTGAATCGAGCTTGGTAACTTCCAAAACTCTCCTCACAAGTCTGGTTACATTCATCAATTTGAAGCGCGCGCCCCGCGATTGAGTTTGGTTGCGCAGCTCGATCATCAGGCCCAAGCCGCTCGCGTCGATTGTGCTGACGCGTGCGAGATCGAGGAGCAGCGTCGGCACTCTTGATTGCGCGTCGACTGCTTCGCGCAGGGACGCCGTTTCACCGTTAACAATGCGCCCCTGAAGGCTAACCACCGCAACGTTTCCCATTTTCCTTGTGTGTACTTTCAGCATGACCCGTCACTCCCTTGTAAGTTTACGGTGGTTGCCGCGATTAAGTTCGCGTCTTCTGATCCTTAGTGCAATTAGACCGCCGATTGTATGACCGTCCTGAAACTCAGCCGGTTTCTCCGGGCGGGTCCGTCGTCCACCCGGAGATCATTCGAGGAGGAGCCCAATGATTCTCGACCTCGCAACCGGCTCTCGAGGAGCACCTAACGTTCAACTAGTAAGTGCCGCGACGACCGATCTTGTTGCATTTATTTTTGAAAAAATCTCGCCGCATAAGAAAGACGCGGCAAATGCGTCGATGTTAACAATGACGCCAAACAAACGGTTGGATGATTAGACAGGAAATTGCGCGCGGCGGCGGTAGCGATAAATCGATCGAAGACGCGGAGTTAGGCGGCGCCGGCAACGTTCAGTTCGCGTTGTGTAGGAAGCGTCAGACGATCGCGATGCACAGGCTGATAAAGGATGTCACGCTGCTGGGGAATGAAACCCGCTTCGCTGATGAGGTAACGCAATGTTTCTTCGCTCGCGCGGTTGTGCGCGCCGGCGGCCGAGACAACATTCTCTTCGATCATGATCGATCCCATATCGTTGGCGCCACAGCGCAACGCCACCTGGCCCAGACGCAACCCTTGCGTCAACCATGATGATTGAATGTTGTCGATGTTGTCCATGAAGAGACGCGACACGGAAAGCATTTTCAAATAGTCGACACCTGTCGGCTCAGTTTTGATCTTGCGGCCCAGCGCCGTGTTCTCTCGCTGAAACGTCCACGGAATGAAAGCAAAGAAGCCGCCCGTTTCATCCTGAAGATCGCGTATGCGTCGCAAATGATTTACGCGATGCTCTATTCGATCGCCGATACCGAACATCATCGTGGCGCTCGATCTCAAGCCGACCTTGTGCACGGCGCGCATGACGTCGAGCCATTCATCGGTCGTGCATTTCGTCGCGACGCGCTTGCGCACTTCGTCGTCGAGAATCTCCGCGCCGCCGCCCGGCAAACTATAAAGCCCCGCATCTTTCAGACGGCGCATGATAGTCTCGTAGTCGAGGCCGGAAATCAGATGAATGTTGTGAATCTCTGGCGGCGAGAAACAATGCAATTGAAAGCCGGGATACTTCGCGCTCAATGTGCGCAGAAGATCTTCGTACCACTCGATGCCGAAATCGGGGTGCAGACCGCCCTGCATTAGAACACCGGTGCCGCCGAGCGCAATCGTCTCGTCTATCTTTTCGCAAATGGCCTCGATCGTTTGCACGTAAGTATCCGGCGCGCCCGGCCGGCGATAGAACGCGCAGAAGGTGCAGACGACGTTGCAGACGTTGGTGTAATTGATGTTGCGATCGATGATGTAAGTGACGATGTTGCTGGGATGGCGGCGCTGACGAATTTCATCCGCCGCCGCGCCAATCGCGGCCACGTCATAAGATCCAAGCAAGGTGGTGCAGTCTTCGACGTTCAGACGTTGGCCGTCGAGCACGCTATCGAGGATTCGTCGGACTTGGGGGTCAGGCATCGAAATAAGTCTAGTAATTTACGGAACAATACTCAAAGACCGGGGTCAAATCGTTCATCAAAACTGTTGCGCAAGGTAAACGTGTGCGACAGAATGGTCTGCCCAAATCGAATTTCAACCAGCGAAACGCAAGCTGACAGGTTGCGCTACAAATCAACGAAAGGAATTCTGTCATGCAATGTCGCAGCGTACCCCTCTTGACGCTACTTCTACTAATCTGTTCCGGTATTTGCTATGGCCAGATCATGGTCGGTCCCGGTTTCACGCCGATGTCTCCGCAGCCTGCCGCCGAGACACCGAAGCTCGATCCTGAAACTGAAAAGAAAGCGCTCGATTTGGTTGAGTCTCTGTCCGAGCAGGTCCTGAATCTGCATGCAACCTCAAACCGCATCCGCGCGGAATCTCAGGTCGCGGACATGCTTTGGGCCAGAGACGAGAAACGCGCGCGGACGCTCTTCACCGCCGCCGTCGCGCAATTGACAAATGAGATTTCCGATCTCGATTACAGCGATCCAAACGTTTACAACGAGATGGGCCGTATCTATCAATCGCGGCAGGAGCTTCTGCTGCGCATCGCCGCGCATGACGGCGACCTGGCCATCAGCGCACTCAATCAGACTCGTTTCCAGGGAGACAATCGCACACGCTACGGCGGCAATTGGACCGCTGACACCGAAGCCAACCTGGAATTGATGTTGGCAAATACGATGGCCGCCAAAAATCCCGAAGCGGCGCTGAAGCTGGCGCGGGCAAGTTTGTCGCGCGGCGTCTCAGGCAACATCATTTCTTTTCTGTCGACACTGTATAAGCACGACGAGAAATCTGCACAGACCTTTTATAAGGAAGTCGTGACCCGCGTAAAAGATGACAGCGTGACGCGCAACGCTGAGCTGGCCAGCAACGCCTGGAACCTCCTGGTTTCGTTCCAGCCGCCACAGGCGGACGAAGATACTTACCGCGATTTATTGACCGCGATGCTCGGCTATATTTTGTCGGGCAATCGCCAGACCTCGCAGGGAATTAATGTGGCGCAGAACATGTATTACCAAATCGAACGCATCACTTCGCTGGTGGAGAAATATGCGCCGGCCCGAGCCGCGGAGTTGCGCGACTGGTCACGAAGCGTAGAGAAGACAGTTGATCCAAACGCGCGTTTCTATCAAGAGATGAACCGCGTGAGTCAAACAGGAACGGTCGAGGACATGCTGGCACTCGCATCGAAATATCCGCCCGAGTTTCAGAATCTTCTCTATCAAAACGCGGCCTGGAAAGCGGTCAGCAGCGGCGATAATGCGCGCGCCAAAGACATCGCCGAGAAGATCGCAGATCCCGTGCAGCGACGGCAGGTGATGGACCAGCTCGATAATCAGGCCGCGCGGGCCGCGGAAGGAGACAACAAGATCGTCGAAGCACGCCGCCTTGCCGAGAAGGCCGGGAACACGAGTCGCAAGATAGAGATTCTTCTCCAAAACGCGATGGCGATCTCCGGCAGTGATAAGAAGGGCGCACTAGACTTGCTCGCAGAAGCGAAAGCCGTGTTGGCCTCGACGCCGCCGTCGGCAGCCGAATTGATGTCGCAAATCCGTCTGGCCCAGGCCTACTCGCGTCTGGATCCCGATCAGGTATTTGGGGTGCTCCAACCTTTAGTCGCGCGCATCAACGAGTTGGTCGCGGCGGCGGTCGTGCTCGATGGTGTCGACGCGCGTTACTTGAAAGACGGCGAATGGATCATGCCGGGACAAAATAATCTCGGTAACATGATCGCTTCGCTCGATCAGATGCTCGCAAGCCTGGGTCGAATTGACTTCGATCGCGCCCGCACGCTCGCCGATCAAATCGGCCGTCCGGAAATGCGCGTCATGATGGAAATCGATCTGGCGCAAACCACGTTGAGCGGCAAAGCAAATCCACAGCAGATGTTTTATGGCGGCCGCATCATGTCTTCGCCGATGATTATTAATTAGTGAGCCGCGTCAGAACCCGGAGCGGTAGCGACGGGATCAAGTTTGATGTCCGACATGCTTTAGCTTGTCGAATGCTGGCAGCAAACTGAAGTTTGTCGGACATTTTAGATTCAAACTGAAGGATTACGATGAGTCACGCTTGATCCGGTCGCTACCGCTCCCGGTTCTGACACGAGCGGTTAGGTGATAGTCTATCCACCCGTGACGCGCAAATTCGATCTCCACACGCATTACTATCCGCCAATCTACTTTGAAAAGATTCGCGAACTGCCTTCCGAATTCTCGTTCGATAAGAGTCCTTCTGGCCAGACGATTATCACTTATCGCGGCGCGCGGTTCTTTGGCGTAACGCCGCCGATGACGGACGTGGCGAAGCGTCTCGCAGACATGGACCGAGTCGGCATTGACGTGGAAGTCATCTCGCTCTCGACGCCAAATGTTTTCTTCGCCGACGCCGCGCATCAACCCCAGATCGCGCGTATCGTCAATGACGCTTACGCCGAACTCGTGGCGCAACATCCCACGCGCTTCAAAGGCTTCGCGTCGATACCGATGGACGATCACGACGCGGCTTTGAACGAGCTTCATCGTGCGATCGACCAACTCAAATTGAACGGCGTGATCCTCTTGAGCAACATCGCCGGTAAACCGCTCACCTCGCCCGAGTATCGCCCATTCTTTGAAGAAGCGAATCGAATGAAGCTATGCATCCTGCTACATCCAATGCTGCCGGCGAACGCCGATCCCTTTCGCGAATACGTGCTCGGCCCAATCGTCGGCTTCATGTTCGACACGACCCTCGCCGTCGCGCGCATGTGTTACGACGGAATGTTTCGTGACTTCCCGGACATTCGCTGGATCGTAGCGCATCTCGGGGGCGCCGTGCCGTATTTGATGGAGCGCATGGACAACGGATATCGCGACTTTGTCGAGTGCCGCGCGAAGATCGATGAACTGCCGAGCGTTTATTTGAAACGTCTTTACTACGACACAGTCAATTTCAATCCGCACATGCTGACGATGGTGCGCAACATGATCGGCGCCGATCACATGGTGATGGGCAGCGATTATCCGCACCTGCTCGGCTCAATCGATCGGGCGGTATCTTCGATCGAAAACCTCGACATCGATCAGGAAGAGAAACAAAGAATCTTCGAAGGCACTGCGTTATCGATTCTGAACAACGTTTGATTCCGCGAAATCGCAGATGATTGAAGTAACTATTAAATTCCTGGTTGCGATCTTCGTGATGATCTTAGCAGTTATAATCGGGTTCGGGCTGTGGCGTCTCGTTGAAATCCCGTTGAGGATTTGGCGCGACTCAACGTTCGATTACGTCTATGTCGATGATGATGGAAATGCTCGCGAGTTGGGCCGCTCCGAGCGGGAGTATATGACGTCAGCTCTTTTCACAAACGACGATGCTGATCATTACATCAAGCCTTACTATAAGTCTTTGAACCGTGACGGCCACTTGCGTGGTTACCTTCGCCGGCGTCAACTCCCACGGCAGGTTCCTGTCGCGTCGGCAAATGAATAAGTCGCAGCTATCCCCAGCCTTTTCAGGCAGGTTTCCGCTTACTTCACGGAACAATTTCAAAATCGATCCACTGCGAGATGACTCGCGGCTTTTGTTTGTCCGTCGAGTCGGTCACCACAACTTGCAAAACGTAATCGCCGGGAGCCATAGCGGATCCGAGTTGCAGGCGGCCGCCGCTGGTGATGTGCTGTGGATCAGTCTGACCCTGCGTGCTGACCGCCACCGGGTCCGGGCTAAAGATTATTTTACCGTCATGATACAGCCGCGTCTGTGCCGTAAGCTGCGACGCCGCGTTCGCGTTGTAAATCATGTAGACGAAAGTCGCGGTCGAACCCTGATGAAAGCGCCGCACCGCCGGGCCGGTAGCCACGACATCGATCGGGCGATTCGGCGTTGGTCCAGTTGGATTCTCTTCGCGCACGACGATGCCCGACATGGCCAGGCGTCCGCTCTGCAAATTTGGGATGTCGACAAATTGTCCGGCAGAGCCGATACGATTCGAAGCCGCGTCGCGCACAGCCACGCGAAATTGGCTGCCGCCGCGAACCTTCACTGGAATATCGAAGGCATAGGTGATGCCCTCGCGCAGCGTCCGTTCGTAAGCACTCGCGGGAATTCGAATCGAACCACTCTCGGTCCCCTCGGCTAACACGCGGCCGTTATCGCCGAATAGCATGATCTTGATATCAACTTTCGCTTCGTGGAAGTTCGGCTGATCGGTGAAACTAAGATCGTGTGGATCGAGATAGACGAACGAGCGCAGCACCGGTCCGCGCTCCGGTTCATTCATAAAGAACGTCGTCAAGCGCATCGATATGTCGCGCGCTCCAAACGGAGAGACTAAAGCTTTGTTCATCGCGTCAGTGGCCGTGAGCGCCGGCGGCCGGGCCTGGTCTTCGGTGAAACCGTAAAAACCGGTGCGCGTGCGCACGGTCAAACCCTTGCGTTTCACGGTGGCTTTGATGTGATGAAACTTTTTGTCAAAGGTCTCTTCGGCAGGCCGGAAGCCAATCAGATAATAGCCTTGCTGGTCCTCCATTATTCTCTTCAAACCAAAGTCGTTTGAATTCCTCACGAGGAAGCCGCCGGTTTGCCGCGCAATCAGATCCGAGCCTTCGCGACCGCTCAACAGTTGGGCCGAACGCGAACTCATGGTTTGCATGATCTGCTGCGTCATCTGACGAGAGTTACCGGATACTCGATCGACGGCCGTTAATCCCGTGTATTGCAGGCCGCGGGTATCGACTGAATAGACGACCACCGAGGATCGAATGGCAATCTCGGCGAGCTTTTGCAGTTGGGCCTGGTAGCTGGTGCCGATGTCAGGCAACGAGGAATCGTCGGTGCTGGCGCCTTCAGGATCGCTGTTCATATCGCTTGATGAGTTGGCCATCGCGTTCACGGTTTCATCATAAGCGGACGGCATCTGATCCTGGATTGGCAGATAATCCGACAAGAGGATCATCGACTTGCGTCCCGGCAAAAGACTCATGCCTTTGAGAATGAACTGAAGCGACTTCAGCGTGCCGTTCATAACGTACTGCGAACAGAGGGCCTGACTCGGGCCCATCTGTCCCAGAGGTGTGAAGACGTGAACACCCGCGCGGCTGCACGGATTCCACTTCAGACGATCGAGCGCGCCTTGCAGCACCCGTTTGTCGTTGGTGAATTGCTGCAGCGCGCCGACATCGCCGCCGGTGCGAATGATCGCCAGCAGATCGTTCGGCGCAAGTTCATCGATGAATTTTTTGACCTGCGTCCGTACCGCGGCCATGCTCTCCCACGAGATGCCCAAGTCATCGACTACCAGAGCTATGACGCGCCGCTGATCGCCGAGATTGATCTTCGCCGGCGGAACCGGAGTGGCGATCTTTTCTTTCGTTTTGGCTGCCGGAACAGAATTCGGCGCGGTCGCTTCCTTGACGTTCGAGACATAGGAAAAATTGGTGATGGTTTGCGGCTTGCCGTCTTCCGAGATTTCGAAATCTTCCGGCTGCAAATCAGTGACTACTTTGTCGCCACGGGTCACGGACACATCGATCTGCACGAGGTTCGTGGTGATCTTGACGACGTCCTGAGAATCAACTTCAGGCTGCTTTTCCTGCGACGGCGTCGATTGTTTTGGGAGCGGTGACGAAGACGGTTGCTGCGCGAAGGTCGCGATCAGCATCGAGCATAGAAGAAAGAAGGAGAGAAGGATTCGCGTGATCATGACTAATCCTCCTTTGGATTTGCTTGGCAGAGAATACCGCAGTTTAGCACGGATGACGAAGGTAGAAAGTCGGTTGAACTTATACTTCAAATCCGTCAGGCAGATATTTCCCGTCGTCTGCGTGTACGCAAAAACAATCTGGGATTTCCTTTTCGGCTATTTCACAATTTCAAAATCGATCCACTGCGTAGCTATTTGCTGTTTTTCTTTCGCCAGTTGATCAGTCACGAGAACCTGCAAGACATATTCGCCTGGCGAATAGTCAGTTCCGAGTTGCAACCGGCCGACACCCGGAATCCGTTTTAGATCTGTTTGGCCATTCGCTTCCAGTGGGGTTCGATTGCCCGTGAATAAAAGCTTTCCGTCCCGAAAGAGGCGCGCCTGCGTCACCAACTGCGGCTGATGAGTCGTGGCGTGTTGCTGCGCGTTGTAGATCGAATATGCGAAGATCAACTTATCGCCTTGATGAAATTGGCGGACTGCTGGTCCCGCGATTATCGTATCGCGGGCATCCTGCTGCGTAACCGTCGCGTTGTCAGGTTTGTCGAGCATCTCTTTCAAAAGCACGAGGCCTGAAAGCGCGACCCGTCCATTCGTGAGATTTGGCACTTCGACAAATTCGCCGGCGCTGCCGATTTTCGAAGATGTCCGATCGCGCAGGGCGACGCGAAACTGAAAAGCTCCCGCTTGCTTCAAAGGAGTATCCAGCTCGTACACAATGCCGCTGCGCAACGCGCTATCGTACGTGTCCTTGTTCAGTCGCAGCGTGACGAGCCGAGACTGTTGGTCGACGAGGCGACCGTTCTCGCCGAACAAAACTATTCCCAGATCGAAGTTCGCCACATGACTGCCACCGGACTCATCCTCAAAGGTCAGGTTCTGTGGATCTATATAAAGCAGGGATCGAAGCAAAGACCCGTCGGTGAAATTCGTAAACAAGGTTGTGAGCCGAACAGTTATCTCGTTGGCGCCAAAGGGTGACATCAGAGCTTTCTTCATCTGGTCGCCCGCGGTCAGTTCCGGCGGCCGCACTGAGGCCTCGTCGATCCCAAAGAAGCCTTCGCGTGTGCGCACCACCAGGCCGTGACGCTTGACCACCACTTTGAGGTGATGAAACTTGCGGTTGAAGGTCTGATCGGTAGGACGATAAGCCAGCAAGTAATACCCGTTCTGATCTTCGACGATCCGCTTCAAACCAAAATCATTCGAGTTGCGCACCTGGAAACCGCCCGTCTGTCTGGCGATCAAATCGCCACCTTGACGATTGGTGAATAACTGCCACGAACGGGAACTCATCAAGTCATTTATCTGTGAATTGATTTGCGATCGCGAAATGGTGGCCAGATTATCCGCGGCGGTAAGGCCGGTATAGACCAACCCGGTAGTGTCGACAGAATAGATCACCACCGAACCGCGAATCGCGAGTTCGGCGACCTTCTTCAACTGCGCCAAGTAGCTTAGACGCTCATCGGCGAGAGTGCCGTCCCCCGGCGTCAAATTTACCGTCCCCGGTTCCTGGGTCTCGATGGGCAGCATATCTGACATCACCACCAACGACTTGCGTCCAGACAAATCGCGCATTCCTTCGACGATGAACTTTAATACCTGCAAGGTCCCGCTAATACTGCGGCCGTTAAAAAACGCGTCGCCGGGGGCTGCGCCAAAGAGACCACCCATGGGCGCGAATACTTGCTGACCGGCACGACTCGATGGATACCAGCGTAGTTTGTCGATGGCGTTCTCGAGCATGCGTCGATTCGTGGTGAATTGCTGTAGCGAGCCGACCTCGCCTGAGGTGCGAATGATTGCCACCAGATCGTTTGGCTGAAGTTGCTCGCGCACGAATTTGCGCGCCTGCTGACGCGCGATCGCCACACTCGGCGCCGACATTCCCATATCGTCGATCACTAAAGCGATTGTGCGCCGCGGATCCTGCGGACGCAGCACTGCCGGTGGGATTGGCGGAGCCAGCTTGTCCCTCGGGGTTTTCTCTTTGACACTTGCAGTTGCCGGCAATGGGGCCGGGACGATGTTCGAGATGTAAGAGAAGTTCGTGATTGTCTGCGGCTTGCCGTCTTCCAGCAACTCGAAATCGTTCGCCGTGAGATCGGTTACCTGCTTGCCGTCTTTAGTGACGACGGCGTCGACCTGCACAAGGTTCGTCGTGATCTTTACCACGTCCTGCGAATCGATTTCCGGCGGCGTCTGCGTCTGGCTCGGAGGTTTTGGCGGCGGCGGCGCAGGCTGCTGCGGCTTCTGTGCAATCACCAGACCCAGGTTTAGAAATAGCACTGCAAGCGCGAGAAATTTTTTGCGGATCATAGGGGGCGATCCTCCTTAATTTGGCGACAGAGTACCCTCGGGCTACGCAAAAGTCACGGCTTTTTCAAGATGTGGGTGTGATCCATATCGCGTCGGACTCCGCGCGCCAATGATGATATGCTCGTCGCCGACGCCGACATGAAACGCGGATTAATCATTGCGATCGACGGCCCTTCGGCCTCGGGTAAATCGACGCTCGGACGTAGGCTCGCGCGTGAACTGGGACTGCTCTACATCGACACCGGGTCGATGTATCGCGCAGTGGCGTTGGCGGTGATTGAATCGAGCACGAATGAGCGCGATGATGTCGCCGTCACTTCTTTGGCTGAACGCATCAGGATCGATCTGACCGGCGATCCAGATTCGTTACATGTGTTGCTGGATGGACGCGACGTGACGCGGCGCATTCGCGATGAAGATGTGACGCGCGTGTCGTCAATCGTTTCGGCGATTCCGGCCGTGCGTCACGCGATGGTGAAATTGCAACGGGAACTGGGCCAGCGCGGCGCGGTGATGAACGGACGCGACATCGGCACCGTTGTCTTTCCGGATGCAGACATTAAATTTTTTCTCGATGCGAGCCTGGCGGAAAGAGCGGAACGCCGGCTGGCTGAAGAACGTGCAATCAATCCGGCGGCGCAGTACGATCAAACCGTCGCTGAGATAACGGACCGCGACGCCCGGGATTCAACGCGCGCGGACTCACCGCTGGTGGCTGCATCGGACGCAGTCGTCATTGATTCGACCGGTTTGTCGATTGACGATGTGTTTCGACGGATGATCGGGATTGTGAAGGCGAGTACCGCGTGAGGATTCTTGGATTCAGTTTCAAACGTGAAGCGATCTGGATGATGGTGCTGTCGATAGGTCCGCTCGCCGTGGCGTTGTTGGCCGTTGTGATTGTGCGACTGCTGCGATGAAAGGCAAAATCGGCAATCGAAAATCGCTAATCTAAAATTTTCAATATGTTCACTGGCATCATCGAAGAGCTTGGGCACATTCGCTCAATCGAAAAGCGCGGTGAAGACGCACGCATCGTCATCGCAGCACGCACTGTGACCGAAGGTTCGCATGACGGCGATTCGATTTCCGTCAACGGCGTGTGTCTAACCGCGCTCGATGTGAAGCCCGATTCTTTTGTCGCCGATGTTTCAAAAGAGACGCTCTTTCGATCCACGCTCGGTTCGTTGAAGGAAGGTTCGCCCGTGAATCTCGAACGCGCGGTGACTCCAACGACGCGGCTCGGCGGTCACATCGTGCAAGGTCACGTGGATGCGCGCGGGAAATTCCTGGGCTCGGAAAATCATGGCGACTCGTGGACATTTCGCTTTGCTTATCCGAAAGAAATAGCGCGTTATCTCGTCTTCAAGGGTTCAGTCTCAGTCGAGGGAATCAGCCTGACAATCGCTAATCTAACTGACGATTACTTTGAAATCGCCGTGATTCCCAAAACATTCGAAGTCACAAACTTTTCGCAATTAGATCCGGGCGACGAAGTGAATTTGGAAGCGGACGTGATTGCAAAATATGTCGAGCGGATCCTCACCAGCCAGTCGGCCTGACTCAGCGATTCGTAAGTCGCCAAATTGGGCCGTGCGCTGTAACATAAGACAACCCGAATTCAGATTCCAGATTAGAAATTCCACAAATGCCGTTCGCTTCCATTCCAGACGCCGCTGCCGACATTCGCGAAGGGCGAATGATCATTATCGTGGACGACGAAGACCGCGAGAATGAGGGCGATCTGGTCTGCGCGGCGGAATTGATAACTCCTGAAAAAATCAATTTCATGGCGCGTCAAGGGCGTGGGCTTATCTGTTTGCCGTTGACCGAAGAGCGTTGTGACGAGCTGCATCTGCCACCGCAAGTCGCCGATAACACCTCGCGTCTGGGCACGGCGTTTACAGTTTCGATCGAAGCGCGACGCGGAGTGACGACGGGCATTTCGGCGGCCGATCGCGCAACCACGATTCTCACCGCCGTCGATCCGCGCACGCGGCCGCAGGATCTCGCGCGACCGGGGCATGTGTTTCCGTTGCGCGCCAAGAAAGGCGGCGTGCTCGTACGTCCTGGACAGACAGAAGCCGCCATCGATATCGCGCGCATCGCAGGTTTGTATCCGGCCGGGGTGATTTGCGAGATCATGAATGAAGACGGAACCATGGCGCGGCTGCCGCAACTGCGCGAGTTTGCCAGCATTCATGGATTGAAGATTATCAGCGTTGCCGACCTGGTGCGGTATCGAATTACCCAAGAGGTTCTGGTGCGCCGCGCCGCAGAAACGAACCTGCCAACGGTTTACGGAAACTTTCGTGCGATCGCTTTCGAGAATACGATTAACGGCGACGTTCATCTGGCCATGGTGATGGGCGATCTGCGAACTGGCGATCCGATCCTGGTGCGGGTGCACAGCGAGAACGTGACCTGCGACATGTTTGGCTCAACCATCGATGACACGGGATATCAGTTGCGGCGGGCGCTCGAAAAAATTTCCGAAGTCGGTCAGGGCGTGGTCCTCTATTTAAGGCAGAGCGAGCACGGTCTCGATCTGATTCATCAGTTGCGCACCTACGCACTGATGCAGGAGCGCGGGTTAGGCAAGGTCGAAGCGAGCGCCGAAACCGGCTATGGCTTGAACCGCGATTACGGTGTGGGTGCTCAGATTCTTCACGAATTGGGCCTGCGCCGCATCTTGCTCTTGACCAATCATCCCCCAAAGGTGACCGCGCTCGAAGGCTTCGAATTGGAAGTGGTAGGCAACGTGCCGCTGGGCTCTCCGGCATCTGAAGCAACAGAGCAAAGCGCAGAAGTCAGAGGTCAACGACCGGAAGTCAGTAGTCACAGATGAAGCAGAGTGGACGCCGTTGAGTTATTTTCTAACTTCTGACAACTAACCTTTCCCCGCTTTTTGGATTAGTGCCTTGAAATTCCCCCGCTTTCAGTTTACAAAATAATGCAGATGTTAGGGGTCAGATCTTAGATGTTAGGCATTCACATCTGACATCTGACATCTAGCCTCTAACATCTGCTTTTCCGACTTTCCCCTACAAATTGGAATTGATGAGATCTTTCGCCGGTCTGCATCCATGTCCGTAGATAACCAAAGCGAATCTTCCCGCGAAGACAATCGCAGCAATCCTGAGCCGCCGCGGCCAGCGCGCCGTCGCCGTCGTGTGATCACGCGTCGCAACGCGGTGCTCGCCGGTATCGGATTAGTCTGCGCCGTGGCTGCGCTACTGTTCGCCGGACTGATTATTTATCGTCTGGGTTATGTCGATCGATACATCGCCGGTCAGATTAAAGACACGCTCTCGAATTACGGCGTGCGTGCTGAGATTGGAAGTTTTCATACTTCACTTTCGCCGCAGACAGTTGAGTTACAGGGCGTCGAACTTTACGACGCGAAGACCGGCGAGAAACTTGGCAAGATCGATCGGATGCTGGCAACTGTGCGCATCGAAGATCTTTACGCGCTGAATCTCCATCGCAACATCAATCTGAAAGACTTAAAGATCGAAGGTCTCGAGTTGTGGGTGAATTTCGATGCCGAAGGGCGATCGAATTTTCGGAACATTCACATTCCGCCGCCAGAGCCCAACGCCAGGATTCTCTTTGCTTACTCCACCGCTCACGTTGAGATCAAGAACTCGCAGATTCATTACGGCGACGCGCTGCATAGCCTTTCAGGTGAAGCGCGAAATATGCACCTCATCGTTCAGCCCGACGATCTGAATGCGCCCGCGGCGAGTTGGATGAACACGGTCAGCTTCACCTCCTCGAATTCGACATTTGTTTACGACGGAAAGACAGTCAACGACATCGATATCGATGCGCGCGGACGAGTCAATCAAACTCGCGCCGAGATTCAGGACCTGGCACTACGCTCACCGATTGGTGAAACGCATTTGCAAGGCACGATGGATGACTGGCGAAATCTGAAATACAAGTTGAATGTCACCTCGACGGTCGATCTCACGCAAGCATCAGATATCTTACAAGTTGGAACGACCTTGCGCGGCGCCGGCAACTTCGTCGGCATGGTAACCGGTGACGGAGATCATTATCAGCTTGACGGCAGCATCAAGTCAGACGCGCTCGCGGCGGACGGGGTGCGGCTGCAAGCGCTGAACATTTCGGCGAAAGGATCCGGCGAAGGCAAGTCTTACGATTTTAATGGCCGCGCGGTGGCCCAACTTTTGTCAGCCGGAGATTTCCAATTGAATGCGGTGCAAATCACCGGCGGCGTGATGGGTACCGGATATGATTTTCGTTGGGTCGGCGAATTGCGCGCGGCTGCCGAAAAAAGTTACGGCACAACGATCACTGGATTGATTCTGCGGGACGCGCGCGCTGAGTATCGCGACGGCGTATTAACTGCATCCGCGCCGCAATTCAACGGCAGCACCCTTACCACCGCGACTGCGAAAGTGCAGAACGGGATCCTGGCAAACGATCTGCGCGTCACGGTTGCCAACGGCAAAACCACCGCGACGATTGCCTCAGCGAAAGCGGGAAAGATTCAAGCGGGTGAAACGACCATTAGCGGCGTCAACGCGAAAACGATCGACATCAAGGGCGACGGCAACGTCACCAACGTGACCGTGCAGCAGGTTCAGGTCGGCGAAGCGAACGCCTTCGGCGCGCAGACGGGCAGCATCAACATCGCCGGCGTGCGGCTCGCGGTGCATAACGGCCGCGTCGAAGGAACGACAAGCGACATCGATGCCGGCACGGTGAAGCTCAAAGACGGCAGCGTCGAAAATGTGAAGCTGACGAGTCCCCGGTTCACAGTCGAACCATCGGGCCGTTATCGTGCGAGCGCGGACTTGAGTCTCGGTGGCGGCGTCGTGGGCCAGATGAAGCTTGGACCAGTGCATGCGGCCTTGGTCGCGACGAGCGATC
>DASQYL010000413.1:0-4075 GCA_035639235.1 Pyrinomonadaceae bacterium | reverse complement strand
TCTAATCTTCGATTTCACGGTTATATTTGCGAGTAAAAAGGGGGGGCTTCAGCTTGTAAGCTGACGCACTCGCATTGTAGAGGATCGGACTTGCCAATCGGAAATGACGACGAGAAAAGGTAGTGCCCTGATTTGCTTTGCGATACTTTGTGTCTTTGCTTCCGCCTCAAATGCGCCCTTCGACGGCTCAATCTCACGCAAAGCCACGAAGACGCAAAATAAATCCGCAAAGTGGGGTACGACCCGAGAGAGCGCAGTGTCCTAGCTTTTGGTCTTCGGTTCGTTAGTCGTGATGCGGCCGTAGCGCTTGATTATGAGCTTGACGTAATTGCGCGTCTCATCGTAAGGCGGAATCGTGTAGCCATATTTAATCACGGCGCCTTCGCCGGCGTTGTAACCGGCCAGCGCGAGATCGACTCGGCCATTGAACATCTTGAGCAAGTCTTTGAGGTATCGGGTGCCGCCCATGATGCTTTGGGCCATATCGTAAGGATTCGTCACTCCGTAACGCGTGGCGGTGCCGGGCATCAGTTGCATCAATCCCATGGCGCCTTTCGGGCTGGTCGCACTCGACGCAAATTTTGATTCTTGCGACATCAGGCAATAGACAAGATAGGGATCGAGACGGTTTAGATTTGCGTTGTAGCGAATGAGTCCGTCGACGCGCGCGTTGCCGGTGGACCAGGATTGATTTCCGGCAAATGGTGCGACGGCAGCATCAGTGACAACCGGCGCGGGCTTATTTGCATCCGCGATCTGTTTTGCGACCTCCTTAACCTTCGCGCGCGCGTCAGCCAAATCTTTGTCGGTCTTCTCCATCTCGACTCGCGAAATCAGACCTTGAGCATAAAGATCTTTCGCTTGAGCGTTTTGCTTTTCGAGGCGCTGCACGTCGGCCTGATACAGGGCGGATAATTTATCCAGGCTGTCTTTATAACTACTCGCAGAGGGCTTTGAGTCGATCGCAGTCGCCGCTGCCGGGGCGTCGGACGCTTTCTCTTGCGCTAATGCGGCGCCGGCGCTGAAAGCAAAAATCAGCGAAATTCCGAGCAAAATCGCGGGAATCCGCGTTCGCGCACAAATTTTCATCGAATTATGTGAGGAATTAGTCATCACCTGATATAGACACCCGCCGAGCGAAGGTGGTTACGATGTCTCTCGGCTTAACGAAGTTGCCGCGTCATTTGTTCCCCGTGGGTTCGCCGGCAATTTTGGGCAAACCAGCAGCGCGTGGATCGCGGGCAGGCGATCGCTTTTTGAATCTCGCCGCCAGATAATCGCAGCCGGCGTAGAGGATTGAAGCCGCGGCGATCAACTGCAGCAAACGATGCGACTGTGGATAGTCGGTATGATTCACGAAGAACATCCTTAAAGCTGCCCCTGCAGTTATGATCGCGAAAATGATTTGCGCGATCTGCGAGGTTCCGAATTTCAATCGGGTCGACAACGCGTAACCCACCAGCGCTGAGAGCCACCCGCCGATGAGCCCTGCCAACACGTCCGTGGTCCAATGCACTCCGATCACAATCCTTGAATAGGCGATTAGAAGTGCGCCGCCGATCAGCGCCACGCGCACAACTTTCTGCCGGAAGAAGAGACACAAACTCGCAACGAAAGCCGCGATGCTGGTCGCATGGCCAGAGGGAAATGAATTGTATCTGTAAGCGGCCCCTATTAATCGAAACTGGTCCGGTGAAAGTATCGACGGTGGCCGAAAGGTGACGATTTCCGCCTTTAGTCCCTTTATCCACAAGGCGATCAAGCACCAGGACACCACCAACGACCATGCGAGCGCGGGTTTACGACGGATGAATAAAAGCGTGAGCACAAACAGAACCAGTCCATCGCCGAACGTGGTGATGGAGATCCAAAAGCTATCGCCGGCAACGCGTCCTTCTTCATTTAGCCATCGGAAGATTTCAACGTCGTGACCGGACACATTGACTGTTACCAGCAAAGCCAGACAGACCACTGGGGGGATAAAGAACCAATTCTCAATTCGCCTTTTCGAACCATGACTCATCGCGGGCGCATGATAACGCACGGCGATTAGCCGCCGCTATTGGCTGGTTTAGGGCTAGCTGCATCTTATTTGCCTGTGGATTCCTCGGCAGCTAAGCTAGTTGACATCAGATCGAAGAATGGCGGTTCACAAAACATACTTAACTTCAACGCTGCTGTCGTTTGTGTTGATTCCGGCGTTGGCGAGTAATATCGCGGCCCAAAGCAGGGCGCGTCGTTCTCACATACACACGGAGGCTCTGACTCGTCCTGAAATGAACCAGGCATATGCACGCCTGTCAGAGATGGGCTACGGCACGGGTCGCACTGCGATGATCGCTTTTCAGAAATACGAAGGGCGAAGAGTCACGGGGCAATTGACGCATGACGAGTTCGAAGCGATTTCCAGCGCAGAGGCGCCTAAGCCGCGCGATCCAGGTTACCGGCACGTCGAGGTCGATCTGGATCGTCAGGTGCTTTTGATAATTGATGACAACGGCACTGTGAAGAGCGTGCTCCCAGTTTCGACCGGCAGCAATAAGGAGTATCACGAAAAGGGCATGAGCGGTCTGGCGTACACGCCGCGCGGCCGTTTTAAGATTTATGCGAAGATCGCCGGCTGGCGAAAGTCACCCCTCGGCATGCTCTACTATCCAAATTATTTTAGCGACGGCTTGGCAATTCACGGAAACTCGTCGGTACCCGACACGCCCGCGAGTCACGGCTGCATTCGAGTGCCGAATTCAGCCGCGCTCGAAGTTTATAAACAGATGCCGATTGGAACGATAGTCTTGATCTATGACAAAAATTCGTTTGTGCCGGCGAAAGATTGGGTGAAGTGACCTCAGTCAGCTTAACTTCACCAAATGCTTTCAAAGCTTGGCCAGACCGAATCCCATCCCGTGACTCATTGATGATTCTCTTTATCTGAAGCGGAAAGGGAAGCGAAATCGCGCGTTTTGATGCGACACGCGCATGCTACGCGTGAGTCTACGGGCCGCTGCTACCGCGCGTACAGTTTTTGCGTGATAATGAAAACGCGCCCTCTCGAAACAACATCAAAGCCACTATGCTTCAATGCCCCAGATGCGGTCGGCAATTCGCGGATGACGTGGTTTTGTGTCCGAGTGACCACACGCCTCTGCAGGCTGACGCAACGGTCGCAGATGTGCCGCTTGATCCGCTCCTGGGAAGGGTATTCGACGGAAAGTACCGCCTCGATAAACCGCTGGGCGGCGGCGGCATGGGTACGGTATATCGTGCGACTCACCTCTTGATCGATCGCCCGGTTGCTTTGAAAGTGCTGAGCCAGCGATTCGTTGGCGATCAGACTGCGCAACAGCGCTTCCGTCGCGAGGCCCGAGCCGCCGGTCGCATGCAGCATCCGAACGCGGTGACCGTCACGGATTTCGGAACGACTGAGGACGGATATCTGTACATCGTCATGGAGCTGCTCGAGGGACGGACGCTGCGCGATCTGCTCGCGCACGAAGCGCCGCTCGATCCGGCGCGCGCAGTATCTTTCATGTTGCAGGCATGCGCGGCAGTCGGCTCAGCGCACGAAGCGGGATTGATCCATCGCGATCTAAAACCGGCGAATATTTTTATCGAACAGCGCCCCAATTTTCCCGCGGTCGTTAAAGTGCTCGATTTCGGCGTGGCCAAGTTCGTGGTGGAAGAGCAAGATGACGATTACCACACGCTGACTCAGGTCGGCGCGCTCATCGGCACTCCGCGCTACATGTCACCCGAGCAATGCGCGGGCGGCGTCGCGTTGACACCCGCGACCGACGTGTACAGCTTGGGAATCATCCTATACGAGATGTTGACGGGTGTCTGTCCCTTTAACGGTGAAACGCATCTCGCGATCGCTTTGAAGCAGGTTTCCGAAACACCGCGTCCGCCGCGCGAGATCGTTCCGTCAATTCCTGAAGCCCTTGAGCTGGTGGTTCTCCACACGCTGGCGAAGAACCCTAACGAGCGGCCGCTGGACGCGAACGCGTTGAGGCGTGAGTTGCATGCAACCGCGAACATGCTGGGTCTCGAGCGTGCGGACAGTTTGCATTCGCCAACG
>DASQYL010000412.1:0-4961 GCA_035639235.1 Pyrinomonadaceae bacterium | reverse complement strand
ACCAAAACGGTGCCTTTTGGCAATGACCAGCCATTGCCGGCTACGTCTCTAATCAATTCGAGTCTTGCGTAAGAGTTGTTTCGGAGAGTGAAAATCACGCCCTGCGTGCGGACGGGTAACATCGTGCCGAACGGTGGCAGGACTGCTGGGGTGATGTTGATTGCAGCGTTGGTCACAAGTTTCGTCTGGGCCGCCGTTGTTCCGTTCAGTGGCGCTGCTCTCAGGTCTAGCTTTGGCGACGCAGCGTCCACAAATAGAGTCTGAGTGCTGTTTGCGTGAGACTGAGCTACTTCTTGATTTGCGGAAGTCGTTCCATTGCTTTGCGGTTCAGATCCGCCGCCCGTTCGTGGTTGAAAGCCGATTTTGGGATTGTTCGGCCCGTTATCATTTCCGCCCGAGGCAAATGTTCCGCCAAGACTACGCACCACTTCTGGAACCGACTCGTTGGATTTGTCTGGAGTCGGTGTCGGGTTCGATGAAGGTACGCTCACATTGCCCGCGTTGGCGTTATCTGAGCCAAGTGCTTTTCGCGTGAGATTAATAGCGTCGGTACTGGCGTCGTTCTCTGAGTTTTTGGATTCGCCTTTGCTCCGTGGGCTTTGCGTGTCGCGGCGATTATCGGCTTGCACCGTGACATTCACGCGATTGACGCGAAGCGATCGGTAGAGGAAGAAAGCAGCTCCCGTCAACGCGAGGAAAACGAAACATACGATAACGAGTCTCCGCGTTCTGCCTTTCTGCTTCGTTTTTTCGATCTCCTTCGGCGGGGCGAGCAGTGGATTGCTCGGATCGTAAATAGTTGTGCCTGATGATCGATTGTCCTCAAGAACATCGACGGCAGACCGATGGTGGTTACCATTTCCAGAAGAAGTATTTGTTTGGTTCATGCTGTTATTCCTTTAATGTCCGCTGGTAGCCAGCTTGATTGAAGCAGGCTCGTCGACGGCGTTGGTCTGGGCGATGACAATTTTTATGCGCTGATGGGCGTCGAGCACAGGTGACAGATAGGCGATCGCAAAGTACACCGTTGCGCCGGCAGCAACATCACCCGACGTATTGCTTGACTGTGTTTGCGCTTTCGCAATCGAATGAACGTTAACGGTCGTACCTTCGTCATCGATTGTCTCAACGTAGAGTTCAGGGCTATGAGGCGTGAGTTTCAAGGTGGCGGTAGTAGTGTTCCTGACGGCGACACTAAGAACCCGGAATGCTTTGCTGGGGTTAGGTTCTTCAAGAATTGACAGCTTCAGTCCGTGTGTCGAGTGCGTCCAACTCTTGAACTGTTTTGGCCGTTTGGTAGCTTGATCTAAAGCGCTACGGAGAGTCGCAACGACTTCGGGATTGTTATTAGGTGTTGAGCTGACAACGGAATCGACAGCCGAGTCAATGCGTTTCTCATTTGATCCTTTCGACTGATCTATAATGGGAGACGGTGAATTTGGCGGCTCAGAAGATGCTTGCTTTTCAACCTTACTCTCCTTCGCTCTTTCGACTTCGATTGGTATTAGCGCGGCGCTGGACTGCGCAGTTGTTTTCTCACCTCCTTGCTCTTTGTCGTCGAGATTAACTGGCAGTCCTGCCGCGCGGCGTCGCGCCACTACTTCATCGCGGTTGTAATTCAGCACACAACGATGAACGTTTTGCGCGAGGTCTTCTACCGGATAAAACAAGAACGTAACAACCAAACCACTCCGCATTTGCGCAGTAACCGTAGCGGCTGGGTTACGCGCCTTCGCGTTGTGTTGAGGAGGAAGAAACTGAGTACCTGGGCGGACGACTATTGCGCGCTTGTTTCGTTCGAGCGCCTTTTCATCAACTGTCGCCATTTCAGGATCGCCTGGGATGATGTAACGAGGACCATCATTAGCTGGCAGCTCGATCAGAACACTGGCGTGTTGAGCCATCGCTAACCTGACGACCGTTTCATCCTTCGTTACATCTACTTTTGCCTCGCCGACGAAAAAATCTTCGGAGGTCTTCGGTGGTGCATTTGATGCAATCGCACTCGATCTTTTAATAGGGCGGTGCGCGCGTTTGCGTGGCCGAATGATCCTTCCGGGCTGCGTTGGAGGCGTTTGCGCCATCAACAAAGGGGAAGGGCACAGGAGCAATGCAAAAGAAATAAGTATCTTCATGTTTTTATCCTTGGCCTTGAGTTGAGCTGACCGGCGTTTCCGCTTCGGTAGAACTAAGCTCCTTGTAATCGATTGCGTTGATGCGGAAGCCGGATCGGAGATTCCGGTCTAACCTGAGCGTTCCATCTTCGGGCGCATCCGGCAAGAGATCGACAGTGAGAAGGACATGCTTTGTCATGTGTTTGCTTTCGTTCTTCACCACCATGTCGATTTCTTGGGTGCCATAAACCTTCACCGTTAGCGGCTTGCCGGGCGCATGTTCCAGGTATTCAGGTTTCCAAGTCGCGTTCCATTGCTGTTCACGTTGCGTTTGAAGAATCTTCTGATCAGTTAAGTATTGAGCGAATTTCTTGGCCTGTCCTGGCACCATCAGTCTTAGAGCAGCTTCAATGTCTTTAGAGCGTGATCGCTGATCCACACGGTAGAGATAATCGAGATAGGCTTTGACGACATAATCCATGTCGGCAATTTGAAGCTTGTCTTTTTCCAGCTTCACAGCTTCAGTCGCGCCCAGTTCCTTGTCATTGATCATCACGGTTCGACCGGATGACATATCGACCACAATGCGGTCCGGCCGCTGGATGGATTTGTAAACGACTCCGACTACCGCGATCGCGGCGATTACGAAAGCGAAAAGGATTAGCGAGGCTTGGCGACGAATGGTGTGCACGTCAGCCGGGTCGCGGTAGCAGATTACGGGCGGGAGCGGATCGTTAACACCGCGAATGTCGCTCGTAGCGTCACGCTCGGTTGGTGACATTGAAAGCGGTAATTCCATCGCGTCGGTAGTCATGTCGTTCTCCTTTGATTCTTGGTTCGTCTCGTCTCGCCGGGCCGTGCTTACAATCGACATGCCGCGCAAGAAATTAAGAGCAGTTTCGCCATTCGGAGTCGCGGTTGTTGTAAAAGCCAAACAGCGTGTGTAAAACCCGACGGTTCACGTGAGGATTCAATTGTGTTCTATGATCCGCTGTAATAGTCTTAGCCGACTTCGCGAAAAAAACTTGTTTGATTACAAGAACTTGGGTCAATCCCTGTTCTAATGAAAACGGAAAGGTGAGAGAAAAAGATGGAGGGACTGCCAAGTGAAGAGCAGATCAAGGCTTGGATCAGGGATGCGGTAGTTGAAGCGCAAACGGCGTCAAGCGATAGAACTTACTATCTTGAGATCTGGAAAAAGACCGTTGATGTCCAACAACATTTTAACGACTTGGAACTCAGAATAAGGAATCTTGCGGTGACCGTTCTCGGGGCGATCCTGAGTCTGGCGGCATTCTCTGTTGAGAAAACGATTACGATAAAGCTATATGAACGCTCTGTACCCGTCGCGGTTCTGCTCATTATTGTTGCTTTGATTACTTGGGGCGCATTCTACTTAATGGATCGTCATTGGTATCACCGCCTCCTCATCGGTGCTGTAAAGCACGGGCTGGAAATTGAAAAATTATTGCCGGGAGCTTCGCTTACAAAGGCAATCGGCGACGAGAGTCCAATAAGAATTGGAGGTCGACAGATTCGTAGCACGAACAAGATGGATTTGTTTTATAGTTTGGTGGGAGCGGCACTGATCGTACTAATTCCAGTGTTGCTCTTTGGGAAGTCGCTAAAATGAATCCGGGCCAAGTCGCTTTTGGCCAGCGAATGCTGACTGCGTAGAAGTTTTGAGGTCCGATGCACAACAATGCTCCTATGAGGTTAACTATGAAGGTTGCAATCAACCGAATTGCGGAACGGAGGACCTTTACATGACTTGCGATCAAGGGCCTTGTGTCGTTAAGGAGTACAAGCTAGATCTGCCCACGCCGCCGGAGGGTACGAGTCCGCCTCCGGAAGAGGATGCGATAATCAAGCCTATCAAGAAATCGGAGCGCCCAGAAGGCACCGTGGTTGACTCTACCGGAACTACTTCTGAGCAGGCGATTCTTGAGAAGCTTAAACTGGATTTCCAGAAGGCTAATCAGGCCCAGTGCAAGGTTGGCTGCAAGTGCATAAAAAATAAGAATGCGAAGCCGGAAGAGGGCGCCTATGATGTGCCAATTTCAACAACCCATTTGGACCCCAACGGAAAAATCTTTAAGGTAAACGGAACCGTCAAAATCAAAACGACGGATACTCCCGGCAAATGCTTCGTCGATCCCGACCTTGCCTCGACTCTTCAAGCGCCCAATACTGCCTACGCAGTGAGTCTAGGTATCGGCACTAGACAGTATTGGCTACTCATGGTTCCTGGCCTGGCCCAGCTTATTGTTGCAGTGTCTTTACATGTGTGGCTATCGCCATCCGAGTCCATTTCACTGATCATCGCTGCCGCAATCTCGTTTGTGTATGCTCTTCATATATACAAATCTATAGTGCTACCCTCAGCCAATGACAGAAAACTCGGTTAGCATAGCCGCAAAGACTACTGACTAATGGTCCAATGAGCAGTTCCGCAATTGTTGAGATTGTTAGTTTGTCGTTCCTTACTAAGAGACAAACATTAGGAACCTAGGAAACCTGAAGAATTTTCGCAGCACCTGTAGAACTGTTGTAAAAGCCAAACAGCGTATGTAAAAGCCGACAGCTTTATTGGACTTCGATGAACGAGCTATTCGGGTTCGACTTCGAGTGCGTTCGGAGACTCTGCGTAATGCCCGATTTATCGGAAATCAAAATCGGAGTCTCTGAACTCAGCGACTTTTCGTGTCCTCTCGATGATGTGAGTCCAGTCCTCATAATCAATTCGGAAGGCTGCGTCACAAGATTCATGATTGAACTAACATAATTGCGAGTCTCGGCATAAGGCGGCAGTCCACCTGTAATAAGGCCGCGCGGATTAATGATCTT
>DASQYL010000411.1:0-3499 GCA_035639235.1 Pyrinomonadaceae bacterium | reverse complement strand
AAGAGTTGGCGCTGATCGTGCGCCAGGAACAGAAGCCCGATCCTGATTGGCTGTATCCTCAGGCGAATTTTTTTCAGACGCCGGTCGACATCGAGATCGGCACGACGACCAATACCCGCATCGAGCGGGTGCTGATTGAGCCGAAGGAAGAACAGACATTTAAGTTCTCAGTCGATTCGGAACCTTTGCTCGTGGGCTTTGATTACGACGGCACGTTGATCAAGGAAGTCACGTTCGCCAAGACAAACGATCAGTTGTTGTATCAATTAAGCCATGACAAAGACGTGCTCGGACGCATTTGGGCGCTGTCGCAGCTTTCGTCACGGATGAATGACGCGAAGTCCAAGGATGTCGATCGTGCCGCCATTCGCAATGCGATCGCGGCAGCCACCAAAGATGAATTTTGGGGAGCGCGGTTCGAAGCTGTTGCAGCTTTGAACGGATCGAAAGACGCGAAGGACGCGCTGCTGGCCGCCACCAAAGACAAAGACGCGCGCGTCCGCGCCCGCGCCGTGACTTCTTTGGCGGCGACGAAAGATGCGACGTTGGCAGACAGTTACGCACAGTTGCTCAACGATCAAAGTTACGGCGTGATACGCGCTTCCGCGATCGCGCTGGGTCAAACAAAAAGCCCGGCGGCTTATGACGCGTTGCTCAAGCTTATCGATCAACCCTCATGGCGCGATCAAATCCGCGGTTCTGGTCTCAACGGGCTGGCGGCGCTTGGAGACAAACGGGCGATGGAGCTCGGTTTCAAATATGCCGTCGCGCCAAATCAACTTGGCGTCCGTTCAGCAGCGCTTACCTTGCTGGGCAACGTTGGCAAGGAAGATCAGCGTACGCTGCCGACACTAACTGCGGCGCTCAATGAAGGTATCGAGAGATCGAGCTTCCAGATTGTGGCGACGGCGGCTAATGCTCTCGTTTTGTTGGGCGATCCTCGTGGCGTGGACGTGTTTGAGGCGGCGATCAAGAAAGCTGGACCCAAGTCACAGTTTGCCGCAACCCTCACGAATTTCGAGCAACGACTCAAGGCCAAATTGACGCCGCCAAAACCATCAAGCTAGAGAACTATGAACCGAGTCGGCCGGTGGCTCGATGCGAATGAAAACTCTCTTTTGCCTGATTGGCTCGTTTTGTTGTCTCGTTTCTTTAGTCGTTTGTGCGACGGCTCAGGATTCGCGGCCGCCAATTATTCCCAGCACCGACGCAGCCGCGAATCATGAGCCAAAAGGCGAAGTGGACCAGGCAATCGAAGAATTGAGAAAACATGGAGAAAGCGTCTTCAAAGCGTGTGGCAAGTGTGACGACCCAAAAGAGCAGAACCCGGGCGGTGTCATCAATGGACGCGCGGTCAAGTTAGTGACGCCGGAATTTCCGCCCGCTGCCGTTTCAGCCCACGCGTATGGAGACGTGACCGTGCTGGTATTAATGAATAAAGAAGGCAAGATTCAAGCAGCACAAGTTGAATCAGGCCACCCTTTGCTGCGCGCGGCTGCTCTCAAGGCAGCCAAGGCTTCAAGATTCTCGCCGCCGCTAGTTGATGGAAAGCCCCAGAACATTGTTGGAAGAATCGTATATAGTTTCAGGCCGCGTTGACCGCGACAACTGACAAAATACGGCACCGTACAAAACTTTCTGCTTGAGCAAAGTTGAATTCTCCTGTTATATTTCTAACTGACATGTGCCGGCACCACGGCGCCTGTCACGTCCCCCAAGACCCCTTCTAGTCCCGAGGGAAATCAAATGCTAGACAAAACGAATGGGAAGGATGGCTTGCCTCACATGGCAGAAGCCACCGGAGCAGCAACCGCTCCAGCGCCGGCAACTTCATTGCTGGTAGTCGAGGACGATGAAAATATTTCCGCCGCGCTCGTAGAATATTTTTCGCGTGCGGGGTACACGGTGACGACGGCCGCCGATGGTCTTGCCGGCGTCGAATCAGCGATCAAAACGCGACCCGATGTCGTCGTTTTGGATTTGATGCTGCCGAAGATGGACGGTCTCGCCGTCTGCAAGGAGCTACGCCAGAAGGTTCCGCAGGTACCAATCATTATGCTTACGGCAAAGGACGACGTAGTCGATCGCGTGCTTGGTCTCGAGATGGGCGCCGACGATTACATCACCAAACCGTTCAGCCTGCGCGAAGTCGAGGCTCGCATTAAGTCTGTGCTGCGGCGCGCGCGCGCCGGAGCGACGACCGAGGGCAGCGACGAGACGCCGATCGTCCGCGGGAGCTTGCGCGTCGATCCGGTTCGTCGCGAGGTCACCATTGCCGAGCGGCACGTTGACCTGACCCCAAAGGAATTCGATCTCTTGCGCCTGTTCGCATCAAACCCGGGCCGCGTCTTTCCGCGCAAATATTTGCTCGAAAAGATCTGGGACTATTCTTACGAAGGGTACGATCGAACCATTGATTCTCATATCAATCGCTTGCGGGCCAAGATCGAAGATAACCCGGAGAACCCGCAACTGGTGCTCACCGTTTGGGGCATCGGTTACAAGTTCACCGATGCTGAATAAGACCCGGCCTTACTCAGCCGAGGCCGTTTAACCTCCGCCGCGCTCTCTCAGCACCAACCTCTCGAAGCGGCGCGCATTCTAATTATGAAAGTTATGCGAACTCAATTCCCCCTTCTGCGCTTACGCGCCGCGATCACCTGCACGGCGGCCGGTCTTCTGATTATGGCTGATTCGCTTAGCGCAAATGCAGCGATTCAGGCTGAGTCCGACGACTGGACTTCGTCGATTTTTTCCACCTACGGGATCACGATCATTTTGGTGCTCGTGCTGGCCGGTCTATTCGTCTATAAGAAAATCCAGAAGCAGAAAGAAACGCAGGAATTCTCTGAGGACACCCGCAGCCGCCGCCAAGAGAATGAGCCTGTATTCCCACAGCAGACAAACGCCACTATGTCGGTCTCCGAACGAACGCGCCAGCCGCTCGAAACGGTCCACGCATCTGAGAAATCAGCGGAGCAGGTTCCGGCTTTCGGCGCGTATCGGATCGATCAGGAAGTCGGCAAGCTGGTGCTCGGCAAGCCGCATCGCAGTGATGTTATGTCGTCTCGGGCAGCAGAAGATCGACGTGCAATTGAAACTTCGTTAATCAAGGCGCTCGATTCGAACGAAGTGTCGGGAGACGTTTATCATCGCGTGCAGCAGGCGCTGGAAGAGTACGGATTTGTGGCCCGCCAGAGTGCAACACTATTGTTGGGGCGCGACGCGTGGGAGCGATCTTCCGCGGCTCGTACGCTGGGTCAGATGAAATCTCCGGCATCGTTGCCGTTTTTGATCGAGGCCTTGCACGATGGCGACTCGGTGGTCAGGAACCAGGCGATCGCGAGTCTCGCCTTGTTGAAAATGCCCGCAGCTATTGGCGCGTTGTTGGATATCGCTCGTCGCCATTCCGATATTCCGGCTACGCTGTTGAGCGATACCTTGAGCGCTTGCTCGGTTGAGACTCTCAGTTTCCTGGATGCGCCCGCCATGGAAGCCG
>DASQYL010000410.1:0-4901 GCA_035639235.1 Pyrinomonadaceae bacterium | reverse complement strand
CGCCAGGGTCGCGAAGTTTTGTAGAAGGCTTCAAAGAAAAGAAACGTCGCGATACCACGACCGAACTCACCCCGCTATAAAGCTCAATTCTCCGCATTGCTTTTTCCTTCTCTGCGAAATCTGTGTAATCTGTGGATTCATCTTCTTAATCTCAAACTGACAATCTGCGCTACTGAAATCATGTCTACTGAAGCAAACAAAGTCATCTATTCGATGGTCGGCGTCAGTAAGTTCTACGACAAGAAGCCGGTCCTGAAGGATATTTACTTGTCGTATTTCTACGGCGCGAAGATTGGCGTCATCGGCCTCAACGGGTCTGGCAAGTCTTCTTTGCTGCGCATCCTGTCCGGCGTCGATAAAGACTTCAACGGCGAGACCGTAATCTCTCCCGGCTTCACCGTCGGCTATCTCGAACAGGAACCTTTGCTCGACGACACCCGCACCGTGCGCCAAGTAGTAGAAGAGGCGGTCAAAGAAACGGTTGATCTACTGAAAGAATTCGAAGAGATCAATGCAAAGTTCGGCGAAGAAATGTCAGACGACGAGATGAATGCGCTGCTTGCACGACAAGGCGCAGTGCAAGAGAAACTGGATCACCTCAATGCATGGGATCTTGATTCGCGACTGGAGATGGCGATGGACGCGCTGCGGTGTCCGCCGCCTGACACGTCAGTGAGCGTGCTTTCCGGTGGTGAGCGCAGGCGGGTCGCGCTTTGTCGACTGTTGCTGCAGAAACCGGACATCCTTTTACTTGATGAACCGACAAATCATCTCGATGCCGAATCAGTAGCCTGGCTGGAACATCACCTACAGAATTATCCCGGGACGATTATCGCGGTCACGCACGATCGATATTTTCTCGATAACGTTGCCGGTTGGATTTTGGAATTAGATCGGGGGAGCGGAATTCCCTGGAAAGGGAATTATTCGAGCTGGTTGGAACAGAAACAAGAGCGTCTGCGGCGCGAAGAAAAATCCGAAAGCTCACGACAGAAGACGCTGCAGCGCGAGCTGGAATGGATTCGCATGTCGCCGAAAGCTCGGCGCGCTAAGGGCAAAGCGCGTATCAATGCTTATGAAAGTCTGCTCGATAAGCAAACGGAGAAGCGCCGCGAGGATTTAGAGATTCCCATTCCGCCGGGACCACGTCTCGGCGACGTGGTGATCGAAGCAGGCAACGTCAGCAAAGCCTACGGAGACAAATTGCTGATCGAGAACATGACTTTCGCTTTGCCTCCGGGGGGCATTGTCGGGGTCATTGGACCAAACGGAGCGGGGAAGACCACGCTGTTTCGCATGATTACGAAACAGGAAGAACCCGACGGCGGCGCGATCAAGATCGGCGAAACGGTGCAATTGGCTTACGTCGATCAAAGCCGCACGCTCGACGCAGACAAAACCATTTGGGAAGAAATCTCCGGCGGCGAAGACACTTTGAAACTCGGCAACCGCGAAGTGAACTCGCGCGCTTATGTCGGACGTTTCAACTTTTCAGGCTCCGATCAGCAGAAGAAAGTTTCCATGCTGTCCGGCGGCGAGCGCAACCGCGTGCATCTCGCGAAGATGCTGAAAGCAGGCGCCAATGTCCTTTTGCTCGACGAACCGACGAACGACCTCGATGTGAATACATTGCGCGCATTGGAAGAAGCGTTAGAGAATTTCGCCGGATGCGCCGTCGTGATTGCTCATGATCGCTGGTTCCTCGATCGCATCGCGACGCACATGCTTTGCTTCGAGGGCAACAGCAAAGTGGTCTGGTTCGAAGGCAACTATTCCGATTATGAAGAGGATCGCAAGCTGCGTCTCGGCGCCGAAGCCGAAGTACCGCATCGAATTAAATATCGGCAACTGACGAGGAGGTAAATTTTATTCCTTGCCGGAAAATCAGCGCCAGCGGATAATCAGCCATAGTCCTTATGACTTCGACAGATCTCATAACAGTTGATCCAGAAATTCTCGGCGGCGCGCCTGTGTTTCGCGGTACGCGCGTTCCGGTCAACACACTCTTCGAGTATTTGGAGAATGACTACTCACTCGAAGAATTTCTGGAGTGCTTTCCTTCCGTGTCGCGTGAGTTGGCACGCCAGGTTCTGGAACGTTCGGGACAGGCCTTACTTACACCGGCTGCATGAGAATCCTGCTGGACGAATGTGTTCCCTGGCCGATCCATCGGTTACTTCCTCAGCATTCCGTGCCCAGCGTTCAAGCGCAGGGTTGGAGCGGAATCCGCAATAGCGCTCTGCTTCGCCGTGCCGAAGCTGAATTTGACCTATTCATCACTTCTGATCAAAACATCCGTTACCAGCAGAATCTGGCTGGACACAGAATTGCAATTCTCGACCTCGCGACAAATGATCTGCGTCGAATAGTTGCGGCAGCGACGCTACTCGAAGAAGCTGTCAATAATACGCGCGACGGCGAGCTTCAGCGTCTGGAGATCCCGTCATGACTCGCGCCTCAACCTATCATGCAGCTCACGCGGTGGCGACTACGATCGCAACGCACTTCGCGCAGCATCTCGCCGAAGCGCGCGCTCGCGGCGAGAGCGGACTCGCCGATCCACCTTCGTCATACGCGATCGAAAAGATGATCGACGCAACTTTCTGGGCCAGCTTCCGTCCCGAGGAGGGCCGCTTCCCGAAAATCTCGCTGGCCTTTGTGCCGGCCCAACAAGCACGACAGCCGCTCACATTCGCACAGCGCCTGCCGCTAAACACGGCCACCCTGACGAAACTTGCGCCCGCGGTTGAGCGCCCGGGAATTCATCTGGGCGTCTGGCGCGAACGCGATGGCGATGACGAAGAACTCTTCATTTGGGGGGCAACGCGCAAAGTGCCCAGTCTCGGTTTTGTCCTGGAAGATATCGAACCAGGCTTGCTCGTCATCAAGCATCGGCGCGCCGCCGGCTTTGGCAAGTTCGCCAACGTTGCGGTGCTCAAAGGCGAGCAAGTCAAGATCGTTGACGAGCAAGGCCAGAGCCTGCCCGACTGTCCCGATCTGCTCAAGTCACTGCACGCGTTCACAGCCCGCGAACAGTCGCAGCCTCACATCAATGGACTCGTGCAACTGGCTGCGTCGATGCGCGCGCACGGGCAAGGCGGCACGCTGTTGGTCGTTCCCGATTCGTCTGAGCAGTGGCGTGAATCGATCGTGCATCCGATTGTCTATTCCGTGGTGCCGCCATTCAACCGGCTCGCAAACCTGATCACGCAAGGCGCCAAGCGTGAAGCAGAAAATGAATGGGAGGCAGCGTTGCGCAACGCCGTCGATGTCGTAGCCGGCTTGACCGCCGTTGACGGCGCGACAGTGATTAGCAGTGCTTACGACGTGCTCGCCTTCGGCGCCAAGATCAAACGCGCAGTCGGTCACGAAGCCGTCGAACAGATGATGCTCACCGAACCCATCGTTGGCAATCAAGCCGAGGTGGCCCATCCGGTATTGCATGGCGGCACGCGTCACCTCTCAGCCGCGCAATTCATCTACGATCAAAGAGACGCCTTGGGGCTCGTCGCCTCGCAAGACGGCCGCTTCACCGTCTTCGCCTGGTCGCCCTGCGAGCAGATGGTGCATGCGCATAGGGTGGATGTGTTGTTGATGTGATTACTGATTACGTTCGTTGAGTCACAATGACGCCGGCAACAAACTTGCACGATTGGTTTGGTGGGATTGACATTTATCTCTTCGATCTACTCTTACGTGGGCACATCACGCCTGAGATGAAATTGCTCGATGCGGGCTGTGGTGGTGGACGCAACCTCACTTATTTCTTCAGGACAGGTTTTGATGTTTCCGGCGTCGATCAATCTGTCGCTGCGATTACTGAGATTAGATCGCTGGCGGCTGGACTGTCGCCGAATCTCCCGCGCGAAAACTTCCGCCTTGAAGCGGTCGAGAAAATGTCCTTCGGTGATTCAACCTTCGATGTGGTCTTGAGCAGCGCCGTGCTCCACTTTGCGCGCAATGAAAGTCACTGGCGCGAAATGGTGCGGGAGATGTGGCGGGTGCTGAAGCCGGGCGGAATTTTCTTCGCGCGCCTGGCTTCAACCGTTGGCATTGATGAAATCCGTCTTGTCGAAGGCCGCCGCTATCACCTGCCGGATGGCAGCCAACGCTTTCTGGTCGATGAAGAAATGCTGCTGCGGGAAACTGAGTCGCTCGGCGGACGGTGGCTCGAACCATTCAAAACCGTCGTCGTGCACCATCAACGCGCAATGTCGAACTGGATTTTGATCAAAGACTGATGTATCAGCGCCGACCCTTGAAACGAAGCCAGAGATGCACCCAATCTATCATTCCGCACACTCGTTCTGATATCACGCGCGATTGATATCCACCCCGGCAGAATCTCCGCCGTGCCGCGCGGCGCGCTGACCCCGAAGCAGCCTTGATCCAGCGAGACGCGCCGCCGATCAATTGCCGTACGCGCTTAATCTAATGTGACGTGCGGCTGCTCTGTCCGCATGCGCGCATAATCCAAGCGCCCTGCGCAAATGATCCAGCCGCATGCGCACCTCATCCAATCCCATGCGCAGCTGTTCCAACCCCTTGCGCATGTTGGAAATCTTCAAAGACAGGCCGAAAAGCGCGAAACGCGGCCAATTCGGGGCAGTGACATACTTAACGAATAAACATAAGTCCAAGTTTTTCTCCCTTCTCCCTTTGGGAGAAGGGCGGGGATGAGGGCCTAGCGCGTACCCATTACACGACTGAATGAGTTTGCGAGAGATGAATTCGCGCGCGAATTCATCTCTCGCAAAGTACTTAAGATTATTCTAGCCGCGCTAAGCCCTCACCCAACCCTCTCCCAACGGGAGAGGGCTCACAGCTTGATTCGCCAAGTATGTCATTGCCCAATTCGGCGCAGTAGCCGGCCGTTAGGAAGCGGCTATACATCCAAACCC
>DASQYL010000409.1:0-7094 GCA_035639235.1 Pyrinomonadaceae bacterium | reverse complement strand
ACTGACTGGTACTGGCAAACCGATCTTCATCAGAAAAGTTTTTGAGGCGGTGATGCTTTCCATGCTCTTCAATTCGTTCCAGACGGCTTCGGGAGAAGCGTCCACAATCAGCGTGTCGGACACAGTCTCAGTACGCGGCCCACGTATTGACTGTTCTGTGCGGTTGGCACCCATCAGAAACATCGGCGTGATTAGTAGTAGTAAGAGCGTCAGGGTCTTTGAGCTGTTCGACTTGTCGATCACGCGCTCTCGCACCAACCACCCAAACAATCCTCCAAAGGCCATGGTCACGCCAATCAAAGGCGCCGACATCAAAACGCAGACAAAGCCTTCGTATCCCGTTACGAGAAGGATCACAGTACAAAACAATAAGCCTATGATTAGTGAGGCGATGACAATGTTCCTCCGACGCGCCACCAAGGCAGTAGCGAAACCAGTCGCGAACGGTACCAACAGAAACAGCGTCCAGCCCATGTATCCCTGACCGTTGTAAGTTAGAAGGAAGCCGCCGGCTCCGAAAACGACCGCCGTAGCAGTGCCTACCATCACACCCTTGGCTAGGTTGACTCCGTCGAGTTGTGGCTCTTCATTAATATCCATCGCGCTATTCCTCTCTACGGTTGGCCGTTAGCAGTCCTTCTGAAAAAGAGGTCATCGCCAGCCAGGCTTGATTTGCCGGATCGATGGCACAGATCCCGCGCCGCTTCGGGCCAAGTCGGGAATCGAAACGTGAAGCCTGATTCCAGGAGCTTCGTTGGAATCACGCGGCGGCTCTTGAGAATGAGTTCAGTCTCGCTGCCGCACAGACACGCGCCAACTTCCAACATCAATTCGGGAACGGGAAGCCCCAGCGGATGCCCCCACGCCTCGCGCAAAGCCTCCATGAACTGAGCATTCGGCAGCGGATTCGGCGCAGCCAAATTCACCGGTCCCTCCAGCTCCTCATGTGCGATTAACCACAAGACGGCGCGCACGAAATCTCTCTCATGTATCCAGGACATGTATTGGCGGCCATCGCCCGCCTGACCGCCTAAACCGAAGCGCACCAGCCGCAGCAAGATGTCGAACGGCGAACCGTGATCAGGATGCATCACGATGGCTGTCCGCATCGCGACCCGGCGCGTGTTCGGCGTCGGTGAATCTCTCAACGCACGCTCCCACGACGTTGCCACGTCGATGCTGAAGCGCCAGGTCTCCGGCGCGCTCGGTTCAGAGCCGCCGATGATTCCGGTCGCCTCGTCATTCGGCGCATCGTATCGATGAGCGTAAATCGTCGCCGTGCTCGCTTGCAGCCAAACGCGCGGCGGTGTCCATGCCTGTACGATTGCGTCACCGACAACCTTCGTCGATTTCAAGCGAGACTCTGTGATACGTCGGCGATTCTCAGCCGTGTAGCGACAGTTCACGCTCTGTCCCGCGAGATTGATAATCGCGTCCGCCGCTTCGAATTCATCTGCCCACTTGCCGAGCGTCACGCCATCCCATTCAACCGTGCGCCACGGCAAAGTTCGCTTCGTGCGACTGAGCACGACAACCTCATGGCCGCTGGCGTAAAACGCGCGCGCCAACACCGTTCCGACATAACCCGATCCACCAGGAATTATGATTTTCATGTTTTTCAAGCCTCCGCCAATTCCAAATGGCGCAATTCCGAAACTAACTTCAACGCTCGCTTGCGCACCGGGCGCATCAAGGGATTGCTCGCCAGCGAAATCAGTTTGTCGAGTAAATCAACCGTCTGATCGATCAATCGATAAGTGCGCGCGCGCTTCGGTGACGAGTCGTGAATCCAAAACAGGATCACGCCCATGTGATAAAGCCAAAGCAGGTAAGGCAGCTCCGCACGGAGATCCGGGGGGATGCGCGCTTTCGTTTCGCTCACGAGTTCTTCAAACAGCTTGATACTGTCGCTGCGCACGGGCGCGGATGCATCCGCAAATGGATTGAGAGGGCTGTGCGGATCGGCGGCAGTCTTAAAGAGCACGCCCGCGAATTCGTGATACGGCTCGAGTGTCGAAATCTTCAAACGCATCACCGTCATCAGCCGCGCTCGCATGGTAGTCTCCTTAGCCAATAACGGACGAAGCGCGTGCAAGTGTTCCTCGTGCAGGCGGTGATAAAAAGCCTGAATCAAATGTTCTTTCGAGGCGAAGTAGTGATATGCATTGCCGAGCGCCACACCCGCGCGCTTCGCGATCGCACGCATCGTCGTCTTTTCGTAACCATGCTCCTGGAGCAGATCGAGCGCTGAATTGAGAATCAACGCGCGGGTCTGCTCGCCCTTCGGCGTCTTCGTCGGTTTGCGAGTCGAAGTTGGATTCATGCTGATTACCTCGCCATGCTCGTCGCGACGCGACTGATTTGATAGCGATGCTGAGAAATGAGCGACACCACGCGCCGCGTCGTCGGCAGAAGCTCCGGCGAGGCCAGACGATAGGACCAGTCGCGATAGCGCGTGAGCGACCAAAGGACCATCAACCAGGCCTTCGGTCCGAAGTAGACAGCTCCTTGATCGCTGACGACCGTCAAGTCTTTGGACGTGACTTCATGATTCAATTCCGGAAACCGGCGCCGTGCCGCCTCGGTCTTGATCGGAATCATGCGCAAATCGATCAGCTTCGGTTGTTCGGCCAGCCAACCTTGCACTCGCCGGCAAAGGCCGCAGTCCGGGTCGTAGAGCAAAGTTAGTCGCGCCATCACGCCACCTCCTGAACCGGAGTGAACGCGTCCGGCGCGACCGGCGGCGGCGCCGTGCGCATGGTCGCGCGACGACGCATGCGGCTGAAGATCAGCAGATTGAAAAAGTGCATCACGCCCAGGACCAGCATGACCGTGCCGACCTTGACCGAGAGCGCTTCAATCCCTTCTTTCGGCGTCGAGATATCGTAGCCGAGCTTCATTGCCAGGCTGACGAACCCCAGGTTGATCAGATAGAAGCCGACCACCAGCAAGTGATTGACCGAATCGGCCAGCGGCTCGTTGCCGTGGAAGACATCGACCAGAAAGATGCGTCCGTTTTTGTGCAGCGTGTGCGCGACCCAAATAGTCAGCGTGATGGAAATTCCGAGATAGAGCAGGTAAGTGGCTATTTCGATGTTCATTTCGTCCCTCCCTCAAAACTGAACACGTTCAAATCACTTATACCATACGCCGGCATCGGGACGGTGTCAAGCGTAATTTTGAACGTGTTCAGAAACACTGGATTCCTGAGTGTTTGGGCGGCTTTTTAAAGAATCGGGGGCTGAGGTATGGTAGATTCCGTTCCGCCACAGAGAGGGTCGGTCCATCGAAATGGAAACGGTTGGTTTAGCCGAAAGAATCTTCCTGCCGGAGCGCGTCAGGCGCGTGGCGATTCTTTACGAGCATCGAGAGATCAGTTATGCCGACTTGCAGGAAGCGGTATCGCACGCTGCCGACATGTTAGCGGGTATCGGTATCTCGCAAGGGGATCGCGTGGCAATTCTACTGGCTGACTCGCCGGAATTCATTGCTTTATTCATCGCGATTATTTCGTTGGGTGCTATCGCCGTCCCAATTAATCTGGCGCTGCGTCGCGACGATCAGTTGTTCATTCTCAACGATTGCGGAGCACGCGCGGCCGTCGTTGAAGCTTCGGTGGTGAATGGTTTGTTTGCGAATGGTTTGATGCCGGTCAGTTTAGTAAACCTGATCGTCGTCCAGCGCGACTCCGATGGGAGCATTCGAGAAGTTGGGGACGTCAAACTTCAAATGTTTGACGATCGGACGGCGCCGGCGAATCGTGTCATCGCCGACCATCGCCCTGCCGACACGAATGCCGACGCGTTCATTCTCTACACCTCAGGCAGCACGGGCGAGCCGAAAGGCGCGGTGCACAGCCAGGGCGACATCTTTTACACGAACGAAACGTACTGCCGTGAAGTTTTGAATTTGCGTGATAGCGATCGCTTGTTTTCTTCTTCGCGTTTGCCTTTCGCGTATGGGCTCGGCAACGCGTTCACGTTTCCGTTGCTGAATGGCTGCACGGCGATTCTCTGTCGCGAGAAGCCCACCGCCGAAGTTATTGCGCGCATCTTCGACGAATATCGACCGACGATTTTTTTCGGTGTGCCGGTCGTTTATCGGATGCTACTCGAGCCTCATCAAGCAGGCGTTAGAGTACGGGCTTCAGTCGGGCGTTCCGCCGGGAATGGCCCAACTGAAGTCGGTGCCCTGAAGACCGGCAGCCTACGCCTGTGCATTTCCGCGGGCGAAGCGTTGCCCGCCGCGCTGGGCCAGGAATGGCAAGACATGTTTGACGTGCAAGTGTTGGATGGCATCGGCTCGACTGAGATGCTGCACATGTGGATGTCGAATCACGACGGCGATGTTCGTTACGGCAGCAGTGGGAAGCTGTTGCATGGCTACGAAGCGCGTTTGATCGATCATGAAGACACAGCGGTGGCGAAGGGTGAAGTCGGCAATCTGTGGATCCGTGGCGGCAGCGCCGCGTCGCGTTACTGGCAGCGCCCGGATATTTCGGCGGCTACGTTTGTCGATGGCTGGACGCGCACGGGCGATCTCTATCGACAGGACGCGGACGGTTTCTGGTGGCACATGGGCCGCAGCGACGATTGCTTCAAGCCGACCGGCCAATGGGTCTCGCCCGTTGAAGTCGAAGGTGTGCTCTTGAAGAGCGAACACATTCGCGCGGCAGCGGTGGTCGAAGGATTCGACAAGGACGGATTGTCGTGCGTCTGCGCTTTCATCGTTCGGTCAGATGACGATGAGATTGCGAAAGTTGAAAAGTCTCTGCGCGACTTGTGCGAGTCTTCTTTGCCACGATTCAAACAGCCGCGGCGTTATATTTTCATCGATGAACTGCCGTACACTGCGACTGGCAAGGTGCAACGATTTAAATTGCGCGAACAGTTGCGTGCTGAGAAAACGGGGCAGTAGCCCGATCGTAAGGGAGGGCATTACCTCATCTAAAACTATGAATGAGAAAAGTCTTCAAGAAACCTATGCTCCTCACATGGCCTGTTTCGGATGCGGCCCGGCGAACGCGCAGGGCTTGCACATTCGCAGCTTTCCGGAAGGCGATGAAGTCGTCGCCACTTTCGAACCGCAGACGTATCAGGAAGCTTTTCCCGGTATGTTGAGCGGCGGCATCATCGGCACGCTGCTCGATTGTCATTGCAACTGGACCGCGGCTTATCACTTGATGAAGAAAGCCGGAGTCGATCATCCACCGTGCACGGTGACGGCTGATTACACCATCACGCTGAAGCGTCCCACCCCTACCGATCAGCCGGTGCACCTGCGTGCGCGCGTGATTGAATCAACGTACGATCGAGCAACGGTTGAAGGCGAGTTGATTGCTCACGACAAGATAACGGCAACCTGCCGCGGCACTTTTGTGGCGGTGAAGCCCGGCCATCCGGCATACCATCGTTGGTAAGTCGCGTGGACCAGAGGGCGATAATTACTAGCTAATAAATGGGTGAAGTCGATCGTGGCAATGGGAATTCTGTTGGCGATTGCTTTGGGCGCTAATTGGCTGCTGGATCAAGAACCGACCGGCCCAGAGCGATGCGAGGAAGTGAAGATACTTGGGGTCAGGAAAGGAAGCCGAGGCGTAGAGCAGTTTATTGTCGAGTCTGTAAATACTGCGCAACGGCGGCTTGTAGGCCGCTTTAATAGACCATTCGCTGAGGATTACACGGGCCCTGCGGCTCTCTGGATTAAGGTCGGCAAATGGACGGGTTGGGAGCAATACAAAATGAGTCGGTCGTGTGCCGATTCGGTTAAATACTGATGAGTCCAGCAATGAATTAATCCAACGACCTTCATTCTTCACGCCGAACTGACATCCGCGCGCGAAAGCTCTATAATTCAATCAAAGACCCTGAATCCCTCAGATGTTTTTGGAAACGGAGCTACTACCATGTCCGGGGAATCGCTTGATCGTTATTTCCGCTTGATTCGTGATGACCGTCATCGGCGGCCCTCGGGGCGCTTGTGGTGCCCGGCGGCAGATGTCTATCGCAGCAGCGACGGCTGGATAGTCAAGGTCGATCTGGCCGGCGTAAAACCGACAGACGTTGACGTGATCATCGACGGCGATCTCTTGCGCATCAGCGGCTCGCGGCGCGACGGCACCTGCGGCGAAGGCATCTCGCACTATCAACTCGAAATTACCTACAGCCGTTTTGAAAAGATGATTAGGTTTCCCCGCTCGATCGAACATGCCTCAATCGAACGTGAATATCGCGACGGTCTCTTGATTCTGCGTTTGCGTGAAGAGCAGGAACAAGCGCGAGCCGCGCGCAAATAACGCAAATCCATCATGGCAGAACCAAACCCGAACCAGACAGAAGCAACTCCGCAATTGAAAAAACCCGAAGGCGTGCCCTTCGTCATCCCGGTGCTGCCTTTACAGAACACGACGTTGTTTCCGGAGACGATGGTGCCGCTATCAGTCGGCCGTCCCGGGTCGATGGCTGCGGTCGAAGCGGCATTGGCGAGCGAAGAAAAATTAATCGCGTGCATCAGCGTGCGCCCTGAAAAAATGAGCGAAGGCGAGGCCAAGCCGGACGATCTCTATGAAGTCGGCACGCTGGTCCAGATCAAACGCATGGAGCGTGTTGAAGATACGCTGCATTTGATCGTACAGGGCATCGATCGCGTGCAGTTGATGGCCTGGGAACAGGCTGAACCGCATTTGCGCGGACGCGTGCGCGTGCTGCCGGAATTGGAATTGCGCGACAAGGAGAAAGTCGAAGCGACCAAGCGCAACGTGCAGTCGCTGATTCAACAAGCGCTGGCTTATTTGCCGCAGGTGCCGCCTGAAGTGCGGCTGATCGTTCTCGGCGCGGACGATCCGGTGCGGCTCGCTTACTTTCTCGGATCGATTCTCAGCCTCGGCGTCGATAAAGAGCAACAGATGCTCGAAGCAAACGCCGTGGACGATCTGATTCATCTGGCCCATGACTTTCTCGCGCGCGAAGTTGAAATCATTCGGTTGCGTTCAAAAATCGCCAGCGAGGCGCAGACAGAGATGGACAAGGCGCAACGCGATTATGTCCTGCGCCAGCAGATGAGGGCGATTCAGAAGGAGTTGGGCGAAGACGAAG
>DASQYL010000408.1:0-5088 GCA_035639235.1 Pyrinomonadaceae bacterium | reverse complement strand
CTGATCCATTCCCACGTACATGATAGACTTTCGCATGGCCTGTCTCCTTAATTGTGGCTCTGAGCCACGGTTGTTAGATCACTCCGCAGCTTAACCCACGCTCTTAAGTGACAGGCCTCTTATCTGTCAGCCATTATGTCTAGGCGACGCCTCCCGAAAGATTGGCGGAAGGCGAAGGAGTCGAACCCTCGAGACGCAATGCTCGGCCTGGTTTTCAGGACCAGTTGCGCGCCGCCGCGCACCGCCTTCCGAATTGGCTGGGACGCCCGGATTTGAACCGAGAATCTCGGGTTTGGAATCCGATGGTTTGCCGTTAGCCTACGCCCCAAAAATTTTCTGGTGCATGTGGTAGGACTCGCACCTACGAAGTCGTGAGACGCCTGATTTACAGTCAGGTGCTTTTGCTGCTCAGCCACACATGCGTGCATTTCAGATTTCAAATCTCGCAAGCAAGATTTCAAATCCGAGATCCATCTGTGCTAAAAAATAGATGAAGGCAGAGAGAACAATGCTCCGAATACACTTCGAGGCACACTTCTCCCGAGATGGCGATCTCTTGGGACTCTCGCAAAGGACCGAGATCGTCATCCGTTGAAGGCTCCCTGCCTTCATCTCTCGCAAATAGGTACTTCGATTGTCAAAAAACTAAAGGAGCGGGCTTTAAGCCTCCCAGGGAAGCTGCCCGCTCCTTCAATTCTCCGCGAATTTTGCTTTGAGATTTGGGAGCGGGAGTCCGCTCCCGCTGATTAATGCTTCGTCTGACGGCTATCTATGGACTCTGGTCTTTGTCCGAGTCCGCCGCCAAAAATATTGGTCCCCAATGAGACCGACGCCAAGCTCAGGCCCAACGAACAGACGACCGTATACATGGCGGCGCACGGCTGCCATTTCGTCGTATGTTCTTTGTATGTCCTGGTCGTCAACATTGAAGTTTTCTTCCTCGCAGTGCGCGACTGGTCCATCGCGCGAGCTCTCTTGTATAAAGTATCAATAGCGATCGTGTCAAGATCTTTTCTATGGAAATGATTTCACACGCGACTTCTTTGGATCAGTTTTGTCGATTCGCAGTTGCCTGGTACCTGCGGATTTGCGAACTTCTTCACCAACAGGCGGGGTAACAATTTTTGTCGAGGAACAAAACGAGGTTTGCGACGTTATGAAAACCGCCAGGTTCCGAAATGAAGAACCTGATTAACGCACGAACAGCGGCTTATGATTCGCCGAGTTATTAAACGGGCAACATTCTGCCAGGTTGCTGCCTCAACCAGCGCAATCGCCTTTCGCTTCATCGCTGCTGATCCATTGATGAATTCGTGCAGCCACCCTTTCGCGCGACGGCTGATCACGCCCTTGAGATCCGGGGCCAGTCTTGTCGCCACTGCCGATGCCATTACGTCAGCACCTCAAGCAACTCATCTACCAATGCCACTTGCGCTGCCAATAACTTTCGTTTCGCGACTGCTGAATTGAACCACTCGGCGCGATCGACTTCCGGAAAAGTCTGCACGCGGCCGGACTTCGGCGGCCACTCGCAGACGAAAGTACTGCTCTCCAGCGTCGATAGATCGAAGTTACCTCTGGCTGCCCACGCATGAACAACTTTCCCGTTCTTCTGCTTGATCGGTTTGAGTTGCAGATATTCGCCATCAGGTGGCGATGCGCCTAACTCCTCTTGGAATTCGCGCTTCGCAGCGGCCAGAGGGTCTTCGTCATTGTTGAACTCGCCCTTGGGAATGGTCCATGCGCCTTCATCCTTGTTACGCCAGAAGGGGCCACCGGGATGGACCAGCAAGACTTCGAGGCCGGAATCCGCTTTACGATACAACAACAACCCTGCGCTCTTCTTGGGCATGCGACATTCGGCGATCTTGCATCAAGTGTATTTCTGAGCACACCTCAGAATCGCGTCGGCGGAGAGATCGATATCCGCATCAGTTGTGGACCAATTCGAAATCGAGAACAGATTTGCGTTACGACGGCGTCAAAGCCCGACTGAAGTCGGAACTCTAACGCCGCGTATCGAAGGTTAAATCTTCGCGAGGATCGCCATCCAGCGCTTCCACGCATCGTCGTGCGCTTTGCGATTCGCGTTGTACATCGTCATCGCGTCGGCAGCTTTCTTCTTCGCGGCGTCGTCGGCGTCAGGCGCGGCGGCGGCAGGCGGTGGATTATTTGGCTCGCCCGCACGCATGAACCCGTGACCCGCGCCGGCGTAGGTAACCGGCTCGTACATCTTATTCACAGCTTTCATCGCATCGACAGTCGGCGGAACGGTGGCGTCGATACGCATATCGTTCTCAGCATAGAAACCGTAAACCGGCGCGCCGATCTTTCCAATCGCCGCTTTGTCTACAGAGTACGGTTGCCCTTGCGGATTGTCTTTCGGGGCCGAACCATAGAAGACGAATGCCGCCTTCAGATTAGGTCGCCGCGTTGCAAAAAAGAAAGTCGTGGTGCCGCCCCAACAGAAACCGCCCGCGACGACTTTGCCGTTCGCACCCGGCACCTTGGAAACATAATCGGCAACCGCATCCAAATCGGCGGCGATTTGATCCGGCGGCAAAGCATTGATCGCCTGGCCGACGGCATTGTTCGCGGTCGCTGCAATCTCAGCGGTCCCGCCACCGTTCGGTCCCATCCCCGAAAGCAGATCGGGAGCAATGGCGATGTAACCGGCTTCGGCCAATTCATCGGTAATCTGTTGGACCCAATCGCTCATGCCGAAGATTTCGTGAATCACGACGACCGCGGTCGCTTTCTTATTTGATTCTGGATAGACGATGAAACTGTTCACTTCGCGAGTGCCATTTTTCACCTTGACCCACTCTTTGTGGCGCGGCGACTTCGCCAATTTTTGTTTGGCCCAATCCTGCGTGATCTCGCTCTCAGCCGACGGATCGTAGCCGCTCGACATGTGGTTGTGCGACATGTCCTGCGACGCGGCGTTTGACAGCGCCAGCAGCGCAATCGTGAGCGCTGATAATATGCTGAAGATGGATTTGCTCAGGCGGCATTCTGCTCTCATTCTTTACCGGGCTCCTTCGATTTCTGAATTGCGAATTTACGGGGACGTTTTTAAATACCACATCACGCTATTGCTGGCAATGAACGGACGTCAAATAAAAAAAGCGATGCCGCTGACCAAAGTCAACGACATCGCCTCCGGCTAATCTCGGAGCAGGACCGAGAGCGTAACAAATTAATTAGAACGGCCAGCGGTTGTATCGGCCATTGTTCCGACGGTTACCACCGTAACGTTGATACCCGTCATTGTAGCCTTGCATGAATCCCTGGCGATAAGCCTGCTGGTACTGATAGTTGTTGCGGCCGTAGTTGCCGTAGCCGCCGTTGTCGCCGTGCCCGTTGCGATAGAAGTGAGACCGTTGGGGATTGTAATTCTGTCGTCGGGCGGCGTCGTTCTGGCCGGTGTACAACCCGTCCTGATAACCCTGATTCGCCGCGATTTGATACGCGTTGTTGTAGCCGCCGTTTCGTCCGTTCCTCTGGTAATCACGATCACGGTCGCGATCGCGATCACGTCGATAATTCGGATCCTGATTGTACGGCCAGTTCTGCGCGCTGGCGGTCGAAACCATGCCGATGCCTACGAGAAATGCCAACGCCAACAAGATTCTGCCGGTCTTGCTGCTGAGATAGTGTGATTTCATTGATGTATCGAACCTCCGTCGCGCAGTCGGGCAAACGTTGTGCCGAAATTTCGTCGAGCCTGCTTCAAATGAAAAAACTAGCGCCGCTCGATCTTTTTCGTTAGCGACCGGCACGAAATCGTATGGCACAGGTCTGATTTGCGCTACGCGCCGGTTAAAAAAAGAAAAAGAATGCCGCGAGCTATGAGAGACTCGCGGCACTCGACCTATCGGCCATGAATAATGATTACGGCCCTCGCCGAAATACTCCGCCGCTGAAATACTGTTGCCAGTTGCGGAACCCTTCATCGTAGCCGCGCAGAAAGCCGTCGCGATATGCCTGTTGGTAAACCGCGCGCTGTCCTAACCCGGAGTTATAGCCGTGGTTGGCGCTGCCATAGAAATGTGACCGCTCCGGATCGTAACTCTGGCCGCGACGCGCATCGTTGGCGCCGGTGAATAAACCATCCTCATAACCCTGATCGTAGGCGCTTAAGCCGTACGAATACCCACCGTAGTTGGCAGGATCATAATCCAGCGTGAAGAAGAAATAATCGGCCACGTCATAGATGGGATAGCCATTGTTCCGGTAGTAATCTCGTGAATGGCGGCCATTATGATCGCGATCACGGTAGCGATCGCGGTCGCGGTCGTGGTCTCGATCTCTATCTCGGTCACGGTCCCGATCTCTGTCTCGGTCGCGATCGCGATCTCTATCGCGGCCACGATCTCCGCCGCGGTCACCGCCACGATCGCCGCCGCGATCTTTATCGCGATCTTTATCACGGCCTCGATCTCCAGTGCGATCGCGGTTACCACCGCCAGCGCCAGTATTCGTGTTGCTCACACCCGAGGAATTATCGACGATTGGGCGGTCACGCCGATTGTCACTGCCGTCGCCGTTACCGGTACGCTGCACCGGCCTTGAACTATCATTGTTCGAACGTCGATCCGATCCATTGTTACGGTTGCCACTGTCATTGCGACTGCTGCGATTTGAATCGTCGCTGCGATCTCGGCGCCCGCTGTCATAGCTGCGACTACCGCTATCGCTGGAGCGACTGCCGCTATCAGAGCCGCGGCTGGACTGGCTCGGCGCACTTGGCGCTGGCGCACTCGGTGGCGGAGCGGGCGGTGGCGAACTTGGTTGTGATGCGGGAGGACTCGACGGCGGCTCAGGCCGCGTCATTTCTGGCTTCAAGTCCTGACCTCGGACAATGGTGGCGGCTGCGCAAAGTAAAGCCGCCGCCAGGAGAGAAACCCCTTGCTCTTTGATTCGATGTAATTTCATTTCGCTTCCTCCTCTATGAAGGACGGGCTGACTTGAAAGGGCGTTAACGGGAAGAGTCGAAATCCGATGGCATGATTATACGCTTCTATCAATACGGATGCCACAACCTAAACTTATCGTACGGTCATTTCTGCCATTGCGGATCGCGAT
>DASQYL010000407.1:0-3165 GCA_035639235.1 Pyrinomonadaceae bacterium | reverse complement strand
TCGACGTCGGCATCGCAATCGTGAATGATGACCGATTGGTGTCGCGAAAGATGTGGATAGTGCCGGTCCAACTCGCTGCGCATGTCTTCGACTTCAAGCGCAGATCGCGCGGGCTCTTTTGAATAGAAGTAAGTAAGCGGTTGTTCCGATTTGCAACCTTCGACGCGCAGCGCACAGCTCGTGACATTCAACGCTGAACCGACCTCGGTCACGGTCTTCTGCAGAATCAAACCCAGCTCGAGCGATTCGCGGATCGCCGTCGCGATTCGATTTACGGCAATCTCGCGTCCGGCTTGCTGTTGCAGCAAGTGCGCCAGCTTGGTGGTAACGCTAAGCGTGAGTTGCAGTGACGTTGCTTTCGGCATCGACGCACGGACGGCCGATTCAAAAAATTCTGCCTGGTATGGATTCTCTGCCGTCACGCGGGCCATCAGATACTCGAGCGCCGAATAGACCACATCGGGCTCGAAAGTCCAGATGACTTCGTCGCCGCCCATGCGCGCGTTGCTGGCCCGGCCGCGCACGGTCGCTAACAGTGCCGAAAACCGCGTATCGGCAATCACGATGAAATGCTCGTTGCCCGGATTGCTCTCAGGCTGTGGAAGAATGGACGGCGCCGGCAGGGCGCTGTCGAGGATTGTCGAAGCGATCTCGTTAAGCGCATCTGACTTGTGCGCGAAGAAGAATGTGCGCCGGCCACCGCGTGCTAACTCGCGCACGCGCGCCTTCTCGCGCGCCGAACGCTTGGCAGATACCGGCAGCGATTCGATCACCAACGCATTCAGATTGTTCTCGAGCACCACGTCTTCGAAATAGCGATGGAGTTGCAGCACCGTGGCATAAGCACACCTGACCGGCGTCAATTGCCTGGCGTGCTGAGCTAACAGGACGTCGTAAAGTGAATGCATAATCGAATGCGAGATTAGGGCGGGCCGGGCCGATGGGCCAAAATCATTTTTGCATTTTGCCAACACGGTTGTCTATGCCTATTTTTCACGAAATTGCTGAGTTTTTCGGCGTATTTGGGTCAACCGTGATGTAGGTTGTCACGGCAGTCGCGACCATGGCCTGCGATTCGTCGAAAACATCAACAGCCAAAACAAATAGGCGGCGACCGCCACGAATTATGTGGGCGTTGGCGGTCATGCGACCGGTCATGACCGGACGAAGATAATGGATGGTTAGATCGCTGGTCGTTACTTTCTTGTCGAGGTCGATTTGGGTCAGCACCGCGAAGGCTGAAGCCGTATCGATGAGAGAAGCGATGGCTCCGCCGTGAACGACGCCGCGGTTCTGTTTCAATTCGTCGCGCACGTCGAGATAGACGGTGACTTCACCGTTCGCGACTTCTCCTAACCGCAGCCCCAGGAACTTTGCATAAGCAACGGAAGCGAACGCCGTGCGCGCGCGCTCGAGTTTCTGCGGATCTATTTCCGATCTACTCATCCGCGGTAGCTCGCATTTGTAGGCTCGACGATCACGGCGGTGCCGTAAGCAAGCACTTCGGTGACGCCCGTGGAAATTTCGGTCGTGTCATAACGGACGCCGATGATGGCGTTGGCGCCTATTTCAGAAGCGTGTTGGATCATGATGTCGAAGGCATCGCGCCGCGTCTCTTCACACATCCGGGTCCAGATAGTGATATTGCCGCCAACCACTTGTTGGAAAGTCGCACCGAGGGTTGCGAACACGTTCCGCGAACGAACAACAATTCCGCGCACCACTCCGAGGGTCTGCATGACGCGAAAGTTAGGCAACTCGAAAGCCGTGGTCGCCATTTGATGAGACACGGAATATTTTGGCGGGCTGACTTCGTAAGGTGTACGCGGAGCCAGGGGGTCGACGTTCATGATTTACTCTCCTGGTTTGAATACGGCCATTAGGCAGCGTTTTAATTTTAATTCGATTTCGTCTGAAGCGTCCTGCGAAACTATTTCTTATAAAGCGCAATTCGCTTCTTTGTGTTTTCATGTTTGCGCGCTGACCGCCGCGGCTTCCATAAAAATTGTTCGAGATCGCATCGGCCGGCGCGATCGAATTTGACGCCCTCGCGCTCGAGCATTCGTTGCTGTTTGTCGGGCGGCAGCACTACGCGGCCTGTCGAGCACTTTCCCTGAGAATTAATTACGCGGTGCCACGGCGTGTTGCTTTCATCGGCGCCGTGCATCGTGAACCCCACCGTCCGCGGCGTGTAGCCTTCCCCCAGCAGGTAAGCAATCTGCCCATAAGTCATGACGCGCCCCCGCGGAATGCCTCGCACGATCCGGTAAACGCGTTCGCGGTATTTTGGATCTGGTTCGCGTTTGGATGATGATTTCATCGGATAACATCTTGTGTTATGTCGTTCTCAGCGCTGCGCGCGCCGGCGCGCCGTCGCCGGCGCCATCGGCCACTTTCAACGGCAAGCAAATCAATTCGTAGTCGCCGTCCGGCACGTCAGAAAGATTAAGGCCCTCTACAATTACAACGTTGTTCGACAGCAGAGTCAGATGCGTCTGGTGATCGCCCGAATGAAATTTCTCGATCGAAAGATAGTCAGTGCCGACCAATTTCATTCCCTGACGAACGAGCACCTGTGCAGCTTCCGGCAACAGATGTGTGAAGTCCTTGTGAAAAGCTTCATTCCACCGGCTGGAGTTTTTTGTATGAAAGATAATGCGCTCGACGCCGTCGAGCCGGCAGCTTTTTATAAATGCCGTGTTGATCTCTTTCATCTCGTCAGGCACACGCACCACTCTTGCGGGCCCAATCAGAACGTCTAAAGAAACGTCATCGATACGCCGTGCGCCTTGGATGAAATGGGCCGGCGCATCGACGTGTGTGCCGGTGTGCGCGCCGAAATTCAACATGGAAACGTTGGCTGAGTCGCCTTTCGCGAGCGCCGACCACGCTTCGATCTTCACTCCGGGGTCGCCTTCATAGACCGGCATGTTTGCTCGAATTGGTACGGTGATGTCGTAGATTTTCATTGAATGCGGACACTATAAAGGCAAAGCTTCTGTGCGCAAAGCAGCGTCAGAGTACCAACTTTAGTTGGGCTTTTCGTCCGGCTCAACGGCAACTTCAAAAGCCCGACTAAAGTCGATACTCTAGCGCCGGCAAATTAGATGAATAATCAGAAGTCAAGAATCGCAGCCTCGAGTTATTTGAATACGGCGCCACTGA
>DASQYL010000406.1:0-29254 GCA_035639235.1 Pyrinomonadaceae bacterium | reverse complement strand
CTGCCTTCGTTGAGCACCGCGATCCGATCGCCCAACTCAAGCGCTTCTTCCTGATCGTGCGTGATAAAAATTGCCGGCACCTTGACCTGGCGCAACAGCGCGCGAATCTCACGGCGCAAGTGTACGCGCGTTTGCGCGTCGAGGGCGCCGAACGGCTCGTCAAACAACAGCACCTGCGGTTTATAAGCTAGCGTCCGCGCGATGGCCACGCGTTGCTGTTGTCCGCCAGAGAGTTGCCATGGATATTTCTTGCGATGCTGTTCAAGTTGGACCAGCTCGATTAGACGATTGACTGTTTCACGTCGTTCCTTGCGGGGGCGATGTCGAATCTTCAAGCCGTAGGCAATATTTTTCTCGACGGTCATCCGCGGAAAAAGCGCGTAGGCCTGAAAGATCACGCCGACGCCGCGCTCGCGCGCCGGCAGATCAGTGACGTCGTTGCCGTGAAGAATCACGCTGCCGTTGTCCGGCTGTTCCAGGCCGGCGATGATGCGCAGAATCGTCGTTTTGCCGCTGCCCGACGAGCCCAAGAGCACTAACGATTCACCTTCAGACACGTCAAAGCTGATGTCTTCGAGAACAGCAGTCTTCTTAAAGCGTTTGCTGATGCCGCGCACGCTGGCCGCAATGCCCGATGAATGCTCGCGTTCGGGCACCCAGGAAATGTGCGGATCAGTCTCGCGTGCGATCGCCATGCGTGCACTCATGCTTCCTGTCCAAATTCTAACCAGTCGCGCGCAAAAAACAGCACACTGAAAATCACAAATGAAAGCAAAGCAAGCACGATCGCGATCGCATTTGCAGCTTCGATTTGTCCTTCGTTGAATTTCGCAAAGATGTAAAGCGGCGCCGTCTGCGTTCGGCCCGCCAGATTGCCTGACACCAAAATCGTCGATCCGAATTCGCCGACCGCGCGCGCAAACGTAAGCAGCGCGCCCGAAACGATCGCGCCACGCAAACTCGGCAGAGTCACGTGCCAGAACGTCTGCCAACGCGTCGCGCCAATAGTCGCTGAAGCTTCTTCGAGCGAACGGCTCATCGTATCGAAGACCGGCTTGATCACCCCGAAGGCTAAAGGAAAAGTAACGAAGATGTTTGCCAGAATGATGGCGTAGGGCGTGAACATTACCTGTTGATTTTCGGACAACAAGCGGCCGATCATCCCGTATCTTCCCCACAGCAGGAGCAGAGCAAAACCGGCAACGGCGGTCGGAATCGCCGTCGGCAGAGAGATCGTCACGATCACCGCGTTGCGTCCCCAAAAGTCGTAACGAGACAACACGTACGCAGCGAACAAACCGAATAACACGTTGAAGACGGTGGCCCAAAAGCTGGTCGCCAGCGAAAGCTTGAGCGCGAAGACGGCCTCGGGCGCGACCAGTGCCGACATAAACGCGCCGATGCCTTTGCCGAATCCATAAACAAAGATCGACAGCAACGGCAATAACACCAGCGGCAACATGATGCCGAGCATCACGCCGATGCTGACCGGGCGCGCCACATCAAAACCGCGAACGTGTCTGATTGAGGTGATCTTCATTTAAGGTATCGCCACGGAGTCACAGAGAGCATAGAGACGGGCAAAATGAGAAATTACAGAGAGATGCGCCGATTGTGTTTATCATTTTCGCCTTTCTCCGTGTTTCCGTGTCTCAGTGGCAAATCATTTCCTTTTCTGCACCTGATCGCGAAACACTCCCTCGATTATCTCCGGATACGCTCGCCCCCAGCCGCCGATTAGCGGATCGTTGACAGTAAAAGGATACTTGATGGTTGCGAGTTCCTTATTTTCCTGATTCAGAGTTTCATTGGTGACCGCGCGAAAATTGTACTTCACGAAAGCGCGTTGCGCTTCGTCACTCCAGAGGTACTGCATGAAGGCGTCGATCACTTGGCGATCGGCCACTGAGACGTTTCGATCGATGACGACCGCGGGATGTTCGCTGAAAATCGTCGCTTCAGGTATGACGATCTCTGCGTCGGCTGCTGGATTTCCCTGCTTCATCATCAGCGCATCAAGCTCGTAGGTTATGAGCGCATCGCCGTTCCCAAGTTCGAACGTCGTGCGCGCCTCGCGCGCAGAAGCGGGCGTCGACATGACGTTGTGCCAAATCGCCTGCAGCGTTTGCAAAGCGCGCACGCGGTCCGCTTCCCCGGTTTGGTTCCGGGACTTCACCAATTCAGATCCGTATAACGCCAGAATCGACCACTGCGCGCCGCCGGAGCTGACCGGATCGGGATGAATTAATTTAATTCCAGGCTTGGCGAGATCGCTGAAATCGTGAATGCCTTTTGGATTGCCTTTGCGCACCAGAATCACGAACGGCGTTTTGTTGACGATGCCCTGTTGCGGTAGTTGATGCCAATCGGAGGTGACCAGTCCGGCTTGCTTCAAACGATACGCGTCGCGCTCGATCGACAGAATTGCGATTTGCGCTTTTACGCCTTGCAGGATTTGATTGGTCACCGTCTCTGAGCCGGCAAACGACGAGGTGAAGTGAATGTCGATGCCGTGCTCGCGCTTCGCTTTGTCGGCAAATGCCGGATAGATCGCTTTCTCCAGCGGCTCTTTCATTATCGAGAAACCGTAGAGCGTGATATTCACGCCGCCGCGGCCTTCGGACATCGGTTTCGGCAGACAACCGGAAATCGTCGCCAGAATCAGCAGAGTCGTTCCGAAACCGGTTTGACGTAAACGGCCAGTGCGTTTGGCGTGAGTCACGTAACGACACCTCCCGTGAGAACTGACGACAGCCCGGGGCTAAAAGTTATTAGGGGTAAGATTACTGACTCGTTAATAACACATTTCCTGACTAACGGGAATTGTCCGCTTGGCGTCCGCGCGGCGGACGCTTGATTATCTTATTGGCTGACCCTTAGGATGTTTGCTTTGAATTTGGAGGGTTTGAGTTTGTTCGGCAGATGGATGCGCGCGCGGGAAGTCGCGCATACAAAGAAAGACGATAATCGCGTCGTGCGGCCGTTTGCGTGGGGCGCGGAATTTATCAGCGATCACGTCAACGGCGACGATCCGCTTGCCATCTTTCGCGAACATACGCGCCGCGCGATGGCCGACAGCGACACCTTCTATTCGTTGCGACCGATAGACGATTACCAGCTTATAGACGATCAACTGACGTGGACCAGCGCGATCGAAACCCCGTCGACTGAAAATAATCTTGTTCGGGCGCGCCTGTTCACGCCCCGCAAAGAACGAAAGCATAAGCCGCGTGCCGCCGTCGTCGTGCTGCCGCAGTGGAACGCGCAACCTGACAGTCACGTCGAGGCCTGCCGCATCTTCAACGGATTGGGCATGACTGCGCTGCGTTTGACTCTGCCTTATCACGAAGAGAGACGGCCAAATGACATCGAGCGGGCCGAGCATCTCGTCAGCTCGAACATCGGCCGCACGATTCAATCAATGCGCCAGGCGGTGCTCGACACTCGCGCGGCGGTGCGTTGGTTGAAGCAGCAGAGATTCGAGCGCATCGGCATTCTGGGCACCAGCGTCGGGTCGTGTACGGCATTTCTCGCCTTCGCTCACGACGCGGACATCAACGTCGGCGTCTTCAATCACGTCTCCGGCTATTTCGCCGACGTGGTTTGGAAAGGCATCTCGACCCAGCATGTGAAGCAGGGAATCGAAACGCACCTGACGCTCGCAGAGCTGCGCGAATTTTGGAAGCCGATTAGCCCTCTGCCGTTCGTGCCTCGGCTGATTAAGATGGAGCGGCGGCCGATGCGCTTCATCGCGGCGCGTTACGATCTGACGTTTCCGGTCGAGATGTCTAAACAGGTCATCACGGAAGTGAAGTCGCTCGGAATCGATCTCGACGTCGTCTGGTTGCCTTGCGGCCACTACACCACGGCAGAGCTGCCGTGGAAAGCAATCGACGCGTGGAAGATTGCGACTTTTATGCGGAAGCACCTGTGAAGCTCAATCGCGCTCAGGACAAACTTGACGATCTCAAGCGGACGTTCGGTCGAGGTGATGCGGCGATTGCTCGTCTACTGCGTGCACTTTCGAAATCCAATTGCTCTGATGCGGATTCCCTAATTCGATTTCACGAGGCGCTGCTATTTATCTGCGCTTATCCGCCGAGCGCGCGCGTCGCCCGCCAAGCCCGTCAAATCGTGAAAACTTTTCCAGCTCGCCTCGCGCAAATTGACGAAGATCATTTTGACACTTCGGGATTGGATGATCCTGAAGTATCCGGCATTGCGGGTCGATCGGTAACCAGCAACTTCAGTTATGCAATCGTGCGCTGGTTGGTCGCGAAATATCCGGAGCAACTATCCATCGATTGGGATTGGTTTGATGAAGAAGATCGATTCGGCGCGGTCATGCCTCGGTTTCTGCCGCTGCTTGAAGACGATGCCACGGTGGAAGCGCATGTTCCCTTTCGCAAGTGGCTCGACGCCGCCAGCGGCGGTCAGCGCGAACTGACGTGGCTGATGCAGCGATTCGGATCGCTATCGTTATCTAATAGAGAGAAGTCGAATCTTTGGGATAGTTTGAAACTTCACGTGACATGGGAGTATGGCGTCCGATCTTCACGCACGGGTTTGCGACTGCCAGCGCGCAAAATCTTTTTTCATAGGTCACCTCTAATCGCGCGCAGAGATATTTCTTTGACACGAGAGCTTTCGTCGCCGCCAATTCAAATTGACAAGCTGTCGCGTGCGGAAGGCGAAAAAATTCTTGACCTCGCACGAGAAACATCCGCCGTCCGTTATCGTGAACTACATGGCTTCACTTACGGCGACGCTGGCGGCGTGCTCAAAGCCAACATCGGCCGCGGCACGCTGGTTTATGTGATGGGAGTGCCGCCGGAGAATCGGCTGCCGCTGCGCGCGTATCACGCGGCGATGATGTTCAAGAACGGAGTGCCGGTCGGCTACTTTGAAGGGTTGTCGATTTGCGAGCGCATGGAGACTGGCTTCAATCTTTACTACACCTTTCGCGACGGCGAGACGGCATGGCTCTATGCGCGCATTTTGCGATTGACGCGTCAGTTGCTTGGCGTAACGGTGTTTTCAATCGATCCATATCAGGTTGGTCATGAAAATGAAGAGGGTATCGAATCCGGCGCTTTCTGGTTCTATCGCAAGCTGGGTTTTCGTCCGGTCAAACCAGAGTTGATGAAGTTGACGGAGCGCGAAGAAACGAAGCTGGCGAAAAATCCCAGTTATCGAACGTCCGCAGCTACGTTAAGAAAACTCGCCGCGGGCCACATGTTATTCGAATTATCTCCCGCAACGTCCAGGGGATGTTGGGACAGATTCGAAGTGCGTAACCTCGGCCTGGCAGTGCAAAGAAGCATGGCGCGTAATTTTGACGGCCGTGCAGACGCGATGCGACACGCGTCGCTCCAGACAGTTGCGCGAGCGTTGCGACTCAATTTGCGTAACTGGAAAGAGACAGAGCTACAAGCTTTGGAAGATCTCTCGTTGGTGCTGGCTACGAGTCGCACGTTCGACGATTGGGATGCCGGCCAGAAGAGTTTGGCGGCGCGCATCATTCGCGCGAAAGCCGGCGCCGACGAATCGATCTATTTGAAGCTAATGCAAGAACACGCCGCGCTACGCGACGTGTTCATCAGAATCGGTTGTGACTTGAAAGCTTAGAGTGGCGCTATGTCGAGTGCGCGATTGAACGGACGGTACAGATCGTTCATCTTGCGAATTGAAAGTTCCAGGGCCTCGGGTAGTTGCTCCAGGTCGGAAGGATTAATCACCAGGTTTACGTTCTGCAAAAAAGCCGCATGCAAATCCATAGTGCGCACGCCCGACGTTAGATAGACGAAAAACAGGCGCCGTCGTTCAGACGGCCGCAGAAGTCGCACTTCACGCGTGATGAAAGCCACGCCCTGCTCGATCGGATCGAAGTTCGCGTCAAGCAGGATGACATCCATGTGCTCTTCGCGCATGCGGCCCAACCCTTCCGCCATGTTTGCCGCGACGAAGACCTCATATTCATTTTCGGCGAGAGACTCGGCGATCGCTTCACGATACGCGGGACTTGCACAGACCAGCGCTTTGCGCCGGTCCCATTTCGGCCGTTTACGACTCGTTGGATCGTGAAGTTTTGAATGCTCAAGCGCAGTCGCAAGCAATTTGGCGAGTTCGCTAAGTTCGGCTGCCGGCTCATCAGTGCCGGCGGTCTTATCTTCATCCTGGAACGTGAATCGAGGGGCGGCTGTCGGCGCCTCAAATCGCGACGACGAATCGGACGACGTGACCGTCCCAACATCTGTAGCCGTTACCGTAGTATCGTTGCCAATCGCCGGCGGGTGACTGACATTTGCCTGACACTTTGGACAACGAACGCTGAAAGGACGCGCCGGAGTCTTGGCGTCATCGAGTTGCAAGCGAGCGGCGCATTGTGGACAAACAAGTACCATGGTTGAAGAAATAATCGCGAATTATTCGTTAAGACTAAAACCTACGGGTAATTGCGACGTCTGATGGGCGAGCACGTTCGCTTCCGCGCGCATGTAGTCTTCGCCCGACGTCAGACCTTTGAGTGAGAGCAGCAGATTGTTTTGATTCGTCGCAAACGCCAGGCCGTCTTCCTTCGTCACCACGTTTCGTTCGATGAAGTTTCTGATGACGGTGTCGAAGTCCTGCATGCCGTCCAGCTTGCCGTCGCGCATCGCGTCTAGCAGGGACTTGCCTTCGGCTTCGCCGTTCTCGATGTATTCACGGGTTCGCGGCGTCGACTGCAGAATTTCGACGGCGGCTATTCGGCCACGCATATCAGCGCGCGGTATCAGACGTTGCGAGATGATGTAGCGAAACGTTTGCGCGAGCCGCGTGCGAATCACCGGCTCCTCGTTCTTTGGATATAGACCGATAATTCGGTCCACGGTCTTTGAAGCGTCGATCGTGTGGAGAGTCGAGAGCACCAGGTGTCCCGTTTCTGCGGCCTCTAGCGCAATTTCGGTAGTTTCAAAATCGCGCATCTCACCAATCAGAATAACCTTAGGCGCCTGACGCAGCGCGGCGCGCAACGCCGAAGGAAAGTCCTTCGTATCGTGTCCGACTTCGCGTTGATTGATCGTCGAGTTCTTGTGAACGTGCAGATACTCAATCGGATCCTCGATCGCGACCACGTGGTAGTGCTTCGTCTCGTTGATGATGTCGATGATGGCTGCCAGCGTCGAGCTCTTTCCCGAGCCGGTCGGCCCCGTGATCAATACCAAACCGTTCCGAAGTTCTGCGATTTCTGCAAGCTGCGGCGGGAGATGTAGTGAAGCTAGCGACGGTATGTCGGTGGGAATGACGCGCATTACGATCGAGTACACTCCCCGCTGCTGAAAGATGTTGCAGCGAAATCGTGCTCGCGAGGGAAGCGAATAGCTCAGGTCGGCCGTGCCGGTCGTCACAAGCTTCTCGGCCGCCTCAGGATTTTCCTGGAGCAGCGTCATCGCGATTATCTCGGTTTGATAAGGCGTCAGCTTTTGCAGCCCCAACGGCTGGACGGGTGTGAGCTTGCCGTTGATTTCGACTTGCGGTAATTGACCAACTGAGAAATTCAAATCGCTGATCTTGTCAGAGACCAGCAACATGCGTTCGATAATCGGCGGCAGATCGAAGAAGCTCATCTAATCGGATGCGGGAACAGGGAATAAGGTCAAAGTGCGCAGCGCCGGATGGGAACCGACCCATGGCCATTCTGACGGATGGCTGTGGTAAACGCAAGTAAAAAATGTTGAGCTATGTTGTCTCGCCGACTGGGTCCAGCAAATCTCTGAGGTTTTCGCTGATCTCTGCGGGTTTGCTCAGAATCGCAGAGATGATCGCTGCGGAGTTCGCACCGGCCATGAGAACCTCTCCGATATTTGTGCGGTCGATGCCGCCGATCGCGACAAGAGGAACGCGGCCCACGATGGCTTTCACGGATCGGAGTGCGTCTAGCCCCGCGACCAGGTCTGGATTGCGTTTGCTTTTCGTGTCGAAAATTGGACCAAACGCGAGATAATCAATCGGGAGATTTAAAGCTTCGCGTGCTTGATTGATGTTATGAGTCGAATAGCCGATGATCGCGCGATTTCCTAGCAGTCTGCGCGCGACGTTAACGGGAATGTCGGTTTGTCCAAGATGAACTCCATCGGCGCCTAACGCGAGCGCAACGTCGACGCGGTCATTGATGACGAGTCTTGCGCCCGCCGCACGCGCAGTGCGCAACGCCTCTGCGGCATCGGCAAAAAGAGTACGCGGTGAATCATTTTTCTCGCGCAGTTGTATGAACGTTGCTCCGCCAGCCAAGAGTAGCTTTACCTGTTCGGTATGAGTGAGCGAAGAGATGCTCGTGTCGGTGATGGGATATATTCTAGGAAGCTGCACACGCTCAGTAAACAATGATTCATGGTATGAAACAAGAGAAAGATGAAGTCAAGCGTGATGAGAGCAGTCCTCTGGACGACGAGCACGCGGACGTGAAAGAAAAGCGGGGCGCTTACTATTATGACGATTCGACGAATTACGAAGTCTATAAATCGGAAGATGATGACGAAGCACTAACGAACGACTAACTTGGCGATCGATGAAGCTGGCGCAGCGCTTCGTATAAGGCGATTGATGCTGAGTTGGCGAGATTCAGGCTGCGGACCTTTGGATTGAACATCGGAATCGTGATGCACCGATCCCAATTCTCTCTGAGCAGCGCTGCGGGCAGACCTCTCGTTTCTGGCCCGAACACTAAACAGTCTTCCTCCGCGAAATGAAAATCCCAAAGCGTTCGCTCTCCCTTGGTTGAGAAGTAGACCAGTCTCGCGTCTGGTTGCGAGACGCGCAGGTTCTCCAAGTCGCGATGACGGGTGATGGAAACTTGCTTCCAATAATCAAGTCCCGCGCGGCGGACGGCGCGGTCGTCCATACGAAATCCAGTCACTCCGACTATATGCAGGTGGGTGCTGGTAGCCGCACAAAGTCGGGCAATATTGCCAGTATTCTGAGGGATTTCAGGTTCGACGAGCGCCACGCTCAGCATCAGCAAAGAGCATACAACGAATGGAGCAGAATGTCTGACGCGAGGTGACAAGCAGTCGAAAGAACAGTCGGCGCAAAATAATAGGAACGGCGGTTGTAAGTCTCGCCGTTCCTTTCAAAGGGCCTTCAAGGCCTCATAGGATGTGCGCCACTTGAACGTGGTCGTTGTTTCCTGCTTGAACGAGCTATCTCTTCTTCGCGGCTTTCTTTTTGCCGCCAGCTTTTTTCTTCGCAGCTTTTTTCTTAGTTGCCATATTGTCGTTTCTCCTTCTTAGTTTCAGGTTAATGACCACAAGATACTGTACCTTTTTGCTTCTTGTGGTCTAGAGAGAACGGCGCACAACATGTTGCTATATAAACCTTAATTAGATCGTTGTCAACAACTTATTACGATGAGTGAGAAAATTTCTCGGCGATTAAAATGACAAAACGGATGCGAAGGTGACTGTGCGAGTGGCGATCATCGTCGCTCGAAGAGCGATCGAAAATCGTTTATTGATGTCGCTGTGTTACCTGAATAGCGGAGTGAAGATCCAACCGTCGTGATGATCGATGCCGTAGTAAGTCATCACTGAATTACGTTGACTGCGGCTGGCGACTCCGATGAATGGTCCGTCTGTGCTCGGAGAATCGTCTTCGGTGCCGGGAGCGGTGTTAGTGGAATTTGTATCGAGTATGTTTGTTACTTGCGGCACTGGTATGCCGCCCATTCTCGACTGCGGTGGAGTGCCGCCTGCGTACGTTGTCAACGCAGTGATGAACTGAATGAACTGGTCGGAAGTCACGGCAATTGTTTTCCACTCACCTGACTTTGAAAGCGGATCGTGCGCGGCCTCCTGCCGCAGAATCTGAATCTTCTTGGTTCTGCCCGGCAGCTGAAGTCCTTCCGTCAACTGGTCCATACTTGTTGGCAATGCGTTGACGCCTCCTCGTCCACCGCCATGTCCAATGTAATACCAGCGAATGGCGTCAGCGACCTGTTCTCCGCGAAAAACGGCCTCTTTTTCACGTTCCCGCTGTCCCTGCTGCCGAACGTTTTCGGCGGCGCCAAGGGCGAAAAGAGCGAGCAAGCTCATCACTAGGAGCAATGACACAAGCGCATAGCCTTGTTCGCCGCGGCGATTTCTTCGATAAGCAAACTGGTGCATTGATCTACGGCTCATCATCGACGGTACGGGTCGGCGGCCGGTAGGGACCGCCCTGAACTTGTTCAGTCGAGAATGGAATGGTCGTCGTAATTTTCAAGGTCGTGTCGATCAGCTTAATTTCTTTTTCTGAAATGCTAACGACTTTGAAGCGTGTTCCAACCGCCTCGCCGCGTCGCACATTCAATAACTCTTTGCTGCCTTTGTCCTGAAGGACGGCCGTGTCGTTGAATCGCGGCTTGCCGATCAGTCCCACGTAGTTATAATTCGGCACCGGCGGCGGGGTGACGTTCAGCATCAATGGCAACGAATAGAGTTTACGATCAGCCGTCTGCACCACGACCTGCCGCACTCCAGGATTGGTGATGAAGCTCGCGGGCACGGTCGTGGCCAACTGCTGCGCGTTGATGAAGCGAGTGGGCATGTCGCGTCCATCGAAAAAAATGTGAACCGCCGGCGTGAACTTGTCGCCGGTTACCTGTAACGCGAAATCAGTCGGCGTCCGCGCGTACACATTCGCGGGCGAAAGCGACTGTGCCGTCAGGGGCGGCACCGGCGTTGGTGACGGCGTCGGAATGTATACAGGTTTCGGCGTTGGCGATGGTGGAATGTAGAAAGCGAAGATGTTTCGATTCGCCTCACCCACAGGGGGGACGCCGGGCATTACGGAGACGGGGACACAATACGAGCAGGTATCCGAATCCTGAGTTTCAACCGGAGTAGTTGATCCGGTTCCCGGTCTGGCTGTCGGTGAAGGCTTGCCGCCGTTAGCCGTAACGTTCGCTGGAGGTTTTGACGAGCCGCCGAAGAACACGTAGCCGAGAATGACGATCGCGACCAGTCCCAGGGCGCCGGCGGCGATCATTTTCTTTTTCTCGTTCGGATTATTTGGATCGAAAAATCTCATTGTCAATTGGTTGGCGGTTGCTTTGCTTCCGGTCGTTGAAAATAGGTGGCGAGATCCAGACGCAAACTCACGAATCCGCCACGGCCACCCGCAATATCCGAACCCTTGGAACCCGAGTTCTTATTCTTGGTCACTGTTGATGTCGTCGGCAGAGGTTGATCCTGCATTGTGCCCGAACCTCGTACTCCTTCAAGTTCGACGGCATTGATAATCAGAAACTGTCTGCTGGTTTCAATGTCACGCACAAAATGGCGAACACTTTGATATGGCCCCTCGACGGTGACGCTTACCGCAACACCCGGATAGATGCTTTGCCATTTTCCGGTGCTCTGCTTTTCGGCAGTGATGCCTGGTTGCACTTGCGTCTTTGTGCCAATCACATCAAGTTCTGAGTAACTCGGACCGGCCGTGTTCCGCAAGCCGTTGCTCTTGATGAGATTGTTCAAAACGGTGTAGAGCGACATACGCCCGGGACTCTGCGCAGTCAACCAATTCGCCTGGAAATCTTCAAGGCTGGCATTGATGCGCGCGATTGTCTGACTGGTGGTGTCGTTCTCCTGATATTGGGCGCGCGCAGCTTGCAGCCTTGACTGAAGAGTTGTGCGCTCAAGCTGAATCGAAGTGAGACGCGAATTTGCCGGCAGATAAAAGTATAAATAGGCGAACACCACGATCACTGCCAGTAAAGCTGCTCCGGCTAATCCGATCAGTTCCGGCCAGCCAATAACATTCAGCACCGGTCCGCCGATCTGGCCAAACGTGCTGGAGGGCTGCTGCCGCGGCGCAGCTTGCCGGTTGGTGAGAGGGCGCTCTTGACTCATTGAGCCTTGCCTCCTGCAGTGTCGACAATTCGTTTCGCCGAAGGTTCGACCGCGTAACCCGCGCGCGGCACATAGTGAACGTTCAACTCATACTCCGAACCCACCTCGCCTTTACCACGCTCTGGATTCTGGGTCACCAGCTCTGCATGAAAGATGCCCTCAGATTCCATGTCTTCAATCATCTGCGTGACATCAGAAGGCGACTTGCTGGACACCACCAAATCGAGGTCCGCCGCAGGTCGATCGTCCTGCAGGCCGACTCCTTTTACCTGAATCTTCGTAACTCTCACCTCGCCCGGCAGTGCGGCTTCGAGATCGGCAAACAGCCTCGACCACGAGAAGCGCTTGCGATCGACGAGCCCATGAGCGTATTTCAAATCGCGCTTTTGATCTGCAGTTAGGGCGGTTTCGACGGCCTTCGCGTTCTTGTTGGCCGTGTCAAGCTGTTTCTGTAGTTCGACGACCTCGCGTTGCGTCTCAGCAATCTTTGCGTTCGTCTGAAACGTTCTACGCACAATGAAAACTAACCCAACAACCGAAGAGATGACGACCAAAGCCGTCACGGTCCAGGGCAACGCGCGGTTACGAAACGGATGGCTGGCGAGATTGAGTCTGGTGCTCATTAATTCTGACGGGGCTAACGAAAGAATACACGCGCTTTCCGAAACCGCGCAAACGGCTTTTGCCTGCCGCCCGGTAATTACACGTTAAGAGATGAGCGAGGTTGCGGAAATAGTTGGATCGGGCGACCGGCAACAGTCTTTCCTGGCGGAAAAGTTTAAGAGAAATAGCACTTGAGTCGGCGCCCCGTCCCGTTCTTGACACCCCTCATACGGCACCCTATCATGCTTGTTTCCGCGCTGGCCGGAATCGTTGTCTGATGTATGTTCGAATCTCTTTCCGACAAGCTCAAGCGGACGCTGAAAAACCTGCGCGGCGAAGGCGTCCTGACGAAGGATCACGTCGATGCGGCGCTCCGCGAGATTCGGTTGGCGCTGCTCGAAGCCGACGTTAATTACAAAGTTGCGAAAGATTTTATTCAGTCGGTCAAAGAGAAAGCCGAGGGACAACAAGTTTGGCTCGAATTAAAGCCGTCGGAACAAGTCGTCAAGATCGTTTTTGATGAGCTGGTCGAATTGCTGGGCGGCACCTCGTCACGACTGGTCTTTACTAAATCCAGTCCGAACGTCGTGATGATCGTCGGGCTTCAGGGCTCAGGCAAGACGACCTCGACGGGCAAGATTGCGCGATGGCTGGCGCAGAACCAACAGCGCAAACCGCTGCTGCTTTCGACTGACGTTTACCGGCCGGCGGCGCGCGAACAATTAAAGGTCATAGCACATGCGACTGGCCAATCGATCTTTGAAAAGCCTGAAACGAACGATCCTTTGGATCTGACGCGTGGAGCTTTGCAGCACGCGCGCGACACTGGTTACGACACGCTTTTGATCGACACGGCCGGACGGCTGCACATCGACGATCAGTTGATGGAAGAGCTGGTCCAGATCAAAGGCGAGACGTATCCGGTCGAGATTCTCTTCGTCGCGGATGCGATGACTGGCCAGGACGCCGTGCGATCGGCTGAAGAGTTTCATCGGCGCATAGGCATCACGGGCGTGGTGCTGACGAAGATGGACGGCGATGCGCGCAGCGGCGCGGCGCTTTCGATCAAGCAAGTGACCGGGCAGCCCGTGAAGTTTGTCGGCGTCGGCGAGAAGTACGATGCGCTCGAGCCGTTCTATCCCGATCGTGTCGCGCAGCGCATCCTCGGCATGGGCGACGTGCTGTCTTTGATCGAACAGGTCCAGGACAAAATCGATCAGTCCGACGCGGAAGCACAACTGGCAAAGCTGCAAAAGAACCAGTTCACGCTCGACGATTTTCGTTCGCAACTCAGGCAGGTGAAGAAACTCGGTTCTTTCTCGAAAATTTTGAAGCTGCTGCCGGATCAACTGCTCGGCGGTGTCGGCATGCCCGATCTCACGGACGAACAGTCAGAGATGATGGAGAAAGAGCTGAAGCGCACCGAGGCGATCATCGACTCGATGACACGTGAAGAGCGTTTGAATCACATCATCTTAAATGCGAACCGGCGACGCAGGATCGCGCGCGGATCGGGAACGACCGTGCAACAGGTGAATGCGTTAATTAAGCAATACACCGAGATGCGCCGGATGATGCAGGGAATGTTCAGCGGCGGCGGGCTGCGGGGGAAAATGATGCGCCGCGCGATGGGCATGTCAGGAATGGAAGGCGGCGATTCGATGATGGCGGGCTTGCCGGCGGCAATGCCGGGCACGTCGCGACGAAAGAAAAAGAAGAAGAAGCGAAGACGGTGATTCTCCCTCTCCCAGGGGAGAGGCAACAAGCAATCGAAGGAGAAACGATTTGTTAGCAATCAGATTAATGCGAACCGGGGCCAAGAAGCGACCAAGCTATCGCATCGTAGTCAAAGAGAAACAGTCGAAGCGTGACGGCGCGTATCTCGAGAATCTCGGGACGTACAATCCAACGCGCGAGCCGGCGGAGATCAATTTAAAATCGGAGCGCGTGCAATATTGGATCGGCAAGGGCGCGCAACCGACTGATACAGTTCGTCGCTTGATTAAACAGGCAGCGAAGAACCAGGCGGCGGCCGATTCTGAAGCAGCGGCGGCGACGGAAACGGTCTAAAGTCCAACGTCCAAAGTGCCATGTCACGATGACAAATGGGCGTTTGGACTTTGGACCGGAGACTTTGGACTTACGGAATGCGCGAGACGATTGAAATGGTGGTCAAGGCGCTCGTCGATGATGCCGAGGCGGTCGACGTGCGCGAGATCGAACGTGAGGGCACCACGCGCATCGAGATTCGCGTCGCGCAAACCGACATGGGCAAAGTTATTGGGAAACAAGGGCGGACGGTGCGCGCACTGCGATCGCTGGTTTACGCGGCGGGTGTGAAGCAGCATCGGCGGTTTGTGCTGGATGTAGTTGAGTAGCGCAAGTTGTTAACTTGCGATGAGTAACTCAGACGATCCAATAGTGGTCGCGCACGTCGTTAAGGTGCGCGGATTGCGCGGCGAAGTAGTTGCAGATTTACTGACCGATTTTCCGGATCGTTTTCAGCATTTGGATTCCCTAATCGGAATTTCGCCAGACGGATTAAATCGATCTTTGCAAATTGAAGCACAGTGGTTTCACGGCGAGCGTCTGGTGCTGAAATTTATCGGCTTCGATGCACCGGAAGAAGCGAAGGAACTTATCGGCTATGACTTGGCAGTGCCCGTTGATGAGCGCGTCGAGTTACCGGCTGACACTTTCTACGACTGGGAACTTACCGGCTGCCGCGTTGAAACGTTAGAGGGAATGCTCGTCGGTCACGTGAAAGAGATTGCGCGCACAGGCGGAGTTGAGTTGCTTTCGGTCGTCGACGATAGGGGCCGGGATAGACTGATACCTATGGCCGGTGACATCGTGATTGAGATCGATAAGGATAAGAAGCTCATCCGTATCGATCCGCCGGAAGGACTGTTGGAATTGTAGATTGCCGATTGCCAATTGCCGATTTCGCATTGAATGGCGCGAATGATGGTCATTCGAAACTTGAATTCGAACACAATCGGCAATCATCAATTGGCGATGCTCAAGGTCGACATCATCACGATCTTTCCCGACTACTTTCGCGAGGCCTTTGACTACGGAATTGTCCGGCGCGCGCGTGCGGCGAACTTAGTTCAGATTGAGGCGCACGATTTACGATCGTGGACCTCGGACAAGCATCACATGGTTGACGATCGGCCGTTTGGCGGCGGCGATGGCATGGTGCTCAAACCGGAACCGATCTTTGCAGCAGTGGAATCGTTGACCGGCACCCGGCAGCGCGAAAACTTTAGCAGGAATAAGCGCGTCGTCCTGTTATCGCCGCAAGGCAGTCGACTGACGCAATCGTTGGCAGCAGAGTTCGCAAAATGCGAACAACTGGTTTTGATTTGTGGCCGGTACGAGGGCGTGGACGAACGCGTTGCCGAAGCTTTAGCGACCGATGAGGTTTCGATCGGCGATTATGTTTTGTCGGGTGGCGAGCCGGCTGCGCTCGTGGTTATCGATGCCGTGGTGAGATTGATCCCCGGCGCGCTGGGCAGCGAAACGTCTGCCGTGACCGAATCGTTCTCGGAAAGTCTTTTGGATTACCCGCATTACACGCGGCCACCGGACTTTGAAGGTCTCCAGGTCCCGGAGATTCTGTTGAGTGGGCATCACGCGGAGATCGAACGGTGGCGACGCGAAGCTGCTGAACAGAAGACCAAAAAAAACAGGCCGGATCTTTTGAAATGATTTTGGATTTTTGAATTTCGATTTTTGATTTTGTTAGCGCGCGCGACGATTGCCAGGAGCGATCTCAAATCTAAAATCCAAAATCTAAAATTGGAGTTAGTCATGAACCGTTTAGATAGCGTCGAGAAGACGCAATTACGAAATAACATCCCTGACTTTCAGCCCGGTGACACGGTGCGAGTGCACGTGCGCATCAAGGAATCGGAAACCAAAGAGCGTCTGCAGGCCTTCGAAGGCGTTTGCATCGCGCGCAAGCACGGCGGCGCGCGCGAGACGATCACCGTGCGCAAAACCAGCTTCGGTGTCGGCGTGGAAAGAATCTTTCCGCTGCACGCTACCATCGTCGATCACATCGACGTGGTGAAAAAGGGACATGTGAGACGCGCGAAGCTCTATTACCTGCGGAACCTGCGCGGCAAAGCGGCGCGCATTCGCGAGCGCGACACGCGTCAGAATGCAGAGATCGCTGAAGCGGCTGCTGCCAGTGGCCGCGGCGAAGCTGCCGAAGGCAAGAAGTAGTCAGTTACATGTAGCGCAAGTTTTTAACTTGCGTGTATCTCGTGTCGACGCAAGCTGACAGCTTGCGCTACATGACATGCGCATTGCGATTGACGCTCATTCAGTTGGCGCTCGCCTCGGCGGCAACGAAACCTACGCAACTCATTTGATCGAAGCCCTCGCCGAAATCGATCAGAAAAATCAATACACGCTCTACGTCACGAAGCTGGCTGCGCTGGATCGCTTTGCTAATCGGTGGCCCAACTTCACCGTGCGGCGCACACGGCCACACGCCCCATTGGTGCGCGTTCCTTTGACGCTCTCGCGCGAATTGCGCCGCCATCCGGTCGACGTGCTGCACGTTCAATACACCGCGCCGCCGTTCGCGCCCTGTCCGATCGTGACGACGATTCACGATCTCTCCTTCGAACACTTGCCCGAGACATTCAAGCGACGGAGCCGGCTACAGATGCGTGTGACGATTCGCCGCACCGCGCGCCACGCCGCCCGCATCATTGCTATTTCGGAGTACTCGCGCCGCGACATCGTTAGGACTTATGACATCGATCCGGAAATCATTACCGTAACTCCGATAGCACCGCCGCCAAATCTCGCTCACGTCACCAATGAAATGGCACTAAAGCAGGTACGACAAACTTATGGCATCGAAGGCGATTACATTCTCTCGCTCGGCTCGATTCAACCGAGAAAAAATCTGGTGCGACTGATCGAGGCATATTCGCTCTTGCGCCGAATGCAGCCAGAGGGTAAGCTTCCTCAGCTTGTTTTAGCTGGAAAACGCGGTTGGCTTGATAGGGAAACGATGCGTGCCGCCGAGCGCGAAGAGGCAGGCGGAGGCATTCGCTTCACGGGGTATGTTGCCGATGAACATCTGAGCGCGCTCTACAGCGGCGCCACCTGTTTCGTTTATGCGTCGTACTTCGAAGGCTTTGGCTTGCCTGTGCTCGAAGCGATGAAATGCGGCGCGCCGGTCGTGGCGGGCAATCGCACCAGCATCCCGGAAGTTGCGGGAGAAGCAGCTCTGTTATTCGACCCTTTCGACGTGCACTCTTTAGTCGAAGCGCTCAAACTCGTCTTGAACGATTCTCAGTATCGAGCGAAGTTAAGCGCCAGAGGATTAGAAAGAGCGAACGAGTTTAGTTGGAAAAAAACGGCGCGGTTGACTCTTGACGTTTACGAGAAAGCCGCCGCCACACGAAGTGAATCAGTGACCCCTGATGATTCACCAAAGTAGATCATGCGCATAGCAATCCTGGGTACGAGGGGAATTCCCGCAAACTACGGCGGCTTCGAAACTTTCGCGGAACATCTGTCGACGCGGCTGGTCGCGCGCGGTCACGAGGTGACCGTTTATTGTCGCGCGCACTATGTGAGCCCGCGCCAAATCGAATTTCAGGGCGTGCGCCTGAAGGTCCTGCCGACGATTCGCCACAAATATCTCGACACCGTGGTGCATGCTTTTGTATCCGCGCTGCACGCCGCGCCGCGCCGCTACGACGCCGCGCTGGTCTGCAATGCGGCGAACGCTCCATTCGCGCCGATTCTGCGCCTGGCGGGAACACCGGTGGCTCTGAATGTCGATGGACTCGAACACAAGCGCAAGAAGTGGAACTGGATTGGCCGGAAATATTATTTGATGGCCGAACGTCTGGCGACCGCGCTGCCCACCGAAACGATCACCGACGCGAAGGTGATTCAGGATTACTACCTGGCGCGACACCATGCGCGATCGACGATGATTGCATACGGTGCCGAAGTCGAACGCCGCATCGATCCTTCGGTGCGTCGTTGGCGCGTCGAGCCGAATCGGTACGTGCTTTATGTTTCGCGCCTCGAGCCTGAGAACAATGCACGAATGGTCGTCGAAGCTTTCAAGCGAGTGCGCACCGCGCACAAGCTGCTGATCGTCGGCGACGCTCCTTACGCGCATGAATACATCAAAGATTTGAAAGAGCGCGCCCGCGGCGACAAACGAATCGTTTTCACCGGATTCGTTTTCGGCCGCGACTATCGTACATTGCAACAGAACGCCTACTGCTACATACACGCCACCGAAGTCGGTGGCACTCATCCCGCGTTATTGGAAGCCATGGGTTTCGGCAACTGCGTCCTGACGCTCGCCGCGCCCGAAAACATCGAAGCCATCGGTGACGCCGGCATCGCTTATGCCGACGAAGCAGACCTCGCGCATCAACTTCAGCGCGTCCTCCGCGACGGCTCATTAGTTCAGTCGTACCGCAACCGCGCTCAAGCGCGCGTGCAGCAATTCTACGACTGGGATTATGTAGTCGATCAATACGAGGAGTTGTTTGCGAGAATGGCTGGCTTGAAAGTCCCGACTCGGGTGCCGGACACTGAGCCCGTCAGTCAGCCTGCGATTAAGCAAAACTCTCGTTCCGCCTCTGTCTAAGGTCTTCAGGAACAAACCTCGCTACGCTTAACCCAGACGTGTGTAAATCCTTGCAACTAAGCACAAGCGAAGCTTTCTCTGCTCAATTTCTTACGAAAACGCCAATTTGGTTGCACAAATTCCGATTCGCCACTATTCTGCGAACTCTACGCGCAGGTTTGTGGCCCGAACTCTCAAAGCCAAACAGAGAGAGTCATAGATGTTTTAGGACGTCTTCGACAGGTGCAGCAATCAAAGATTTTTTGAAATCGGCGACTCACTGACTGTTAATTTGATTAATTCAGGCTCGTCACCCGAGAGGTCCAAGCGAATGCTGAAAAAATCTACGTCGATTCTTCGGCCGATGGATCTGCGGCTTTGAAAGGTCTCAGTCAAACACTTCTTGACGCGCGATCGATGACGAAGCGCCTCGGAGTTTAGTGGGCTTGAGCTAGTCCTGTGAATGCGGAGCATCTCTCAGCGTCGTCACGCCATACATTAGTGAGTAGCGACGACGAAAGGAGCCTTGGCGCGTCGGTTCTTCCTTGCGCAAACCCGACAGGCTTGACGAATTTGCCGGTGACGTTTTTCAGGGTTGGAAGAGCGACTCAGGAGATCGAAATCTCGCACGCGAAGGCAAATCGATGCAAACTGCGAACGAACCTTCTGATCACAATCGACGGCCGGCACGCCGCCGCTACGCCGATACGAACGAAGCGACCGCGTCCTCAACCTGCGTCTACTTTGGATGCTCGGCCAAGGCTGCGCCGGGACATTTTCAGTGCGCAGATCATCTCGCCAGAATGTCGAGGGCGCGAAAGAAAAGCGTTCACGAGCGGCGGCGTGCGGGCCTATGCGTCGATTGTGGAAAGATGCCTCAATTTTGGGGGTTGCGTTGCATTATCTGTCGTCGCTGCCGCCTGAAAGACGCCGACGCCTTACCACCGAGCGCGGTGCGCGCGCTGCGGCTTTTTCATGACGCGGAACGGAAATTGGCCCTCGAGCAGTTTCAAGCCCAGGCAAGATTCGAGGTGCGGAAACTTTTGGCGGCCGGCGAGATCAAAAAACGACAAGCCAAAGCTCTCCGTCTGCATGTTGGCGTCGACGATGGCGTCTGGCGAAGTCATGCCGAGGTGGGCCGACTCATGAAAATCAGCCGCGAGCGCGTGCGCCAATTGCTTCATGCTTACAAGCCAATCCTGACCGCAACCGGCCGTGGCGGTGAAGCCAAGTCGCAGCCTCAAGATTAGACTATTTGATGGCCTTGATACTCGCCGGCTTCGCGAACAGAGACTCGGCAATCGGTTTGTTGTATTCGACCGTATCGTAGGCGATGCGGCTGGTCTGAACTTTGTTGATGTAGTGATCGATGATGAAGGGAATCGTGACGCCGTCGATGGTGATCGGTTTGTGCAGACGATCCTCTTCGTTCATCGATTCGATTTCTTCTGTGTCGCGGTTCTTGTGCTTGCGCTCATACACGACTTTCGCCGGTGAGCCCTCGTCGGCCGAGAATTCATATTCCACCCAGAAGCCGTCCGGGTAAGTTAGCCGGATGACCTCGTTGCGGCGGCCGATAGTGCCTGACTCGCGCCGGCCAACATAGCTGAGTTTGGCGCCTTGATCTTTCCACCAACCGTGCAAAAGGTTTTCGGTGCTCACGCGCGTCGAGATGGTGAACTCTTCGAGTTGCGGCGCCGTTTGATCTTTGAGCGTCAACGCCGCGCCGTCATAAATCCAGCCGCCGCCTTTGAAGTTCGTCTGCACCGTGCGGGCGCCGCCGCCGCTGAATTCCGTCCGCTCTTTGTCCGGATAAACAACGTAGTCGACGAATTTTGAAGGTATCTGTGGCATGCCGTCGGCGAAATTTGTGAAGAGGCCGCGCCCGATTACCGTTTTCACCTGCAAGTAACGATCGCCGCCGACAATTTTGACCGCGCGTTGAATGATTTGTTGCGCCTTATCGTCATCGGAAATCGCGGGCTTGTCGGTTTGCGCCAAACAGGTGATTGCCGAAATCAAGAAAAGAAGGAGCGGCAACAGTCGCGCTGAAAGGAATTGGGGCTTCATAGGGGCAATACGTGAGAAGTCAAGAGCCTCGCGCTGCGAGGCTCCCCCGAGTATTTAGTTATTGGCGACACTGCCTTCGCCTTCGTCGACGATCTTCGCGGCGATTTCTCCGTCTTCGACTTCGACGCGGAATTTCGATCCCGTCTTCCACATTGTGGTAATCGGCAGCTTGACGTGCTCGTCGATGAAGCGCTTCAGAAAACGCGCGCCGTACTGCATGCTGTAACCCTTTTCGGTAGCGAAGTCGATCGCGCGGCCCGTAATCTCGAATGATTTGCCCTGCCGCTTCATCTGGCGGTTCGTCTTGTCGAGATAAAGCTGGGCAATTTGTTTGACCTCGTCCATCGTCAACGGCGAGAACACGACGATCTCGTCGATGCGATTGCGAAACTCAGGCGAGAAACGTTGCTCGGCAGCTTTCAAGACCTCGTTCTTGATCGCGCGAAAGTCGCTGGCTGTCTTCGTGCCGAACCCAAGTGGCTTCTCGAACTTTTTGAAATTGTCCGAGCCCAGGTTCGACGTCATGATCACGATCGCATCCGAGAGATAAACTCGCCGGCCGCGGCCATCGGTCAACCAACCCTCATCGAAAGCCTGCAGAAAAAGGTTCATCAAGTAAGGCGACGCTTTCTCGACTTCATCGAGCAACAGCACCGTGTACGGGTTCTCGCGCAGTTGCTCCGTCAGGATGCCGCCGCGTTCTGATCCGACGATGCCGCGCGGCATGCCAATCAATTTCTCGACACCGACGGTTCCGTCGCTGTACTCGGACATGTCGATGCGCACCATCTTCTGCTCGTCGCCGAACATGAACTCGGCGACCGCTTTCGCCAATTCAGTCTTGCCGACGCCGGTTGGGCCAAGGAAGAGCAGCACGCCGTCAGGTTTGTAGTGCGATTCTTTCAGCGGGCCTTTGTTCAGGCGCAAACGTTGCGCGACAGCTTTGATTGCCTCTTTCTGTCCGATGACGCGTTGCGAAAGTTGAACTTCGGTCAGCGCGAAACGATCGGAAGTGTCGCGAAAGATCATATCGCGCGGAATGCGTGACTCCTGCGAGATGACGTCGATGACGTGCTCAGGCTTGACGATCATGCCGGCGGGTTCGTTGATTTCAACTTTTACCGCGGCAGTATCGAGCCAGCCAATCGCTTTGTCCGGCAGGTGCAAATTGCGAATGTACTTCGGGGCCATCTCAAGCGCCGTATTGATCGCTTCATCCGAAATCTGCACTGAATAATTTCGTTCCAAACGTGGACGCAGGCCCAGGAGAATCTCGCGAGTTTCACCAATCGAAGGCTCTTCAACCTTAACCAGCCGGAAGCGGCGCGCCAGCGCTTCGTCTTCGCCGATGTATTCCTTGTATTCGTTCAAGGTCGTGGCGCCGATGATCCGCAGTTCGCCCTTCGCCAGCGCCGACTTGAACATGTTGGCCGCATCGGACGAAGTTCCCAGCGCGGCGCCGGCGCCGATGATGGTGTGCGCTTCGTCGATGAACAGGATTAGGTTCTCGCGTTCTTTGACTTCGTCGATGATGCCTTTGATGCGTTCTTCGAACATGCCGCGCAGCATGGTGCCGGCGACGATGCCGCCCATCTGCAATTGGACCACGTGCGAGTTTCGCAAACGCGCCGGCACCTTCTGCGGCTCCAGTTCAATCAGACGTGCAAGACCTTCGATGACGGCCGTCTTGCCGACGCCTGGTTCGCCAACGAGCATCGGCGAATTCGCCCGCTCGCGGTGACAGAGGATTTCGATGATCTGCTGAATCTCTTGTTCGCGGCCAATCGTCGGCGGGATTTTGTCCAGGCGCGCTTGCCGATTCAGTGAAACACCGAAGTGCTTCAGGTAAGGAGGCAGCTCGAACTTCTTGCGATACTGCTCTTCCTTCTGTTCGCGTTCGTGGACATTGGTGCGGACTTTCTCGGCCACCGTTTCCGGATTCGCGCCGAGACCCCGCATCACTTCCATAAATAAACTATCGCCACTCGACAACGCGTCGAAGATGTCGGTCGGCTCGATCGTCTTACGGCCTTGCGACTTGGCCCGATCAGTCGCCCGCTTGAAAAGATCGGTTACGTCTGGCCCGATCCGAATTCCTTTGCCGACGTGCTGCCGCGCCGTATCTAACCGGCTTTCGATCGCGCGCGCCACCGCCAGCGGATCCAAAGCGAGGCTGCGCATGGTCGAATTGAAGAGATCGGGTTCTTCCTTCGAAAGAGCGCTGATGATGTGTTCGACGGAAATGTAGTTCTGATCGCGTCTGCGCGATTCGTTTACCGCGTGTTGGAAAACGCGTTGACCACTCTCGCTAAACCGATCTTTATAAGCTTCTAAGTCTGCCATGTTCGTATAAATGAATGCGTCAAAGCGCCGCGTTTCGTTTCTGTATAGATAGTGTTACGCGCCGCAACACTTTGATGTTCAGAGCATATTCGTCGTTGCGTTTCAGTGCAACAACAATCTGCCGTACCCTACCGAAAGCAATTTCTTTGCCAGCGGGTTCGGCGGCGCATTACGCAGCAACGGCTTCCGGCTGCGTGCCGAACTGCATCTCGCCGTTACGTGCTGTCACGAATACTGTTTGGCCGGGCAGCACCTCGCCATTCAAGAGTTTCATTGCCAACGGATTTTGAATCAACGTCTGAATGGCCCGCTTCAAAGGACGCGCGCCGAAACTCGGATCGTAACCTTCACGCGCCAAAAGCTCTCGCGCTGAATCTTCGAGCACCAGCGAGATATTGCGGTCGTGCAACATCGATCGCAGCCGCTCGAGTTGGACGTCGATAATCTGCGCAATCTGTTCACGCGACAATCGATGAAAGATCACAATGTCGTCGATGCGATTGAGAAACTCCGGCTTGAAATGATCCCGCAACACCTGCGTGACGGCTTCGCGCACCTGCTTTTCGTCGTCGCTCACTTCCTGGATTTCCCGCGAACCGAGGTTGGACGTCATGATCAAGACCGTGTTCTTGAAATCAACAGTGCGGCCTTTTGAATCGGTCAAACGCCCATCGTCGAGAATTTGCAGCAGCACATTGAAAACATCCGGATGCGCTTTCTCAATCTCGTCAAATAGGATGACGGAATACGGCCGGCGGCGCACGGCTTCGGTTAATTGTCCGCCTTCCTCGTAGCCGACGTATCCCGGCGGCGCGCCAATCATGCGCGCGACCGCGTGCTTCTCCATGTACTCAGACATGTCGAGCCGGACCATCGCGCGTTCATCGTCGAATAAAAATTCGGCGAGAGCGCGCGCCGTCTCGGTCTTACCGACGCCCGTTGGTCCAAGGAAGATGAACGAACCCACCGGACGATTCGGATCTTGAAGCCCCGCACGCGCGCGCCGGACCGCATTAGCGACTGCTTCCAAAGCTTCGTCCTGGCCAATCACGCGCTGACCCAGGCGCTCTTCCATCGTCAGGAGTTTCTGCATCTCGCCTTCGAGCATCTTGGAAACCGGAACGCCGGTCCATTTCGCCACGACCTGCGCGACGTCCTCTTCGTCCACTTCTTCTTTCAGCGTGACGCCGTCCGCCTGGACCTTTTCCAGCTTCTGTTGTTCGGCGTCAACCCGGGCCTGGAGTTCAGGAATTCTGCCATATTGAATTTCGGAGGCTCGCGCCAGATCGCCGGCGTTACGCGCCTGGTCCAATTGCAGCCGCATCTGTTCCATCTCAGCCTTGGCAGTGCGGATGTTCTCGATGACTTCTTTTTCCGATTGCCACTTGGCCTTCATCCCCCCGGACTTCTCTTTCAAATCTGCAATGCGTTGTTCGATCTCTTTCAGGCGAGCCTTTGAACGCGCGTCTTCTTCGCGCTGCAAAGCTTGACGCTCGATTTCGAGCTGCATGATCTCGCGTTCGACTTCGTCAATCTCCTGAGGCAGAGAATCGATCTCGATACGCAGTCGCGAAGCAGCCTCGTCGATCAAGTCGATGGCCTTGTCTGGCAAGAAACGATCGGTGATGTAACGATTCGAGAGAGTCGCCGCGGCCACGATCGCAGAATCTTTAATGCGCACGCCGTGATGAACTTCGTAACGTTCTTTCAAGCCGCGTAGAATCGCAATCGTGTCTTCGACCGTAGGTTCGCCTACGTAAATTTGTTGGAAGCGACGCTCGAGTGCCGCGTCCTTTTCGATGTATTTCTTGTATTCGTTCAGCGTCGTTGCCCCCACACAGCGCAACTCACCGCGGGCCAGCGCCGGCTTCAACATGTTCGAAGCATCGATGGCGCCTTCGGCGGCGCCGGCACCCACCAGCGTGTGCAATTCATCGATAAAGAGAATTATTTGTCCTTGTGCGTTTTCGATTTCTTTTAAGACTGCTTTCAAACGATCTTCGAACTCGCCGCGATATTTCGCCCCGGCGAGCATGGAGCCGAGATCGAGTCCGACCAGACGCTTGTTGCGAAGCGTCTCGGGCACGTCGCCGGAAACAATTCGCTGCGCCAAGCCTTCCACGATCGCGGTCTTGCCCACCCCGGGTTCGCCAATCAATACCGGATTGTTCTTGGTGCGGCGCGAGAGTACCTGGATCGTCCGGCGAATTTCATCGTCACGTCCAATTACGGGATCGAGTTTGCCTTGACGCGCGGCGTCGGTCAGATCGCGCGCGTATTTCGACAGCGCTTGATAATTCGCCTCGGCATTCTGATCGGTAATCCGCGCGCCACCGCGTGTCTGCTCGATAGCCTTGAGCAACTCGTCGGGATTTACGCCGTGCTGCCGAAGCAGTTTTCCCGCGGCGCCGTCCTTCTCTTCCGCAATCGCCAGCAGCAAGTGTTCGGTCGAGATGAATTCATCCTGCATCTTCTCGGCGAGCTTTTGCGCCGCCGTGAAAATCTGCGTCAGCCGGGGACTGAAATACTGCTGGCCGCCTTGCACGCGCGGCAGACGTGAGACGGCAGCATCGCAGTCGTTCTTGATGACCGCCATGTTCGCGCCAAGTTTGCCAATCAATGGACGAGCAATTCCTTCAGGCTGGTCGAGCATTGCACACAGTACGTGCTCGGGCTCGACCTGCTGATTTTGATTGCGCTCCGCGAGTTCTATCCCCGCTTGAATCGCTTCCTGTCCGCGTAATGTGAATTTTTCTAGACGCATCGCTTTAGCCTAAATCTCTTTAGTTCTTAATGATCATCGATGTGAATATTTTCTGCCTGCACCGCACGTTTCTGCAAACGCGAAAGAAAAAGGGCGACTGGCGAGAAAGCTGCCGTCGCCCCTGAAAAGTTTTGCCGATCGAATTAGCTCTTGGCAGAAGCGGCTTTTGAAGTCTCAGCCTTTGCTTCGATCGTCTTCGGCGCCTCGCCGGCTTCACCGCTAATTTCAATCCGCCGAGCCTTCGTATCTTCGCGTTTGGCCAGCGTCACGCGAAGCACGCCATTCTTGTATTCCGCGTTCGCGCCTTCCGCCGTCACAGTGTTTGGCAACGTGAACGAGCGAGTGAACGTTCCATACGCGCGCTCGACGCGATGGTAGTTATCCGACTCTTCCTTTTTCTCGAACTGGCGTTGTCCGCGCAGTGTGATTACGTTGTTCTCGATCGAGAGATCGAAGTCCTCACGCTTCATGCCCGGCAACTCGGCTTCGAGCACGATCTGATCTTTGTTCTCGTAGATATCGACGCACGGGCTCCACGCACCGCGCGCGATCCCTTCCTCGTCAAAAGTCCGCGGCATGCTGCCGGTAAACAAACGATTGACCTCTTCCTGCAGCGTCCGCAAATCGCGGAACGGGTCATAGCGCATAATAGTCATAGCTAGAAAATCCTCCGGTAAGTCTTATGTTTTGCTCAGGCCAAATGGATATCTACTGGCTGAGCACAGCGTAATAATAAATGCTGAGTGCTATATTGTCAAGTCAGTAGCCACAGCGCAGATCTGGAGGGAAAAAGGGCAAATTGACGGCTTCGAGAGTCAATTACCGAAGGCTGAAGAAGCGTTTGATTGATGACAGAAGGCCGGCGGTCTCCTGGATGCTCGGCTGGGTCGAGGCCGAGTCTTTAGCGAGGGCCGCCTGCCGTTCGGAGATGGTCCAACTAATCGACTCGGCCAAGCTGGGGTTCGTTTCGAATAGATGCTTCATGGCCCCATGCTTTATTTCAAGCACCTCGGTTTCTTCCAGCGCGACCACATTGGCGGTGCGAGGTTCGCCGGTGAACAGTGCCATTTCGCCGAAGAAGCTGCCTTCGGTCAGTTCCGCGAGTGTATGTGAGCCCATCCGATCGGGTACCTGAACCGCCACCCGTCCGCTATGGACGACGAACATCGAAGAGCCTTCGTCGCCCGCGCGAATCAGAGTTTCTCCGGGCGCGAACACGTGTCCCGCAGTCGCTGAAGCAAGTTGATGCAGTTCTTCGGCCGAGAGGGGCGAGAAGATATCGACCGCTGATAACCTATCGGCGATCTGGTCCTCGGGAGTAACTGGTCGCGGAGGCTTTGCGCGCTCGAGATATACCGTGCGCGTTGGATTGGAAAAACTAAGGCCGCTGCGACGAAGCGTATACCACACTCTCTGCCGTACGAGCGCGTCGGTGTCGTTATATTTCGCGTAGTCCTCGAGCCAATATTTTATTTCCCAGTCGATCGATGAATCGCCCAATTGGCGAATACGGACGATAGGCGTGATCTTCTCGGAGACGTTGTCGGCATCGCGCACCGCCTCGCGGACGATGTGAATTATCTTTGCCGGCGAGTCTGAATAAATGGTGCTGAAGTAAACGAGCCGGGCGTTTAAGTTATCGCGCGGACTAACCTCGATCGCTTCTTTAGCGGCAATTGCGTTACTGACGAGCACGATGTGATTTTGGAAGGTACGAAGTTTGATCGCGCGCCAGGTAATCCCCTCGACCACGCCTACATGGGTGCCCACCACAATCACATCCCCGACTTGAAAGGGTCGATCGGCATGCAACGAAATGCCGGCAAAGAAATTTCCCAACGTATCCTGCAAGGCGAGACCGATAATGACACCGAAGATTGCTGAGGTGGTAAAGATGGCGCCGAGATTGACATTCGTATAGGTCTTGCTAAAAGCCAGTGCAAAGAGGATCGCAAACGAAACCAGCGTGAAGACATTTCGAAGTAAGGTCGGCGCTTCAAAACCTCGGCGGAGCCGAAAAGCAAAATCAAAGAGAAGTGCATTGATCAGGCGAATGCCGAAATAGAGAAACAGCGAGATTAGTACGAGCCACGGCAGTCGCCAGTCCAAAGCAAGTGGATGACCGCCGCTGGGATCGCCAATGGACTTATAGAAAGCGATAACAACGAGACCGACAACTAAAGTCGCGATGAGAAAAATGACAACTCTGTTCTTGCGGCCAGTTCTCGCCATGTAAGAGTTCTAGACGAACGTAAAGCTCGAATGATCGGCAGGTACTTTTATCACCAATGACGCTCGTTTGGCGAGAACAATTCACCGCGAGCAGATTTCAATGCGAGTTAGAGAAGACGTTCGGGAATAGCGTAGAAACAATTACGAACAGCGATAGTAATGAAACAATGATCGTCGTGAGCCAGGCCACGACGTTGTAGATCGGCCCATTCACGTGCGCGCCCATCACCTCTCGATCGTTAACCAGCTTGAGGATAACGATTAGGATCACCGGCAAAAGGACACCGTTGATTACCTGGGTCACGATCAGCACGTGAATCAATGACAGGCCGGGCATCATCGCGACGGTAGCGCCGAGCACCACCAAAAATGTAAAGACGCCGAGAAAGATGGGCGCTTCGCGAAAACTGCTCGACACTCCCTTTTCAAATCCAAACGCTTCGCTGATCGAATAAGCAGTCGCCAGCGGCAGCACGCCGGCTGCCAGCATCGAGGCGCCAAATAATCCAATTGCGAAAAGCAGTCCGGCGTACTCGCCTGCTAACGGACGCAAGGCACGAGCGGCGTCCGCTGCGCTATCGACACGCACGCCGTATTTGAAGAGCGCAGACGCGGTGGCGACGATGATAAAAAACGCGACCGCATCGCTGAAGATCGTTCCAATCCAAACATCGATCTTCGTGGGGTGATAATCATCGACCGTGACACCCCGCTCGACTACAGACGACTGAACGAAGACCTGCATGTACGGAG
>DASQYL010000405.1:0-3476 GCA_035639235.1 Pyrinomonadaceae bacterium | reverse complement strand
TGCAACATTTACCGGTTGACGAATGTCCTCACCAGCACCGCTGATAGTGGGCGGCTTCCCCGCCGCGACGGCCGCGCAGAACGAGGGAATCACCTTGTTGGTCGGATCCCCCGGACCGTACACCTGGCCGAGGCGGAAGATTGTGGCCGCCAGTCCGTGCGCCATCGACCATGAGGCTAACACGCGTTCCGCAGCATACTTGCTGATAGCATAGTCCGTCGACGGAGCCACGCAGGACTGCTCGTCAAGAATCGTGTCGTCAAAAACATTTCCGTAGACGTCGATCGTGCTGAAATAGGCAAACCGCTGCGGTGGCACTTGCAGCCCGGCCAGCATCCGCAACGTGCCGAGAGTGTTGGCTGCCACAAGTTGGTCAAGAGTGGCCTGGCCCAGGCGCGGCGTGTGTGCTGCCAGGTGCAACACTGTGTCGAACGGTTCGGCTGGCAAGAGCGCTCGTAATTCCGATGCCGCCGTGGGCTGCGACAGGTCGATCTGAAAGCACCGATTGGCCGCTGCGTCCGGTGCGGCGCTCTGATGAGTGATGGCCCAGATTTCGTACTCCTGCGAGAGGGTACGCACGAGTTCGCGGCCAACGAAGCCGCCGGCGCCGGTGACAAGAATACGCGTGCTCATTACTTCGAAAGCCGTTGCCGCACTGATTGACGGCGCCGCTCGACTTCAAACACATGCTGTCGAATGCGATCGGTCGTGGTTAGTTGCGGCGACACATCCATGCCGCGCACGGCAATTATATTTTCTTTTCTAACTACGTTATCTCTTTGGCAACGCGACAGCGGCGGACTCGGACGGTTGACTCAGATTGGTTCGCACCCATTCCGCCAGCGTCTGTGCGACGACCACGTGACCGTCGGCGTCGAGGTGAGAATCCTGAACAGTAAAGTATATCTTTCGATTGTCTTCCGCCGCCCGCCGGCGCAATGCGCTGGTCATATCGATGAACGGACAGCCCAGTTGTTTGCACAATTTCGCGACTGCGGTGCCGAAGTCCGAATCACTGTCCTGCTGGCCGCCGGGGAGATAAACGTTGCGATCATTTGCGTCTTTGAAATGGATGTAGGGACCCATCACCCGCACTTTGATCGGAACGAAAATTACCAGCAGCTTGACGCCATGCGATTGGCACAAATTGTAGCCTTCTTCAATCGCTTTACGCGTCTCGGCCATGCCCAGCGGTTCTCTGGCCGGTTCGTCCGGAATATACGAATAGTCGACAAATAACTGGCCGATTTGCCCCGTGCTATCTGTGAATGGACGAGGCGAACCCCAAACCTTGGGTATGGTCCGAGCCAACAAACCTGTGATAATTGAATGTTTTGTATATCTCAACAGGAGCGACTCGTGTTCGTTGGGGCTCGCCCTCCATTTGGCAAAGTGGGCGGCGTCAGACAGATCATTGCCTTCGAATATTTGCCAGACGACGAGTCGCGGGTTGTATTTGAAACCATAACGCCTCAGGACGGTCAGTTCCTGTTGGGGTCCGTAACCACCGCATCCGAGATTCACCACGTCTAATTTGGCCTGAGAATGAAATTGTTGCGCAAAGGTTTCTTCATCCGGCACACTGGCCGCTTCCGTAAACGAATCGCCAATGAATACAACGTCCGCTTTGGTGATGCCCCGCGGATTGCGAAAGCCGTTGTCGTCCGTCCCATAGATCAACCATCTCGATTGTGGACTGAGACGACCCTCCCACTCGAGGCGAGGCTTCCGCCTGAAACCCAGTTCTTCGTCCGGCACGTTGTCTTTTTTGGTAAGTAGAATTCCGTCAAACCATACGTCGGTGTGCGAGGGTTTCCAGGCCGCCTCTACGATGAAGGCGTAACCAATATCCAAAACCGCGAGCGTAATTAAGACGCTCGTCAGCAGCGCGATCAGCTTGAAAGTGACTTGTTTTCGGCGCGTCGCGGGAACAAACAACGAGGCCGTCAAACAAACCGAGAGCAGCAGCAAAGGGATACCAAAATAAAGATCAATGAGCCGGTAGTGCCCCCAGCCATATACGGCGCGCGGCCGGAGAAGCGGAATGGCGAGAAAGTACGCGGACGCGAGCCAAAGCAAAATCAGGAATAACGGACGCCACACTTTCTGAGGGCTCAAACTAGGACTCCTTTTTCCCGCTCAATTCGCCTTGCGCGGAAACGATCATATGGTCAGCCAAGTATATAATTACCGTAAAACGTTTTCCCAGAGAGACGGGGCTCACCTGACTGAAGCCAGTTTTGACGGAAACCAGTTTTGACGCAACGGCTCGCGAGCCCACTAAGACTTGGCCAGTCGCTCCCGCCTCTTTGCCAGTCGTAAAGATGATTCTTCAATTGCATCCATCGTCGTCAGCACTGGCAGCACGTCCATGCCGCGCACCCACGCCAACCCGGGTGTGAGCGGATTGATTGTGCGCGGGATGTGTGGCAATGGCCCATCAAGCCCACACTGAACGAAGATGTATGGCAGGTTCAAACCGGCCCGGGTGAAGAACTGGTGCGTCGTGAAAAACCGGCCGATATTAATCTCGGTAGGATTCGGCTCGCCGCGCTTGTCATAGGTTAGATCCACTCCGAAGACGCCCTCCGGTTTGGGATCGACGGCGAGCACCGCACGCTGGGCCACGTCGTCCAACACTGGATCGCTCACCGTGACGCCAGTTCCGGTTATTCCCGTAACACCTGACCGCGCGCGATTCGAGAATTCCCAATACAAACGTTTGCGTCCCTGCGCGACGACCAACTCTCCGTTCTTCCAGATCGATTGCCACGTGATTGTCTGTTCTTCGAGACACTCGGCCGCCGTGAACTTGCCCCATCCTTTGTGAAAATCGATCCAGAGTTTTGCTTCCTGGGGATCGTCTGTCGGCAAAGCGCCCCGCCCGGCCGAGCCGCTCGTAAATCGCAACCAAACGCGCGGGCCGAATTTCTTGAAGGCTTCGTCGAGATCGTTTGGAGCGTCCAGCAGCATCGTCTCAGGAACCGTCAATCCGGCCTCGCGCCATCGTTGATATGAAGCGAACTTGTCTTCACACGCCAGGATAGTTTCGTGTCGCGGTAGAAAAGTCTTGCACGGCAATTGATCGCGCAAGGCCGACAGACGGATCATCTCAGCCGAGATTTGCACGTGCATGAGATCCGGTTGCGTCTCGCGCAGAATGTCCAGGACCACTGGCAGATAATCGGGATCGGAAACCTTCGGCACGAGGTAGCGCTCATCCGTTTCCGCGCGTTGCAGCGTATACCGGTTGGTGTCGAATCCGATTAGATAAAATTGCTCGGGGGCAGCCCTGAGAGAACGTGTAAAACCCGTCGCCGGGCTGCCGCCCGCGCCGGTCACGAGTATCCTTTTCATCTACTGGTTGGCTTTCTTTTCCTATCCGTTTTGTGCGCAGCCGCGTCTTGACTGAGGCCGTAGCTCGCACAGTTAAAAGCTCCTCAGGATGGTTCACTCCGAAAATAATGGCAGTGCTT
>DASQYL010000404.1:0-5984 GCA_035639235.1 Pyrinomonadaceae bacterium | reverse complement strand
GCCGAGTGCGGCTGGCCTACAGAGAGCACAGGAACGCGGGATTGAGACGCTGGTAATCGAACGTCGCGGTCGCAGCAGAGAAGAACACGATCGCGAAATCATCGCAGCCTTGAAATCGCGTAACATCGATTTGATTTGTCTGGCGGGCTACATGCGCGTGCTCTCTTCGGAATTCATCGACGCCTATCGCGAGCGGATTCTCAACATCCATCCCAGCCTGTTACCGGCGTTTCCCGGTCTTGAGGCGCAAAGGCAAGCGCTCGCCGCCGGCGTCAAAGAGAGCGGCTGCACCGTGCATTTCGTCGATGAGAGCTTGGATGGTGGGCCGATAATCATGAAAAGCGTCGTGCCAGTTCGGGACGATGACACAGTTGAGTCACTGTCCGATCGGATTCTAATCGAAGAACATAAGCTATACCCTGCCGCCGTAGAGATGGTGCTGAGGATACGAGATCTGAGGGTTGAATGAATGTCTGCCGTCATCACATCCGACGACACGCTCGTCATCGAAACGCCTGAGCGCGTGCCTTTGCATTTCGCATTGGCGTCGATCGGCAATCGCTTCATCGCGTGCGCCATCGATCACACTATTCAGATCGTGGCTTTGATGATAATTGGGATCGTCGCCGCGATAGTCACCGACGCGCCGAGTCTTGGTTCGAAGTTGATGAATGCTCCGAAATGGGTGATTGCGTTGATGGTGATCGTCCAGTTCCTGATCTTTGACGGCTACTTCGCGGTCTTCGAATGGGTTTGGCGCGGACAAACGCCGGGCAAGCGGTGGTTGAAGCTGCGCGTGATTCGCGAAGACGGGCGGCCCATATCTTTTTTTGAAGCGGTGGTGCGGAACCTATTGCGCGTTGTCGATTTCCTGGTGCCGCCGTTTTATTCAATTGGGCTGATTTCAGTGTTCGCTACCGAACGCGATCAGCGGGTGGGCGATTTGGTGGCGGGCACCGTCGTCGTGCGCGAACGCGAAGCCGAAGCGCCGGAATTCACCAAAGTATTTGCCTCGCCGATATCCGACGCGGCGCTGAGAAGATCGTTTGCGCCGGTTCCGTTCGCCGCCGATTTAGACAAACTAACGGAACAGGAAATTAGTGTGGTGGAAAGCTTCCTGCGCCGACGTTGGGAATTGAAAGACTATCCGCGGCAATGGATGGCCTGGCGCGTTGCCATGCCAATCCTTTTCAAATTACGTCCGCAATACGATCTCGCGACGTTCACTTACGAAGGCTTCCTGGAAGAGTTGCTGCACCGCTATCGCGAGAAGCATCGGTTCATTGACTAATGTCATTAGTGCTTTTGCTTCGATTCTTTCGCCTCGAAGAGCGCACCAGCCTTCGATGGGTCTAGATCAACACCCGCCAACGATGCGGCATAGGAGAGCGCTGGATCGCGATGAGATTTTATGTCGTTTGCAGTCGGCAGAATCACCCGATCTGGAGTGACCCCAACCCATTCCAAACTTTTTCCGTCGCTCATAATCAAATTAGCATTCGTGATCTCTAAACCATAAAGGACAGGATTTCCTAAAGACTCGAACTCATAATCGAACCTCGCTGCTTGCATGACCAGACCGCCGCTACGATCTCCGATGACTGTGCCACGCTTTTCAAGTTGAATGACGCGTGCAAATACCTCCGAAGCCGAGGTCGATTCACTGTCGATTAGCACGATGAGATTTCCGGTAAAATTATTGGACCGGCGCGGCTTGACTCGAATCTCTTTCGTTTCCTTACGCATTTTGAAATCGGCGATTTTTACTTCATGGTCGAAGAAATAGCCAAGATACCGGGCAAGCGTCGCTGTGTGGCCGCCAGGGTTTCCGCGCAGATCGAGAATTAATGTCTTATAGGGACTGATGCGCTTCATCATTTTATCGACCGCACTGTCTTCTAATTCGAATGAGGACAAACGTGAGATCATCAAGTCGCCAAGTTCTTCATAGCTTACATCCATCGTCTTTTCTGCACCCAACTCCGGCCCGATTTCACTGGTTGAATAAATGTAACCTGACACTTCTTCGTAACGTAACTTTTCAAGTTTGGTTACGATATCTACGTCTCGTGTTGCGCCTTCTATAGTTTGGAATCTTACCTTGACCTGCGATTTCGGGCGCAGTTCGTAGTAGTAATATTTCATCTTCCACATCAAAGCGCGTGTTGGCTCGAATCCATCCAGCGCCAGAATGCGATCGCCAGGCTTAAGTCCTTTTGATTCGGCGTCGCTTCCTTTCAATACTGAAATAACGTAACAGCGATCGCCGATCATCTGCATTCGCCAACCGTAAACCACGACGAACCCTTTTAACGGCGGTACCAGTATCGTGTGTGAATCATTAAGATCAAGTACTGCCTGTGCAATGATGCCAATGACCTCTGGCGCGCTGGTGGCCTGGTTGATTCTGGCCTCGGCATATCCGAAACGCGCGTCCAGATCAACTGCGTGGAAAGTTGGATCGTAATAGTGCTTCTCGATCTGCTCCTTGACAACCTTGAGCATCTTTAATCCATTCTCTCGACTCTTTTCAATATTCTTCTCTAACTGCTGCGCCTGCACCGAATGAAGCAACAGCAATAGAATTGAGAAAGCCAATTGTGGGCGGTGCATGGTTCTCATGACTCTTGTGCGAGAGATGGATCGCCGCGGATGATACATCGGGAGAGCAGTTTGCTCAATGTTTTCTCAAATCCTGGTAGTACCATTAATTTGAGTCCGAACTTACGGTCAAATTTGGGGCGCTACCTCAATCTCCGGCAAATTGATCTGACCTTTTCCTTTTGCTAGCCTTGTTGGTTTTCTAAACTTCAGCTAACTCCAATCGTAGAAAGGCAATTCACAAATTCATGTCTCGTGAAGTTTTCATTTTAGGTGGCAAGCGTACGCCGATGGGCGAATATGTCGGCGCGTTAAAAGATATTTCCGCGATCGATCTCGGCGCGATTGCAGCACGCGCGGCGCTGGAAACAACGGGAGTCGCTCCTGAAGAAATCGATCACACGATTATCGGGAATGCGTTGCAAACTTCCGGCGATGCCATTTATGGCGCCCGTCACGTGGCTTTGAAAGCGGGAGTTCCTTTCGATCGTCCGGCGCTGACCGTTAATCGTCTCTGCGGCAGCGGTATTCAATCGATCGTTTCGGGTGCGCAGATGATTCAGTTGGGCGAAGCGCGCGCGTGTCTGGTCGGCGGCATGGAATCGATGTCGCAGGCGCCGCATGTGATTCGCGGAGCGCGTTCGGGATTCGGATTAGGCCAGGGTAAATTGGAAGACAGTTTGATGGTCGCGTTGCTCGATACTTATTGCAACACGCCAATGGCTGGCACGGCGGAAAACCTGGCGCGCAAATTCGAAATCGGCCGCGATGTGCAGGATGAATACGCTTTGAGATCACAACAAGCGGCGAAGCGCGCGCTGGACATCGGCGTATTCGCGGAAGAGATCGCGCCAGTCGAAATCAAGAATCGCAAAGGGACTACGATCTTCGATCGTGACGATCACATGCGGCCGGAAACGACGCTCGAGGGACTGGCGAAACTCAAACCCGCATTCAGCAAAGATGGATTCGTCACGGCGGGTAATGCATCAGGAATTGTCGACGGCGCTGCATCGCTCGTGATCGCCGACGAAGAATTTGTCAACGCGAAGAAATTGAAACCGCTTGGCCGCATCGTCAGCTGGGCCTATGTCGGCGTCGAACCTGAATACATGGGCATTGGTCCGGTGCCGGCGTCGCTACAGGCGCTGGAGAAAGCGGGCCTGAAATTGTCCGACATGGATCTCGTCGAAGTGAACGAGGCGTTCGCGGCGCAGTATCTCGCGGTCGAACAAGAATTAGGCTTGGATCGCGCCAAGACAAACGTCAATGGCGGAGCGATTGCGCTCGGTCATCCGTTGGCCGCGACCGGCACTCGTCTGGTGCTGACGCTCTTGCTTGAACTGCGCCGGCGAAACGGTCGTTATGGTTTGGCGACCGCGTGCATCGGAGGCGGGCAGGGCATCGCGATCATCTGCGAGCGCATTTGACGCTTCAGAATTTTGTCTGCGAACACGGCGGTTTGCTGATCTCGCCGATAACGCAAATTAATCGCTGCGGGAAGCGCAATTGCGATTTTCATAGATTATCCAAAATCTCGTGCGCAGACAGTGCGTAACTGGTTACGCCGACCTTAACAGGCGCACAAACTCTGTGGGTTAAAGCATCGGGTTTCGCAAACGGTTTAAGGCACAATGTTTGCGAAAAGTAACGTTTGTTTAGCCTCGAAATAGACGCATGTTTGCGGGATTCAAACTGGCGCAAGGTTACAAAAAGAAATACCGGCTACTGTTGATTTATGCTTGCGCAGCCAACGCTCGTCATGATAGAAACCGCGTTCTGCATTTTTTCGCAGTCAATCCTTCGTCAGAAGCAGTCCAAAAAGTTTTCGGAATTTCCAAAAAGAGGGCGTGCGACGGCTCGCGTGCTTCAAGTTCTCAACGATACTGATTTCCCTAAGGAGTTCTCCTGTTATGAGTAAATTTTTACGAGTATGTTTTACCCCTGTGCTCGTCTTCGCGTTTTGCGCGATGGCACTAGGACAGTCCACCGTCACCGGAGCTATCGGCGGCACTGTCACTGACCCGACCAAAAAGGTCGTTACTGGAGCGACCGTCACCGTGACGAATAACGGGACGGGCAAGGCAGAGAACGCTACCACCGACGACAACGGTCAATTCAAAGTGGCAAATCTTCAGCCAGGCGAATACACGGTGACCGTCAACGGTTCCGGATTCGCAGCTTATACCGCCAAGTCGATCGTCGAGGTCGGTCGCGAAACTACTCTCGATGTCGGTCTTACGATTCAGGCGGTTGGCGGCACGGTTGAAGTAACTGCAGAGGCCCCGGTTATCAACACCACGCAGCAGGACTTTTCCTCGAACATGAATCAGACCTCGATTAGCGAGTTGCCGATTAACGGCGCGCGCTGGTCAAACTTCGCGCTGTTGACACCCGGAACCGTTCCGGACGCGAACTTTGGTCTGATCAGTTTCCGGGGCATTTCCGGACTGCTTAACAACAACACCGTAGACGGCGGCGACAACAACCAGGCGTTCTTTTCTGAAGAGCGAGGCCGCACGCGTATCAATTACGTGGTCAGCCAACGCGCGATCCGCGAGTTCCAGGTCAACACCTCGAACTATTCGGCAGAGTACGGCCGCGCCGCGGGCGGCGTCACCAACGCTGTCACCAAGAGCGGCACCAACCAGCTTCACGGCGACGCGTTCTTTTTTGATCGCGACAACCGTCTGGGCACGCGCAATCCGCTCAGCTTCATCACTGCGTTCGATACCGGCACTGGAACAGTTAGTCGAAGTGCTTATAAGGCGCCCGACACTCGCTACACCTTTGGCGGAGACATCGGTGGGCCAATCAAGAAAGACAAAGCGTTTTTCTTTTTCAATTACGATGAAGTGCGACGCAACTTCCCCGGCTTGGGAATCTTTAGCAATCCGGCATTTCTGGCGCTAACCAGCCAAGGCGGCTTCGTAAATGAGTGTACGGCTGTCGGAACTGGTTGCACTTCGACCCAGGTCACGCAGTCACTTGTAGCGCCCACGCGTAATCTTTCCGCCGCGCAAATCAATTCAGTCTTGAATTTTCTGAATAGCGAAACCGGACCGAACGTGCGCAAAGGTAACCAGCGGATCTTCATGCCGAAGGTGGATTTCAACCTGAATTCATCGAATACGCTAACGGTTACCTACAATCGCTTTCGTTGGGCTTCGCCAAACGGCATTCAAACCCAACCGACAAATACGAACGGCAGAGCAACCTTCGGCGACGACTTCGTCAATGACGACTCCGTCAATGTGAGATTGGCCTCGAATTTGACCTCGACGCTGATCAACGAGTTTCGCTATCAGTGGTCGCGCGACTTCGAATTTGAATTCAGCACGACACCGCTGGCGGGCGAACCGTTGACCGCGCCGGCCTATCCC
>DASQYL010000403.1:0-2090 GCA_035639235.1 Pyrinomonadaceae bacterium | reverse complement strand
TAATCGCCGGTCCGGGCAGATGGTCTTTGGATGCGTTATTGGCCCAGCGATCGAATGTTAAAGGACTGACGCTGGCCGGAGCCACCTGAACGATCACGATTTTAAGGCGCTCATGACTTCCTTGTGGGTGGAGAGAATCCAATCGCGTTGATCTGCGCGCGGCTCCAGCGACCAGTCGTCATGATCGAACGTGCCGCCCAGCACGATCCCGTCGTGACGCGGAAACATGTAGCCACTGCTGTGATAACAATAATCGACCTCCGGCTGTGGTATGAGAATCTCTAACTGCCCTCGAATTGGACCAAGTTTCCTATCATCGAACAACGCGCGCGCGCCGAGGCCGGTGCAGTTGAAGATGACTCGTTCGGGCAGTCGCATCAGTTCACGGCGATCGTGTAATTCCTTAACGACCACTTTGCCGCCCGCGACATAAAAGTCGCGCAGCAGAGCGTTTAGATAAGTTTGCGGCTCGATCAGCATCGTGCTGTAGTGACGTACAAACTTGTAGCCGAAATAATGATCCGGATCGCGATGAATGTCTGCGCGGGGTAGAGCTCGTTTCCGCCCGGGAGTTCACGGGTGAGGTTTGCCTCATTAACGATGAGTTCGTATGTTTCGATCCAGCGGACGCCGTATTCGCTCCCGGCGAGCAATTGGAAGGCCCGGTTTGAAAGATGGCAGGCCTGGCGAAATTGTTGACGAAACTGCGCGGAGATTGCGCTTTCATTAAACACAGAGGTCGGCGACCAAAACCCACCTGCGATATTCGAGGTCGTGTTCGGCGGCAGATCTTTCGCGTAGATCGTGACCGCCGCTCCCGCATTGCCGTAACGACGCTGCAGCAGGCGCGCGGTCGAAAGTCCGTTGACGCCGCAACCAAGCACTGCGAAGTGCGGAGTCAGAGGCCGCCGCGAATGCGCCATTAGCGCCGTATCCATCACGCCGGGCGCCGACAACAAATCAGCCGCCAGTGATGCTGTTCCCCATGAGAGTGTGATGCCCGCGCCACCGTGCCCATAATTGTGGATGATTATTTTTTCTGCGACCCGTTCGGTCGCGATTACGAAACCTTCGTCACGATAAGGCCGCAAGCCCACCACTTCGCGAATGACACGGTCCGCCGATACTTTGACCGGCGCGAAATGACGATCCTGCGGTAACGCCAACGCGCGGGCGCGCGCAGCGACAACGAATGCTCCGGTAGCGATTGCGCCTTGAAGAAAATTACGACGGTCTATTCGAGAGGTCATCATTCTCCTTATCGGCGATCAAGCCGTTCATATACGGCTTACAGCTTCAGTTGGTTGCACGGTGATGTTCTTGAATCGTTGGAGGCGAACGAGTCCCGGCTTGGCGCCTTTGATCTTGGAGACGAACTTGCGTTGAGTGTAATGGACATCGACCTTTGGATCTTTCTTCGCCTGCGAAAAGTATGCGGCTAGTTGCGCCGCTTCGATCAGCGTGCGCTGCGGAAACTCTTTGCGAGTTGAGTTTCGCACCACCACGTGCGAACCGCCACAGTCGGCGGCGTGCAGCCATAGATCGTTCGGCTGGGCGACTTTGAAAGTCAGACGATCGTTGTCTTGCGCGGTGCGTCCGACCAGAATTTCGAATCCATCGGATGAGACATAACGGCGAGCCCCTTTAATTCGATTTGATTCTTTTGCCGCCGCCGCTTTGGTTCTTTGCTCAATTGTCGCTGGTGACTCAAAGCCTACGAGATTGCCGGTTGCTTCAAGCGATTGCTGCGCTGATTCAAGTTCACCCAACTGAGCCTTCGCAATTTCGAGGCGCGAATTGATCTGCTGGACGGCGCGTTTCGATTTTGCGTAGAACGCGAATCGCCGCGCGGCTTCCTCCTGAAGCGTAGTGTTGTCATCTATTTCGATCTCGATTGTGGGCGCGCCTTCCGAGAAATAATCGATCAAGGTCACACGATCGGAGTGTCGTTTCGCCGTGCTGAGGTTTGCCAGCAACAAATCGCCGATGCGCTTGTACTGTTGCGGATTCTGGTGAAGACGCAGATCCCGCTCGAGCCGCTGCAGCAATTTTTGTTGCCGCGAAATCTTTCGGCGCAACTCGGCACGCGC
>DASQYL010000402.1:0-13572 GCA_035639235.1 Pyrinomonadaceae bacterium | reverse complement strand
TTTGGCTTTGTCGATTCGCTGCTGGAGTCTTCAATGATTCTCGGTGGCATGGGTCCGGTGAATGAACTGAAAGGAGATGCCGCGAAAGTCTTCGCCTCGCTTTATGCTCTATTCAGCGGCCTGATGTTCATCGGCATCATGGGCGTGGTGCTGTCGCCAATAGTGCATCGGTTCCTGCATAAATTTCATATCGACGAAAAGTAAGGATGCAAGTTGATAACTTGAGTGTTGGTGTCAGAAGCCCGCGCGTCAGCAAGGGCCAGCCGCGAAATGGTGCCCTCCTTTACGGCCGGGATTCTGACACTTTTCACGGAGGTTGTTATGAAAGAGCGTAACCTGGAAGCAAACAAAACTCTCATGCGCCATTGGTTCAAAGAAGTATGGAACGAAGGCCGCGTCGATAGGATCGCCGAGATGTTCGCAGACGACGGCATCGCGCACGGTCTCTCGGACGATCCAGCGAAACCGTTGCGTGGCCCGGCGGAATTCCTGCCGTTTCATTCACAATTCCGCGGCGCCTTTCCCGACATCGAAGTTGTGATTGAGGATCAGATTGCGGAAGGCGATCTGGTCGCGACTCGCTGTTCGGTGCGCGGCAAGCACACGGGCGACCATCTGGGTTTCGCCGCGACCAACTCGCCGGTTGAGTTTACCGGTATGACGATTACTAGAATCAAAGACGGAAAAATCGTCGAAGCCTGGAACAACTTCGATTTTATGAAGATGTATCGGCAGTTGGGCGCGATTTGATGCTTCGATGATTATTCATTTTATCTAGCCCAGCCGTTTACGGCTGGGAAAAAATGAGATTGGTATTGAAAGCCTCCTTAATGAGGCTTCGATATTTAGTCTGTTGTTGGCAACCCAGCCGTGAACGGCTGGGCTAGAGAAATCACTTACCGCCCAGAAAATTCTCTCGCAGATACTGCACCGTATCGTTCAATGTATCGCCGGGATCGCGCGCGGTAAATCCGAGCTCGCGTTTCGCTTTGTTGGATTTGAAGTACCAGTAGTATTCGGCCATCTCGACTTCGTCGGCTTGTACCGGAGAGGTGAAGTTCCATTGCCGAAAGAGCGAGTCGATGAGCTGCGCGCCGGCAACGGCGAATTTGGAAGGGAACGCCAAACGCGGCGAAGCGATCTTCGTCAGACGCTCCAGCCGATCGAAGAATTTCACAAACGTCCAATTGACCGCGCCGAGGAGGTAGCGCTCGCCGTGACGTCCTTTTTGCATCGCTACGCGAAAGGCTTGCGCGGTGTCGCGTACGTCGACGAAATTCAACCCGCCGTTCGGTACCGCGCTGATTTTTCTCGCCATGAAATCCAGCACTACCTTGGTCGAGCTGAGACGATCGTCGCCTGGGCCAAGCAGCAGACTTGGGTTCATGATCACGAGCCGCAGTCCTTTGCCGCTGAATCGCTCGAGGGCCGCCATCTCCTGGTAAGCTTTGCTCGCGTAATACGGCCAGCGCGAAATGACGTCGAGCGGCGGGGAGTAGGTTTCGTCGGCAACCTCATCAGCATTTTCGCTGACGGCGATCGTACCGCTGCTCGACGCGAGTACCATTGTTTTCACGCCCGCTGACTTCGCCGCGTCGCAAATCATGCGCGTGCCGTCGACGTGGAGCTTGTACATTTCGCGAGCGTTGTCCTTGTCGCGCGAGACTTTGCCGGCTAGGTGATAAATCTCGCTTACGCCTTCGAGCGCGCGCGCAACGTCGTCCTCATTCGTCACCGATCCTTCGAACGTATCGACACCCAGATCCGTGAGCCATTCCGGAACCGAAGTGGCCATGACGCGAATGTCTTTCGCGCCGGAGTCGACCAGTTGCCGCACGAGATGCGCGCCGAGAAATCCGGTCCCCCCGGTAATCAAAGTAGTCGGCGAAACTTTCTTGACGACGGCAGCGTGACGCTTCGTGCTCTTCTTGGGCACGATCGCGGCGGTGCGTTTCTTTGGGGTCTTGGTTGGCATAGAATAGTTATCCGCAGATTACGCAGATTACGCAGATAGGCAATTCAGATTCGTTAAGCATCAACATGACTCTCTCAATTAACTTCAGAAGGCTTTCTAATCTGTGTAATCTGTGTAATCTGCGGACTATTCTCAAGCCTGCGCGGCCGCGAACTCTTCGTCGCTCGCTTCAATCCGCAGCTTGCCCGCGCGACGCTCGCTTTGCCACTGCTCGTGAATCTCCGACGGGTCGAATTTCAAATTAGTGCGATCGCGAAGATTCACTACGTCATGACGCACGCGCGCCGCGATCAATCGATAAGCCTCCGCGCGGGGCAGCCCTTTCGTCATCGCCTCAAGTTCGTCAATGTCGATAAAGCGGCCAATGAGTGCGCTCACGTCGCGACTCTTCAGCAGCGCCGAGCCTTTCGGAAATGCATCGTACGTTCCTTGCAGGTGTATCGGCAGGATGCCCACGCGCGCGGCCAATGCGAGATAACCAATCACCGGTTTGAAGTCCGCCATCTGTCCGCTCATCGAGCGCGTGCCTTCCGGAAAGATCAGCGCGTTGTAACCACGATCGAGGTAAGCGCGCGCGTGTCGCAGCGATTGTCGTAACGATCCGCTGCGCTCCATCGGCACCAGATTCGTGAAGTTTTCCATATAGGCGCGCTTATATTTTGTGTCAAAGAAATAGTCTGCTGCCGCCAGCGCGACTAGATCTTCGCCGGCATCGTCGAGGGCCATCTTCACCAAACCCATGTCAAGGTGCGAAGCGTGGTTCGCTGCCACGATGAAATTTGTGTGATAAGGAATGTTCGAACGTCCCTCATATTTCGTTCGCAGCAAACGCTCGTAAAGCGCACGTTGCGCCAGACTTACGGTCTTGCCACCGATGGTCTTCAGAAAGTCGGGAATGTGAATCTCTTCGTCTTTTTCCGGTTCGAGCCGCAGACGTGAACTCTCGCGGCGTCCGGACTGCGGCGCCTGACGCGTGACGACCGCCAACAATTCGCGCACGTCCTGCACTTCGTTAAGACGCTCCGGCGCCGTCAGCGATCCGCCGGCGTTTTCAATCGCCTGGGCCAGTTCGACAAACATCAAACTGTCGAACCCGAGATCGCCGAGGCGTGTGCCAATCGAAATTTCATCGCGCGTTCGATTCGAAACCGACGCCACGATTTCGATTAGCCACGCCGCGTCTTCGCTAATTTCTTCGCTACGCGTCTCGCCTCCGCGCGTTCGGTCTTCCATTTGCTGCATCATCCTCAGAACCTCGGGACGTTTGACTTTGCGCGTCGCCGTGCGCGGTAATTCGTCATCTGTGAAATGCAGTAGTTTCACGCGTTTGTAATAAGGCAGCTTGGCCGAGACGTCGCGAAAGTGCTCTTCGATCTTTTGACGCAAGTCGGCGCGCGAAAGTGAGATGTCGAATTCGACGTCCGGCACGACCATGCACGCGACTTTCTCGCCGATGCCGTCGGGTAAGCCAATCACACTCAATTCTTTGATGTAAGGCGAATCCTGATAGACCTCTTCGACTTCGTCGGGATAAACATTCTTGCCGTTGGTATCGACGATGATATCCTTCGATCGGCCGACGAGATAAAGATTGCCCTCCTCATCCAACCGGCCGAGGTCGCCAGTGTAGAGCCAGCGATCGACCAGCGCTTTTCGCGTTGCTTCCTCGTTGCCGAAGTAACCAAGCATGACGTTCGGACCGCGCGCGATGACTTCCCCCACACCCGAACTGTCGGGTTCAGCAATCCGAATCTCGACACCCGGCAGCGACCGGCCAACGGTGCCGGACAGCACGCGATTCTCCGGACGAGTCACAGTGAGTACCGGCGAAGCTTCGGTCAACCCATAACCTTCGAGAATCGTGAGGCCAAGTCCCTGAAAGTCACGCCGTACTTTTTCATTCAACGCCGAACCACCGCTGATGAAATAGCGAATGCGTCCACCCATACCTTCGTGGATCGGATAGAACAGCATCTGGCCAAAATTCAGCGGCGTATTGTCGCGCAACCACGCGTTGAATTTGATTAGCAAGTCCGCGCCCTCGCCGACCCACTTCCCGCGATCGTGCAGGCGATTCTTGATGCGGCGATGCAGTAATTCCCAGAGCGCGGGCACGCCGACCATGCCGGTCACGTGACCATTCTTGATTGCTTTCGCCAAGTACTCGCTGCTCAACTCAGGCAGATAGGTTATTTGCGCGCCGCGGCTTAAGGGCGTCAAAAACCCAGTCGAGAATTCAAAAGTGTGATGCAGCGGCAGCACCGATAGCACGCCGTCGCTCGTGTCCATGTCGAACACCGAAGACAGCATCGAGACCATGCTCGTCAGATTGCGATGCGAAAGCATCACGCCTTTCGGCCGGCCGGTGGTGCCCGAGGTGAAGATAAGCGAAGCAACCGATTGCGCTATTACGCGCGCCGGCAAAAACGACACGCGATCCTTTTCGATTTTCTCATCGACAAGTTCGAAAACTTGATCGAAGGTCCAAATCCGAACTTTATCCAGTCCTGCTGTTTTCAATTGTTCAGGTAGAGACGATCGTTCAGTCTTCAGCTTGTCGCTAATGACGATCCCCGATGCTTCGCCGGCGCGCGCGAAGTTGACGACTTCTTCTGTCGAGCTTTCGGGATCGACAGGAATGCAAGTCGCGCCGGCTTTGAGCACGCCGAAGTAAGTCATGCCCCATTCGGGCGCGTTGTGACTGAAAAGCATTACGCGGTCGCCGCTCTTAATTTCCTGACTCGCAAAGAACGCCGCTGCGCGCGTCGCCAGCTCGCGCAAATCTTCGTAAGTATATTGCTCCTTGTGTCCGTCACGTTCGATTCGCATCGCCACGCGCGTTGCATGACGTTTGGTGGTCGTCTCGAACATTTCGAGCAGATCGCGATAAGTGTAGACACGCTTCGGTTGTGCGCGCATGTCTTCTTCGAGCGTCGGCAACACCCATTTCTTCAAACCCGGCATGTGGATGTTCATCCAATAGTCGTACCAGTCGAACCTCTCCGGGTCCCAGGTCAGCAATCGCTTTTCGTCTTCGCTGATCCGATTGAATAACGCGCGCACGTTATCGCAACGAAAGACGTAGGCATTCTCCACGGTGAATGGAAGAAACATCTCGAAGGCTTCTTTCGCTTCGCGGGTTTGTTCTTCGACGCGATCGACGGTTTGCTTCATCCGATTGATGACGCCTTCGTAACGCCCGCCGCCCCAACGCGGCTTCGCTCTATCGAGCAATGAAGAGACTTTCTTCGCGGCATTGTTCATCATCGGAAGTGAGGTTGCCTCAAATCGTTCCGGCGAGACCCGAAAAGGTTCGATACGCGCTGAGATTTCGCGGAAGATTCGCAGCCCCTCTTTCTTTTCTAATTCCTGTTGCCGCGCAAACAGGCCAACCAGGCCGATGATCCGCTCCATGTCATTTGGATTCGAATCGCCGGTGGCCGCCTGATGGACCAGCTTGGGTTCTTCGACGCAAGCCTCGGCGGCGACCGCGAGCATCACCGCGGCAACTTGATCGACTGGAGTAATGTCCAGAATGAGTTTCGGATTTGCCGGTAGTTGCCGCTGCCCTTTCATGGTCATGAAAATGATCGGCGCGGTGGTCGTGAAACCTTCGTTCCAACCCGGAAAGGGATAGACCTTGGCTGATTCGACGATCGATGGCCGGACGATGCTGCGAACAATTTCTGTCTCAGCTGCCACCAACTGTTCGCCCAGCGATTTTGTGTAAGTGTAGATGTTGGGCCAGCCCCAGAACTTCGCGCGCTCGACGCCGAGTTCAGTCAGACGATTACGAGTCCAAACCTTTCGTTCGCGCGCGACGGCTAAACCGAGCGCGTCCGGATCGTCTGAGTCACGCATTTCTTCGTTCAACCGTTTGCGCGCGAGTTCGCGAAATTGCGCGACACGCATCGCATCCTTTGCTTCTGCGCGGGCCCGCTCGGCCATCTTGGCGCAATCGGCGATCTCCTGCTGGACCGAAAACTCCACGCCTTTTAATTCATTTTTTCGCGGGAAATATCCGACTACCTGATCGTCTTCCCAAACTGGACCCGATCGGTTTCCGGCCACAAAGCACGTCGATATATGGACCAGGCATGGCCGCTGCATCCGTTTGGCGAAGGCAATCACGTTCTGCGTGCCGACGACGTTGGTGCGCAACGCGCTTTCCAAAGTCGGATTGAACGTCACGTTGCCGGCAGAGTTGATGATGACGTCGATGTCCTTCGCGATGCGGTCGGCCTCTTCTTCGGTGAAGCCGAGGTTGTCATCGGCGATGTCGCCGCCGACGATTGCGACTTTGTCGCGAATGAAATCTTCGAACGCCCGACCGTAGCGCTCGCGTACCGGATCGAACGGCTCGGCGGAAATCACGTTATTCCAAAAACGCGTCTCGGATTCTTCCTGTGAACGCGCGCGCACCGTCACATACACGCGTCCGATGTTCGCGAACCGGTGCAACAGCATGCTTAACGTAACTTTGCCAAGAAACCCCGTCCCGCCGATCAAGAAGATCCTGCGGCCGTTGAAGATTTCACTTGGTGACAGCTTTGTCGTCATCTTCACTTCAACTCGCTGGCTTGTAGTCCACCATAATGCTTGAGCAAATCGATCACCGCGCTATCGTTACGATTAAGTGCGACATCGAGGGCGGTGGCGCCGTTCGCAAGAGCATTGACACTCGCGCCGCGCGCGATCAGTTCTTTGATAACGGGAACCTGCGCGTAATACGTCGCCTCGTCCAGCGCCGTGTTGCCCGCAAAGTCGCGCGCATTTACATCCGCGCCTTGATCGAGCAGGTATCGCACCGCATTCACGCGTCCTTCACGCGCAGCCAACAACAGTGGCGGATAATCACCGTGCGCGTTGACGTTGACGCCGGCCATTCTGAGCCAGCTCATGCGACTCACGTTTCCGTCGATCGCGGCTTCAGAAAAGTATTGCTGCCGTCGCTCTTTAAATTTCGCAAGATTGCCGACGATCGTCAGCGACAGCATTAGTGTGCTGGCAAACGCGATGGCGCGAAACAAAACCGGCTTGATGGCGATATTAATCATGTCGCGCGCCTCTCCTCTTGCGAGAGGGGAATCAAACTATTCCATATCAGCGATTCCAATCATCGGCTGATGCAACATCGTTATCTCCGCGGAACTTCCCATGTAAGTGCGCGCCATCGCAATTGCTTCCGTAAGATTGTCGGCGCGTTCCCAGCCCAACATCTCGGGGACATGCGCGTTCTCCGCGCCTGCGGCAATGACTTTGCCGACGTGTTGCCGTCCGTTCTCCCCCCAATACCACATGAAGAAAGGATGCGCGCCGTGATAAGCGTTGCCGCGGCGATACATCTCGACATAGCTCGGGTTGTTCGCGAATTCGCGTTCGTATTTTTCGCGGAGATAAAAAGCATCGCGCGATTCGGGCAGCAGGCGATTAAAAAATTCGATGTAGCTCGGGTGATGGTTGTGATCGAACTGGTCATAACAGGGATGGTGAATGATTAGCACACCACCCTTTTTCAACAGCGGCTTATTGCGATAGAAATTGAAGTGATAGCCAAGCCCCATCACCTGGACCAGCAGCGGATTCAAAATCGAGTACACGTTGTAAGGCGAAATATCGGGAATGCCCGTGATAAGAATGTCGGCCTGGCCGCGCACCGGAATCGCGTACTGCTGAAAACCTTTCTCGATGATCTTCGCATGCACGGGTTCAGTCTTGCCGGCATAACACGCGGTCATTTCATATTGCGACGGGCGTGAATGGAGCAGCTTGCGGCGTGCGGCCCGCGGCAACTTGCTCATGGTGTAACGCATGGCTTCGAACTTCATCCGATCGAAGGCCGTGAAGTCGTCTTCGTTCTTCAAAAGAAAATCCATGTCGCCTTTGTACATGCGATTGTTGATGGCGGTTTCGATGTGAAAGACGTTGAGGTGCTCGTCCACAAGTTTTCCCAAACGCTTGCACTTGTTCGCCAGTTCCGAACGCGCCGGGTCCATATAGCTGTCTGAATCGCGAATCGTTTGCGGCTCGTGATGCGCGCGCAGCGATTCGTAATCGCAAAGACCCACTGCTACTGACTTGTGCCCGCCGTCCATCGGCACAAAATTAATATTGCAATAGATGAGCAGGTCGCTTTCGGCTGCGCGACGGTTCAGATAAAGCGGTTCCTTGTGCTTAGTCTCGCCAATCTTCACCATGCCTTCTTTCCATTCGGCATCATGGTTGTAATAGCGGTCAGGAAAGTACGCATCGTAAATCTTCTGCCCGACCATGCGCTTCATTTCCCACGAGGTCATCTTTCGGTGCAGGGAATTCGCGATGATGATGTGCACGTCGTCGATGGCATTGGCAGCCAACATATCGAGCACGACTTCGAGCATGGTCTGGCGAATGTCAGGCGTGGCCATCGGGGGCAGCGGCAAACTGATGTCGTCAACCGCAACCGTGACTTTCATGCCGGGTTCCAATTGCGCGAACAACGGATCGGATTCAAGCGGATGATTCAGCGCATAGCGAATTGCCGCTTCTCGATTCGGCAGTCCCTTAAGCGGCGGATTCGGATACAACACGCGCGTCCCAATCGGTAAGTCTTCAAGGATGAAGTCTTCGCCCGAAGGCATCACGCGCGGCGCGCTGTCACTGTCGATGTAAACGATCGATTCGTGGGTCTTGCGTCGTAGTTGGAGAGCCATAGTCAGTGTCGGTGGTCAGTGATCAATGGTCAGTGGTCAGTTGAATCAACTGACGATGGGACGACTGACGACTGACTATTTCAAATTCAATATCGGCCAATCATGATGAAGAGCAGTTTGTCGTAAACGGAGATCCGGGTTTACCGCGGCTGGATGTCCCACGATCGAAAGCATCGGCAAATCACTCATGCTGTCTGAATAAGCGAACGAGTCGCTGAGATTGATGCCTTCGCGCTCGGCAAACGTGCGAATCCACGAGGCCTTGGTCGCCGCGGCGAGCACCGGCGGCAACAGTCTGCCGGTCGCCACGCCCTTTACGAACTCAAGACGATTAGAGGCGTAGTCATCAATTTCGAGATACGCCATTAGCGGCTTAACCGACACGTCCAGCGCGCCGGTCACTACCACCTGTCGCAAACCGAGGCTGCGCGACTTCTCGATCAATTCAAATGCTCCCGGATAGACCGCCGGCTTCAGGACATCGTGGAACAACTCGTCGGCAAAGAAGCGCATCCGATCTTCAGTTTCGCCTTTGTAACGTTTGAAGAAGAGATCGTTGAAGACTTTTCGGCTATACTGATCGCTGACCGCGAACAAAGGAACGCTCAACAACGTCGTTGCGCTCTTGGTAAAGCTGCGAAGCAGAGTCGGTTGGTTGCGCGCATAAAAACCGAGAGTGTGCACCAGATTGGTGCTGACTAGAGTTCCCTCAAGATCGTAAAAGGCGGCTGCTGTCACGGTGTCTTTTTCGACTGATCGGCCCGAGGCTAATGCGGATATACCTTAGGCGCGAAGCAAAACGAAATGCAATTGGAGTGTGTATGCGACAACTATACAATATGACGCCCGGACCTCTAAATTGCGACGAAATGCTAAGGAAAACTGGCATTTGCATCGCGGTTATTGGTTTAGGATTGGGCGCGATTTCATGTCGAAAAGCCGCTACCGCGACGGGTGATCGGGCCTTTGTCAAACCCGTGAGCGAGTCCATTTCTGCATCCGACAGTCTCTATGCCCAAAGGGCCGACTTGGTGAAGGTGCGTCAGGCAATTGTGGAGTTGCGACAGGCCCAGGCGGATGATCCAACGAACTACGAAGTAGCGTGGCGCTTATCGAAATACAACTACTTCCTGGGATCTCACACCACCGAATCGACCGAACAGACGAAGGCATTTCGAGATGGAATCGAATCAGGCAAATTAGCCATTCGACTACAACCTGATAAAGCAGACGGCCACTTTTGGTTAGGCGCGAACTACGGCGGGAACGCACAGATTAGCACTCTTGCTGGGCTCGCGGAAGTCGACGACATCAAACAAGAAATGGAAACCGTTCTGAAGATTGACGAGAGCTATCAAGCCGGCAGTGCCTACATGGTCCTGGGCGAAGTCTATCTCGAGGCGCCGAAGATACTAGGAGGAGATGTCAACAAAGCTATTGGGTATTTGGAAAAGGGAATCAAGGTCGGACCGGACAACGAAGAGATGCGCGCTAAACTTGCCGCAGCATACGCCGAAGCTCATCGCAACGAGGATGCACGTAAGCAGATTGAAATATTAATGGCGATGAAACCCTCGCCCGATTACAAGCCCGAATACGATGACGCTATCGCCGAGGCGAAGAAAGTTCAGGAGAAGATTAAGTAGTTATTGTTGCTTGCCGGCTGCTTTCCGTAATTCTTCCAACGTCCGTTTGTGTTCTTCCAATTTCTTTCCCGCCTCGCCCAACTTACCCTCAGACGTCAATCGTTGATATTCATCAAACTCCTGGACAGCGCGATTGATTAGTTGATGCACGGTCGCTGTTGCCGGCGGCAACTGACCGGGTTGCGGCGATGCATTCGGGTTTGCCGGCGGCGTTGCCGCTTTGTTCTCAGCGGCCGTTGGTTTGGTTGCGGCCTCGCCAAAAAGGTTCGCGAGCGCCTCGTCGAAATTGGCGCCGTAGGCGAGACGATCCTGCGTTGCCAGCACCACCAGGCGTAACTCGGGCATCGGGCTTCGTTCTGCCTTGAGATAAATTGGTTCGACGTACAGCAGCGAACGGCCGATGGGAATGACGAGCAGGTGGCCGCGTTGCACGTGCGAACCTTGTTGATTCCAAAGCGTGAACTGGCCGGAAAGTTGAGCGTTTTGGTCGATGCGCGCTTCGATTTGCGCGGGGCCATCGACGAGCCGCGACTTGGGAAAGTTGTATCCGAGCAGAGAACCGTACGCGTCGCCATCACATCGACCAGCAATCCATCCGATCATGTTGTTGCGGTTTGACGGCGTGAACGGAAGAATCTCTACAAATTCAAGCCCCTCTTTTTCGCCGGGCAATTGCATCAGCACAAAGTAAGGTTCGATCGATGGTTCTGGTTGCTGCTGTTGCTTGTCCTGGTTGGCTGCGGATTGCCGGGCCACGTTCCAAAGGTCCTCGCGTTGGAAGAACGAGTTCGTGTCCTGGGTGTGATACAGCGCGAAAACCTCGGCTTGGGTCTTAATCAGAGTTTCGGGGTAGCGCACGTGCGCGCGCAGATCCGCCGGCATGTCTTTCTGATCTTTGAAAAGCGTCGGAAAGATTGCGCGATAAGTCTGAATCAAAGGATCTGTGGAATCGAACACGTAGAAGGTAGTAGTGCCGTTGTAAGCATCGACGACCGCCTTCACGCTGTTACGAATGTAATTGACGTTCTTATCCCCGGCCTGGTAATGGCGCGAGTAAGGATAATTCGCGCTTTCAGTGAAGGCGTCGATAATCCAGAACAGTCGCCCTTCGGAATTGACCACCATGTACGGATCGTTGTCATAGACGAGAAAGGGCGCGACTCCGTCGACAATCTCGCGAATGTTTCGATGAATGAGCGCGTGGCTCGACGGCGTCACGTCATCCGAAAACGGAAGCTTCGTCAAATCGTCGAGGGCCCACGCGAGCAGCCAGCGCTTGAAATATCCTCCGACGACGATGCCGCCAGTTCCTTCATAAGAGGTGAGGTTGTTAGTTTCGCCCTGCGGATAGTTGAATTCCATCCGCTTGGTTTTCACGTAAACATCGTGATTGGTTTCCTGACCAAAATAGATTTCAGGGCGCGTCAGTTTAATTTCCGCGGCGGTTGATTCTACCGGCATGTTGGACACGACGAACTTAGGCATGCCTTCTGAGTCGAACTCGTTCGCAGTGTTCATCGTGATGCCATATCCGTGCGTATAGATCAGTTTTTCATTGACCCAATTACGGGAAGACTCGGGCAGCTTGTCGACATTGATTTCGCGCGTTCCGATCATCATCTGGCGTTTCTGCCCGCTGATGACGTATCGATCGACGTCGACGTCGGTGAAATCATAGTAGGTGCGAATAGCCTGGATTTGTTGCAGCGTGTCTTTCAGCGCTCGCCAATCCCAGAGGCGAATGTTGTCCAACGTAGCGCGATTGCCTTGTAAATCGGGAGCATCAAGCGTCGTATTCGCTTCGAAGTTTCTTTGCTCGATCTTCTCGATGCCGTACGCGGCGCGGGTCGCAGCGATGTTGTGCGTGATGTAAGGCGTTTCGCGACCGAGTTCGTTGGGCTTCACGATGAAGCTGGTGACATACGCGGGAATTATGATCGTGCCGACGACATAGACGGCGATCGGAATCGCCAGCGCGACAATCAGCAGCCGCACCTTTCGCAGCGCAAAACCGTTGACGAGACAAATTAACGCGGCGAGAATTAGCGCAATCGCGACCCACACGTAAGCCGGAAGCAGATGATTTGCTTCGACATAGGTAACGCCGGAAAAAATCTGGTGATCTTCCCAAAGGTACGGGTAACGCGAAAGCACGAAACGCCACGCCAAAAGAATCAACCAAGCAGCCAGAGGAATCGAGACGGTTGCAAAACTGGTACGTCGTGCCCTAGTTGAATCACCAGATTTCGACAGGCCCTGTTGCGTCATTGCCAAGGCGGCATAAATTATTGCGCCGATCATGCTGATGAATGCTAGTGCCAGGACCCAGGAGCTAATCGCGTCATAGACCGGCAGCGTAAACAGATAAAAACCGATGGACTTTCCGAAAATTGGATCGGCCTGATTAGTGGGCGCTTGATGAAAATATAAGGCAAAGCTACGCCACGATTCGCGCATCCCAAATCCGAAGACCAGCCCGGCGATCACCGAGACGATCCATGCCAACGGCCGCAACAGCCGACCGGGTGAGAAATTGACCGGCTGTTGGTTGATGAAGACAGTGCGACGATCGAAGGTGAATGAACCAAAAGCGCGTTCAATCAGCCAAAAGGCGGCGCGGAGAATTACGGTGGTGAGAACGAAAAAGATTAGGAACAGTTGCAGCTTGGCGCGAAAGATGAACCAAAAGATGGATGAGTATCCGAGCGAACCGAACCAGGCGGCGGAGATATAAATTGAAACCGCTCGGGACGCGATGACGAGCAGAATAACAATTGCCGCCAGGACGAACCATTTCCAACGTCCGCGGCGCGGTTTTTTTGGAGTGATGTCTATGACATCGCCCTCTTGATCGAACTTAATCGGGGTGCTCATGGCGCGGTTAGCATACGCTGAAAGTACCAATGATCAAAGACTAATCGCGGCTGCGGCTCGTCTTAAGAACTGATGAATAGTAGGCGTGCGATTCAGCCAAAGAATGAAACTATTCGCGTTGGCCTTGCGTTGGACGGAATGTTAGACTGCCAGTTCTTATAGTTAGTTGTAATGCTCACCGAGGGAACAATTTTACAGGGACGTTATCGGATCGTGCGCCAGCTTGGACAAGGCGGCATGGGTGCCGTGTACGAGGCAGTTGACGAGCGTTTGGATACAACTGTGGCGCTGAAAGAGACGCTCTTTACCGAAGAAAAATTGCGCAAGCAATTCGAGCGCGAGGCGCGGCTGTTGGCGCGCATGCACCATCCGGCCTTGCCGCGGG
>DASQYL010000401.1:0-9005 GCA_035639235.1 Pyrinomonadaceae bacterium | reverse complement strand
GCGGAGGCCAAAGAATCACCGTTTTACCGGAGCTTAATTTGGTAGCCGTGATGACAGGAGGCGGGTTCGAACCCGGCGATGTGGGAGCACTTCTCATTCCCGCTATCAAGTCCAATCGGCCACTCCCAGCGAATCCCAATGGCGTGGCTCGTTTGGCGAGCGAGATTACACAGGCGACACAACCTCCCGCGCCTGCGAAACCGACACCGGCCCTTCCGAAAATCAGCGGGGAGATATCTGGAAGAACATTTGAGCTGGATCAAAATCCAATTGGCTTGCAAGAAATGTCTCTTAGCTTCGCTTCGAAATCAGAAGCATCGCTGGCGCTCAAATTTAATGATGGCCGTAAGGAAGTTCACGCCGTCGGCGTTGATGGTCTGCCCCACCGTTCGGGCGGCGGCAGATATGGCCTGCCAGTCGCCATAAAAGGTTCGTGGCAGAGCGACGACACATTCCAACTCGACTATGACGAAGTCGGAAACATCAACCATTTCCATTTCACACTGCGCTTTCACGGGCCGGTCGTCGAGGTTGTGTTGTCAGAGACGACGGCAAACGTGACTATAAAGTTTGCTGGACATCGGAAAGACTGAAAGAGTCCGGAAACTTCTTTTTCGCGGTTCCGTCGGCAACGTTGCCCACCTAGCCACGGCTGACGCGCTGCTCGCTTCACGCAGACTTCCCGCCTGCAAATAATAAAAAAAGTGCTTGACCCTGGAACTAATTACAGGGTTTAGCATGACTCTTGATGGATAACGAGGGCCCGAGCGATAAAATGCTCGAATGCAAAACAACAACGATTCCAAGACGGGCTATGTGCGGATTGGTGAACTGGCAAACGCAGCCGGCGTGAGCCCAGATACGCTTCGTCATTATGAACGGAAGGGCGTATTACAGCGAGCGCGGCGTTCGGGCAATGGTTATCGTGAATATCCGAAGCAAGCTGTTCTCCGGGTGCGGATGATCAGACAGGCGCTATCCCTGGGATTCACGCTTGATGAACTGAGCGAAGTCTTCAAGGTCGCTGATCGTGGCGGCATTCCGTGCCAGAGGGTGAGAAACCTTGCCGCCGAGAAGCTCTCGAACATAGAAGTCGACTTGAAGGAAATGATGAAGCTTCGTAACGATCTCAGGCAGACCCTAAATGATTGGGATACGCGTTTGGCACACACCGCGCCCGGTCATCAAGCCGGATTGCTTAAGGCTTTGGCTCGTCCGAACCATGGTCGAAATCCATCAACTACCTTCCGTTTACGTAAACCCGCAGTCAGAAAGAAAGGAAGAAAGAGAAATGATTAACAAGACCAACATTTACCATGCCGCTCTGCTCCTGACAATCGCTTTGGGCCTGGTGGTATTTATCTATGGACAGCAGAAGCCGCAGACGACTAACGGGCAGCTGAGCCAGAAGTCTATGGATGAAATGAACGAGCGAGGCGATAAAGCGATGGGCTTTGATCATACGAAGACCACTCATCATTTTCTGCTGGCCGAGGATGGAGGTTCAATTCAGGTTGAAGCGAATGATCCGAAAGACAAAGAAAGCCGCGATCAGATTCGGATGCATTTTCGTCATATAACCATGATGTTCAGCGACGGACAGTTCGATATTCCTATGTTAGTGCATGCGCAGACACCGCCCGGCGCCGAAGTCATGAAGCGACTGAAGGCAGAAATTACTTACACGTTCAAAGTGACGGAGCGCGGCGGCATGATTCTTATCTCGACGAAGAATTCTGAAGCCTTGCGTGCCATTCACGACTTCTTGCGCTTTCAGATCAAGGAACACATGACAGGAGATCCACTCGATGTATCTACGGCGTCAAAAACAAGATGAAGGAAGATGAGAGTGGCCTTAGACCAGGCGAGATGTACTTGCGCGTCGTGCCAACTCACCCAGATGAGTGGATCGCGATCGAGTTGCTTAAAGCCCAGGATTCATCCAGGTCGCGTCACAACATATCTGCCCAGCGCAAGAGATCGCACATATCGCGCACGTTTTGGGACCGATGGCTAGCTGGCAAGTCACAAGCCCTTAGATTCTGACCGCACAAGATGCATAATTTCATAAGATTGAACTGAGGGCACTCGAATGAGGCGAATACCAAGCATTGTTCTCTTGTCACTAATAGTGTTTCCTATAATTGGTGTCGCGCAGGGTACGAAGAGCGTTGCGGTAAAGATTGAATTTAATCAACGCGTGAGAATGCGTGACGGTGTCGAGCTATCGGCGGATATCTATCGACCCGACGCATCGGGTAGATTCCCGGTTGTATTGACGCGGACGCCATATGGACGGCAGGGCGCCGCAGCGGCGGCAAAGCACTTCGCTGAACATGGATATGTTTATGTCGCTATGGATGTTCGCGGCCGAGGCGACTCTGCCGGTGACTTCGTGCCATGGAGAAATGAGGGAAACGACGGATATGACTCAATCGAATGGTGTGCGAGGCAACCGTGGTCAAACGGCAAGATAGGTACGACCGGACTCTCGTACGCGGCTTATGACGAATGGTTGGCTGCCGTTCGTCAACCGCCGCATCTGGCGGCTATGTTCGTGCATTCCCCGATGAGCGATCCGTTTTTCGATATCTGGCTCGCTGGACCCGGTGGTTTGCCGACGCCAATGCAGATCGGTTGGTTCTACCGCACCTCGCAGCGCGCAAAACCGGACATGTCAGCAATTGACTGGGGAAAGATCTACTGGCACGTCCCTCTGTACACACTTGATGAAGCGACTGGCCACACCATAACTGCTTGGAGAGATGTAATCGACCACTCACAGCTGAGTGACTGGTGGTCGCCGATGCGTTATCAGAATCAATATGATCGAGTGTCGGTTCCAATTCTGCATCTATCGGGCTGGTATGATGACACGCTGGTAGCAACACCGATGAACTTCATCGGCATGACGAAGGGCGAAAAGACTGCGAAGAGTCAACAACTCATCATCGGGCCATGGGCGCATTCAAACAAATTAGCGTCCAAACTCGGTGAAATCGACTTCGGCCCATCCGCACAGATGGAGATCGAAACTCTCGAACTGCGGTGGTTCGATCATTGGCTCAAAGGTATTGCGAATGGCGTCGATCAGGATTCGCCGCTCCATATTTTCATCATGGGAGAGAATCAATGGCATGATTTCGCGCAATGGCCGATAGCGCAGACACAGTGGACAAAATTCTATTTTCACAGTAAAGGGCACGCTAATTCATCGGCTGGGGATGGAAATCTATCTTTGCAGCTACCTGTTGGCGAACTAGCGGACAAGTACGAATATGATCCGGAGAATCCTGTGCCCTTTATCACCGATGCGAACTTCTCTCAGGTCGGCGGGCCAGATGACTATCAAATTGTCGAACGCCGAAACGATGTGCTTGTTTACTCGAGTGAGCCTTTGACCGAGGACACAACCGTTTGCGGACCCATTAGCGTGCAGTTATATGCCGCCTCTTCTGCTGACGATACGGACTTCATGGCTAAACTTCTGGACGTGTGGCCAAACGGGTTCGCCCAACGGCTTAACGATGGGATGGTACGCGCGCGATTTCGCGGAGGGATGGACCAACCGTCAATGATCAAGCCCAACCAGACTTACTCATATACGCTGAATCTGTGGGATACATGTCAGATGTTTGCAAAAGGCCACAGAATTCGTGTCGAGATTTCCTCAAGCGCGTTTCCGAAATATGATCGAAATCCCAATACCGGAGAAGCGCTGGGCAAGACGACTCACTGGAAGAAAGCCTCTCAGACTATTGTTCACGACGCGGATCACCCGTCGAGTATTACGCTACCAATTATACCGACGGGATCCATAAAGACCCCGAAGGAGAGTGTTTCTCATCTCACGGGTCCGGCAATGCTTGAATGAAATCGCGTCGCGTCGAACGCCGCAACCCTTGCGACCCCTGTACCGGCCGGTTTCGATGAACGGGAATTCGAGGAACGTGTTGGCGAGCTGCGTCGCCGCCTTGGTCTTACAAACTTGTGAATCCCCAAGTTCAGCGACAGCGACGCAGGACAACGCAAGATTACGATTGAAACGGGCAATGCATACCTGGACGACAATTACGCGGCATCTCGCCTTTCAATCGAGCTGGGTCAGTACCTACGCTTGTCGGTGACAGACATTGGCAGTGGAATCGATCCGGAAACCTTGATCTTTGAACCTTTCTTCACGACCAAGGAAATTGGCAAGGGCACATAAGAATGATTCGCTCCGGCGCGTTGAAAGTTGGCAGTATCAAATCAATTTATGATTCTTTCGATAATGCCGACCACAGAAACGCCGGACGCGAGCGGCGATTGAGGTTTTTGCATCATCCCTCCTAAAATGCGCTTGCGCATTGCCGCGCCCTGCCTCAACTCACTCGTTAGAACCGCTGAATGCGGCGAAGATTGTAAGGACGAGGTTTGAAGAAGCGTATGGCAAACAAGATAAAGGGTATCCCCGATAATTCGTCGCGTGTCATTCCGAGATTGGTATGCAAAGATGGAGCCGCCGAGATCGATTTCTGCGTCAACACTCTTGGTGCGGTCGAACTCAACCGGCGGCCCGGCCCAGATGGAATGATGGCGCACGCATTGATGACGATTGGCCCAGACATGATCATGATCGAAGGCGAGTGGCCGACTCTTCCGAATCGTGCGCCAAAACTGGACGGAAGCACACCGGTGATGATCTTCGTCTATGTCGAGGATGTCGACAAGACGGTGAAGCGCGCCGCGGCAAACGGCGCGCAGGTTTTGTCGCCGCCACAAGACCAATTCTGGGGAGACCGCAGCGCCTCAATCATGGACCCAGCTGGACACGTCTGGACCGTTGCTTCGCGGATTGAAAAGACAACCGCCCAGGAACGAACTGACCGATGGTCAGCGATTCTAAATGAGGAATCCAATTCTTGAGTTTCATTGCAAATGATTTACGTCGTCTTCGTCGATAACGAGCGGGGGCGTGACGACGGCATGTTGGACTGCGCTCGTTTCACTCGGCGTTTATGCCTTCTGATCAGGTTAACTGGGCAGGGTCAAACCTAAAGCATTTGGGATATGGGTACATGTATGCGCACACAAGCTAAATTCTTCTTTCTAGCGGTCGCAGTTTTGGCGAATTTCTATTCCATTTTGCTCAACCGCAAACGCCCTCCCTTCACAGTCCCGAAAAGAAATTAGTCGCGCGCAATTACAGAAAGACTTCCTCGCTTTCCGCAACTGCATGGAAGAAGCACAGGCCAGTCTCTAGCGCTATGTAGGTAAGAGGGATCAGGGAGGGGATTTACCTTGGCAACAGCGGCGAAGAATTTGTCGTGATCATGTTGCCGAAACAAAAATCAAAGTCATCGTAGCGCTGGAACAGTTTGGATGGTTGTTTCACCTGCCGCGAACCTGGCAGAGAAGTAATCCCCGACTATCCGGTACAACCTACAATTGAGGAATTGCTCCAAGGCAAGGATGGGGACTTGAATTACACCCTTCGGCTGATTGAGAAAAGTCGTCTGGGAAATTGAGGCCTGATCGCGATGCTTCTTCATTGCTACCTGCCGACCATTTCACGGTTGGGAGACTGAAATGACGAGCAGATGCGCTGAAGTTTAGTATCGAGTGAGCTTTCTGAATTGCAATGGCGTCAGGTTTGTGGCCTGGCGAAATGTTCTCGCAAAGTGCGCCTGATCAGCGAACGCGGCCGCCGCGGCAATTTCGGATAACGGAAGATTAGTTTCGCGCAATTGTCTCGCGGCAAACTCGATTCGTAGGCGTCGGAGATATTCACCCGGCGTGATTTTGAAGAAGCGACGGAATCCCTGCGACAAACTAACCGGATGGACGCCGACTTCCGCTGCTATTGCCGCCATACTCAGAGACTCTGAGAAGCGGTCGTGTAACAGGTCCTGTGCTTTGGATAGCCAGGAGGGAACTTGGGCCTTACTGTCTAACCATCGACTACGAATTCCAATCGCCAAGATATTTAGAAGTAATCCCTCGAAGATGAGTGCGGACACTGAATCTCTTTGTCTAAACTCACGCATCAATTGCAACCCGTAACCGCTGAATTCCGCCCCACAGAAGGTGGCAGCCTTTTTCAAGATGGCGCCCGTTTCGTTAAAACGGGCGACGAAAGAATGATTTAGGTCAACGACCAGACACCTGGTTTCTTTTGAGCAAAACGCATCTGATTGGGTTTCCTGCGCGGGAATGAAGACGACCTTATGCTTGTCGCATTCGAATTCTTCGCCGCCAGCCTTCTTTGCGTAGCCGCCGGTCTCAACGAAAACTATTAAGGCTTCTTCATTACCATGATCAGGGGTTTGCGTGCCCGCTCCGTACCGGATCTCCGAGATCGTAAATGAGTCGGATTTCCAATTTCGAGACACACTCCCGAAATGCTGACCTCGCCGAAGTATTAATCCCATATCGCAACACTGCCTCACACAAGAATCTGGAAGGACTCATGCCGCTGTCATGACCATCACATTCTAACGAGTCTCTTTGGTGAACACCATCATGACCTTGGATAATCGGGCAAGGCTTCCAGATTTGATTACACTAATTAACTTCAAATCCGCTTAGCCGGTTCAATACTTGCTGAGACTGAAAAAGGAATACTTCCTCCGCATTAAAAGAAAGTCAATGAAGAAATTTTCCGTCGTGATGTTTATCGTGTTGCTCGTCCTGGCAGCAGCGCCGGCGCGAATTAAAGCGCAGGGGGATTGGCGCGCTCCTCTTTGGGGCGAGCTGTCGTCTGGTCCGTACGACGTTGGATTCCGGACGATCTATCAATTCGATCGCACACGTACTTGGCGCGTCACGCGCCCGTACGGGAAACAATTCTCGCCAGACTTAGATGGACGTCCAATTCGAGTGAGCCTTTGGTATCCCGCTAAACTCGCCGGGCCTTTGCCTCGAATGCATTATGAGGACTACATCAAGACGGCTGGACCGAAAGAATTTTCTGACCTGACCACCACGCTCGAGCGCCGCGATCGTTTCTTGGCTGGATTAAGTGTGCCGCCCAATCGCCTGCCCGACCTGATGACAACCGCGGTGCATGCTTATGCCGAGGCCCCACACGCGCCTGGTAAATTTCCGCTGGTGCTTTACTTCGGCGGACTCAATGACACCTCGACTACCAACCTCTTCGTCCTGGCTGAATTTCTTGCCAGCCACGGCTACGTAGTGGCCACCGCACCGCTGCTTGGCGCGACGAATGAACAATCAGATCAGAACCGGACGCCGGCTGATATCGAGAGGACGGTGCAGGATTTGGAATTTTCCTGGTCGCTCCTGAAGGATGAACCTAACATCGATAGGATGAAACTCGGCGTGATGGGACATAGCCTTGGCGGTATCGAAGCGCTTATCTTCGCGATGAGAAATGCGAACGTTTCCGCAGTGGTCGGGCTGGATGGAACCTACGGCTTTGCCGGCGACAGCGTGAAAGTGCTCACGAATTCTGCTGACTTCGCGCCTCGGAAAATGCGCGCCGCTTTGCTTGACTTGCGCCGACCGGATGGCGATCAAGGGTCGACCCTGGACCTGAGCGTCGAACACGCATTCCACTATTCGGATAGATACTTTGCGACCATCAGGAGGATGCACCATAGCGATTTCACCTCCTTTGCGATGATTGCGCAAGTTTTTCATTTGGGTAATTCACCGGGCTATGTCGATCACTTCGGCTGGACCAGAGAAACAGGCTATAGTGGCTATCAAGACGTCTGTCGAATAGTGCTCGATTTCCTTGATGAGAAACTCAAAGAAGATCGCAGCGGAGATGGCCGTCTGCGAACGGATGTGGCCCGAGCTGACGGAGGCGCTCTGCTCCATGAAGAGGCAAAGCCGGCGCCACCTTCAGCCCTGGATTTTGTGGCCCTGATTAATCAGCACGGCTTCGACGCCGCGACGATGGTTGTTGATAAGTTTCGTCTAGATTTGCCAAACGAAACAGTTGTGGATCAAAACGTTTTCAATTCACTTGGTTACCGATTGATCGGAGAACACAAATTTGCTGAGGCGATTGGCATCCTGCGGTTGGTTACTTACGCGTATCCCAATTCTGCGAATGCCGAGGATAGTCTTGCTGATGCATACATCGCTGCCGGACAGAAGGACCACGCCCGCGTCGCGCTGCAGCGAGCGCTCAAGCTGATTCCTACTGATTCGAGCCTGGATGAGCAGACCAGGAAATCGATGGCGAAGAATGAGCAGACGAAGCTTGATGAATTGAAGCCCTGATTTGCTCAAGTCCATAAGCAACGGCCGGTGCGAACGCGGACTTGAAATTCAAAGAGGAGAAACAAACATGATTGTTAAGAATCTGTTAGTTCTTGCGGCAAGCTCGGTTGTAGTGGCAGGGACAGTTATGAGTTTGATATTCAGTCCTCCGAATTCCTCGTGAAGCATATTCACAACCAACTGATCGGCGTCCCCAGATCCTTCATTCTCAGTACTGCGGACCCTATTGTGAGAAGTGCTCGCGGCATCGATTCAGTGAGTGTCGTCCAACATCTGCCGATCGAAACTAAGCCGACGCTGCGATTCTCTCTATCCGTCTCATTTGGAAAGTCGCTGTCGAAACGGGCTGGCTAGGCGGCATATTTCCCTCCCTAGCCAGCGCCTACCAATAACTGCTTGATGACATTTTCAAAATCGCTCTTGCTCTTCATGCCGGTGGTCGCGCCAGCGATTCTGCCTTCGCGATCGATGAACAGAGTCTTGGGCAGAAATTGGGTGCCGCCGTACGCGTCGGCAACCGTGTGGTTGCCCAGCAAGATCGGATAGTTGACATTGATCTCGCGGACAAAATCGGCCACCTGCTGTTGCTCTACATCATCGTCCATCGATATGCCGATGATCTCCAGGCCCCGCGCGTGGTACTGCTTGTAAAGATCTATGAGCCAAGGCATCTCTACCCGACACGGTGCGCAATAAGTGGCCCAGAAATTCAGCACGACTGCCTTGCCGCGAAAATCAGAAAGCTTTAGCGAGCGGCCGTCCAACGACTT
>DASQYL010000400.1:0-8005 GCA_035639235.1 Pyrinomonadaceae bacterium | reverse complement strand
CGCGAGAAAACTCGTCACGAACTTGTCGACATGCGCATACTGCGGACCGTTGTATGAAACGTGCAGAGTATAGACACGGCCATCGAGCAAAGTGATCGCAATGTTGGTAACGTCACCGACTCCGGCCGCTCCGTTAGTTTGAAATTTGCTCGCGCGGATGAACAACTCCGACACACCAAACGGCGATGGTGGACGTTTGAGAAACGCTTGCACCTCCGGATCATCCTTGCTGCCGGGAAATGCCGCCAGCACTTCATCCGCCGTCATGCCCAGCCCTACCCCACTAATCGCAGGAGCGGCGGCGAGCTTTAGTGAACAGGTTGATTGTGGGTCCGAGTTGGGACTCGTTGTCGATGCAGTGGATTGATCTGCACTCTTACTCGCATTTGCGTTCGCATTCCCGCTGTTCGATGAAGCTTCCAGCTTGCACGCCGTGGTAGCGGCGATTACAGCGCAGAGCATGAACAAAACTAATCTCATGTGCCGTATGATGCCACGAGCCTGAGATCGGCACCACTTGTTCTGAGTCGACGTTAGTGAATTTTAGGAGTCGGCTTGCAAAGCCAATTGATATGCTTGCGGCCAGCAGCCTTGCCAATCGCACCATGGCCGGTATCGATCTTCAAGCAGCTGCATCTCGGGAATGTTCGATGCAGCGTGTGGGTCGGGCCAGATATCGTGCCAGCCTACGGTGTAATGTTCACCGCGCTCCGGCGTCCACGTAAAAGCATCGGCAGGGACAATCGTAATTCGTCCAGGATATTTTTGCTGAAGATACAGACCAATTAAAGCGATCACGTCACTCGCCGCCTCAACAATTGTGATGTGGCGAACCGCCGTGTTTTTGTCGCGGAGTATCGCCTCAGCTACTAACCCCAACCCCAGACCTGTAATCAAAATATTTCCGCCGCGCTTCCGCGCCTCAGCCATTGCTTCTCGCTGCGTCCACCACTCGTCGTACAAGTCAGTCATAAACTGGGTCTGGTCGCGTCGCAGACAGGTGTACACACCGGGACGAAATTTGAAACAATCGGGCCGTGGATCTTTGGTGGGATCGTAGGGGCGCGTGGGAATCGAGATCTTCTCGATCACCCACCCGCCTGACTTACCTGCCGGAACCTCCGACGGGAAATACTCTGACGATGTGAACACAGCCTTCTAAGTTCGCGGCGGAAATACTCCCTGCAGCGCGAGGCAAAAATTCAGCGTGAGGTATGGCTGCATGTTGTTGTGTGGCTGATCGCCACCCGCGGGCGCCAGCGCCTGGTCGCTCATATTGGTAAGTGCGGGCAGCGGATTGTTCGGAAGATATAGATTGTTGCCGCGCCCGACTAGATTTGAGGCGATGTGGCCGGCCGGGGCGGTGTTGTCTGCCTGATCGCTCGAAGCCATCATCGTGTGCGCATGAGAAGGAATCTCGGATTGAAGCAGTGACACGGTCTCGCTGCCGCCGGTCTCGCCGAGGTCGTGAAGCGACAGTCCCGGTCCTTGTCCGGGGTGCATCGGCGCATTGCCCTGCATGTTCGGCAAGGCAAAGGTGGATTTACCATCACCGCCATACGTAGTTCCCAGCAGCGAAAAGAGCGCGGTGTTCTGCGAGATGGGCATTAACTGCCCGTCGCAGAAGGCCCAACCCTTGGGCGCAAAGTTGAAAGGGAAAATTCTGATTTCAGCTACAAACGGATCCATCGTGTTTCTCCTTACGTCTGCGACGGGAAGATCCCGAAGAGCGAAATAATAAAGTCAACGCACAGATATGGCTGAAAGTTGTCGTGCGGCTGCGAGCCTCCCGTGGCGGTGATGCTCTGCGGCGCCATGGCTGCCAGGTTGGGGTTGGGTTGCGAGTTGTAAATGTTGCCCGCCGGCTGGGCCAAAACCGATGTCCCCGGATTCGTCGTGTTCGGCGTAGCTGTCGAACCGAGGAACGCGTGACTGTGGGCCGGTATCTGCGAGACAGTGAGTGTGACCGTCTCCACGCCGCCGGTTTCTGCCAAAGTAAAGCCGTTGCCCTGATGAATTGGAATGCGGCCTCGCAAGTCGGGCAGAGCAAACGTCGATTGCCCGTCGCCGCCGTACGTCGTTCCGATCAAATTAAATAGCGTCTCGTACTCGGAAATCGGTAGCAACTGGCCTTCACAAAACATCCATCCGGCTGGAGCAAAATTGCCAGCGAACATTCTGATTTCGCCCACATATGGTTGTGCCATTTTCGATTCTCCTTAAGTCTGTGACGGGAAAATGCCCTGCAGCGCGATGCTGAAGTTCAGCACGAGAAAAGGCTGCATGTTCAGGTGCGCCTGCGAACCGCCAACGTTAGCGACGGCGGCGGGGCTCATGGCCACCAGCTGTTGGGCCGGACTTACGTAGACCGCGCCGACCGCCTGCACCGCTTGAGCGAAGAGGTTGCCGCTCGAAGCAGGCGTCGTCCCGGTCGTGTTGGTGCCCACCGCCGAGTGTGTGTGAGTCGGTATCTCGGAGATCGAGAGCGTGTGCGCTTGCTCTCCACCGCGCTCGCCCAGAGTGTGACCGCTACCCATGTGAATCGGCACGCGGCTGCGCAAATCCGGCAGCGCGAAATTCACACGACCATCGCCGCCATAGGTCGTCCCCAGCAAGCTGAACAGCGCCTGGTTCTGATTGATCGGCAGCAACTGCCCGTCGCACAGCGCCCAGCCTTTCGGCGGGAAACCGAAACTCATGATCCTAATCTCAGAAAGAAATGGTTCTGCCATTTTCTATTTCCTCCGGGTGAACCGAAAAACAAGAGTCATCAACTGTAGTGCGTCAGTAATAGAACAAACGAACTCGATCCTTGGAGAGCCTGAATTACGACAGCAAAGTTTGGAGCGGCGCGGATTCTAATCGCAACTTGCGGAGAAAGCAAGCAATTTTTTTGCAATGATCAGAATTGAGGCGGCGACGCAACTTTCATGTTTTTGCAGCGGATGTTGCACGAAACACGATATGCCAAACTAAATGTCCGAGGCTAAATGCTCTGAGGAACTCTGTGGCTTACTCTGCGAGTCCTCGGCGGTGGTGGTCTGATTAACCACGGAGCCGCCGAGAGATAAATGAAGCGAAGTTTAAAACCAATCAGCGCCCGCCTACTTCATGAAGCGGTCCAAATCGTCGACTTGCTTTTGCGACGCCTGGCGCGGTCGTTTTCTTTTTTTGCGCGCTGGCGCTTTTGACGCGGGAGCGATCGCGGGCGCCGTTACGGTTGGAGCCGTCGTCGGCGGCGTCGGGATGCTGCTCGTGGTTGTACCCGTCGTCGTGCCTGAAGAAGTCGACGTTCCGCTTCGCGAACCGTTGGTACGTGTAGGCGCCGTGATGTTGGCGAAATCCGCCTGCGACAATCGATTGAGCGTGGCGACATATGCTTGCGCGCCATTCTGATCGCTGCCGGCGGGAACCAGCATCAATTGAAACGTTCCTAATGACGGATGCACCAACGTGTAGGTATCCTGCTTTTGCGCCTGACTGCCTCCGCGAAAAAGCAGTGTGAAACATTCGCCACCCTTCGGCGCCGGCATATCATCGACGCTCACGAGTGTCACTTCTACGATTCCAGCAACGGTATGCAATTGAAATATTGAATTGAGATATGAAACAAAAGTAGCTTTTGAATAATTAGGCAGCGGAGTACTTTGGACCGTGGGCGTCTCGCCTGGATCGCCGTCGCGTTCTTTGAAGCTCTGACCCATAACACCTCGAGCGGGCAGAGCTGCAAAGGTCGCCGCCAACACTCCTGCCTTAACAAATTTTCTACGGGAAATGGACATCCGAAATGGCCTCCTGAAATTTCCGGGCGGAGAAAGGTTCCGATGTCCGGGCGGGCTTGCGAGGGTCCGCTCTTATCAAACTGGCGTCAGCAGTCTATTATCTTTTGGCGCGAGATTCAACGCTCCTTTTTATTCTTACTAAACAATTTATAGGTTCAAATGCTGACAAATTCCCCGCAATTCTCATTACCGCACGGCGAAACTTTAACGCTGCGGCGGGTGACTGCCGACGATGATGAGTTTCTGCTCACTGTCTATGACAGCACTCGCGCAGAAGAATTGGCCCAGGCAGAGTGGGCCCCGGGCCAGCGTGAGGCATTTCTGAAATGGCAATTCGATCTGCAACGGGGCGAATACGAGAGGCGCTTTCCCGACGCCGAGTATGACTTGATCCTGATCGATGACAAGGCAGCAGGACGAATTTGGATCGGACGTGACGATAAACAAATCCGGCTGCTCGATATTGCCTTGCTACCGGAATTTCAAAACCGCGGAGCAGGCACGGCGCTGCTGCTGCGATTAATCGACGAAGCGAAAGAAAGTGGGAAACCACTCCGTCATATGGTCTTCGTTTTGAATAACGACGCGCGTCGTTTTTATGAAAGGCTTGGATTTGTGGTGATTGAAGACCTGGGCGGATACAAGCACATGGAGTGGTCAGAACCGCCTGCGGTAGCGGGCGGGCCTTCACTGCGCGATATGTAACTTATGTGGAAGGACACCGACGTCCCACTCGGTTACCTTATTACCTTCCGGTGCTACGGCACTTGGTTGCACGGTGACGCACGTGGGTCAGTAGACCGCGAGCATCACCGATACAAGTCTCCCTACGCTACGACGAATGAGAATCGGCGGGTCCACAATCAGAATCTTCTTAAGAAAGAGCAGGCCCGTTCTGCTAAATGCGGCTCAGCGCGCGGTAGTTGAGAGAGCAATTCGAGAAACTTGCGCCCATAGAAAATGGTGGCTGTACGCATGCAACGTCCGAACGAATCACGTTCACTCAGTCGTTTCAATTGGAGCGAAGAAGCCGGAACTAGCGCTCAATGCATTCAAAGCCAACGCTACGAGACAAATGAGAGAAGACGGTCATTGGGAGGCCGAACATAGTCCGTGGGTCGATCGCGGCAGCAAAAGATATTTGTGGAACGAACGCAGCTTGGCGATGGCGATTGATTACGTTTTGAACGGACAAGGCGATGACTTGCCGGATTTTGATTGAGATAAAGGCCCGCCCGCTACCGCAGGCGGTTCTGACTTCATTTGAAGTAATTGAAAACAGCTTCGTATCGATAGCCCCGCTGATCGCCGGAAATGGGAACCAGAAAAATGTCGAACTCCCCCATCTGATCGTGCCCGAATCGATACACACCCTGTGGCACGAAGGAATTTCCCGGACCCTCAAAGAATGCTGAGAACCGCTCCATTCCCGGCTGCTCGTGCTCCTGCGGCCGATACTTCTTTACTTCCACCAATTCAAGGTGCAGAGAGTGATCGTTGACGGTTAGATTGAATTTGGAATTGACGTGCTTTGAGAATTCAACTTCGGTGATTTCGGCCATAAATGAATGTTACTGTGGTTGATCGTGAAGCGTCTTGAGTCTGCGGATTTCAAAACGTCGTGAACCTGCCGGAATACTGACGACTACTTCATCGCCTTCCGCTTTGCCCATGAGGCTGCGGCCAATCGGCGAGACAGTTGAGATTAAACCCGCAGGCGGATCGCTTTCTTCCGGAGTGACTAAGCGATAGGTGACTTCTTCATCCTTCGAGGCGTCGTAGAGCACCAGCGTGGATCCGTAACCAGCTTTGTCGCGCGGAATGCGCGATAAATCAATCGACGCCACTTCGCTCATACGTTGGCGCAACTCGCGTATGCGCGCCTTGACCATAGTCTGCCGCTGCAACGCCGTTTGGTATTCCGAGTTCTCGCGCAGGTCACCGAATTCGCGCGCGCGCTTGATCTCTTTGGGCAGATGCACACGTAACTCGGTCTCGAGTTCGTCAAGTTCGGCCTGAAGTTTTTGTTTTACTTCGAGAGTCATTCTGAGTGAAATGAATCAATCTTCACGCCTTGCCCTTATTGTCCAAAGCTTCTTCGATTGCTTCACGCATTAGTCGCGGCGTCCGCGTCGGGTCATAGCCCGTAAAGTGTTTGACGATATTCCCTTCACGCGAAATCACAAAGCTCTGCGGAATTACTGAACGACCTTGCACCGCTTCAACCAGCGGGCCTTCAAGGCTGCCATCGTCAAAAACTACTTTGTAAGGAATATTCTGATCGTGAACAAAATCCTTGACCTGCCCTACAGTTTCCTGATACGCCGAGGCCACGCCGACCACCACAAGTCCGCGCGATTTGTATTCGTTGCTCATCTTGACAAGTTCCGGCATTTCCAAGCGGCATGGACCACACCAGGTCGCCCAAATGTTGACCACTACTACTTTCTGCGAAAAGTCTGAGAGCTTCAGCGATTCGCCGTCGAGCGTTTTCAGGTTCGCGTCACGAACCGGCTGAGGCATTGCTACGAACGCGGGCGGCGGTGCGGCTGGATTGGCAGTCGTTACCGGGTTGTCTGTCGCAATGGTGGCAACAACGGTATTCGGATTCTTGCTCGTGCGCCACTCGGCAATGCCCCACCAGGCGATCAGCGCCAAACCGATTACGGTGATTGCAATTCGCCCGCCCGTCCAAAATGGTTCGTTTTCACTTTTATCGGCGGCGGCGGTTGATTTTGTTTCGATCGATGAAGCCACGTAATTCCTGCTTTCTGTAAATCAATTTCCCACGGACACGACTCGAAAGGTTGCGACGCGGGTCAGGTCATTGCCAATAATCGCATATTCTCCCGGCATCAGCGAAGCCCTTGGCCGCAGTTCCATAAAGACTTCGTCGCCATTCTTTGCCAGGCCGCGCGGAATTGGCCGGACGATTTCCGCGTCGTCAATGGCAAACCCCGAACGTCCGCGCTCGGCAATCGCCGTCACACGGCGGTTCCCACGACGCGGCGTCAGCCAAACCAACATCGGCGGATGCGCGCCGCCGTGCTCGATCGTGAAAACAAAGACGCGCGTGTTCGCCGGTAAAACCGTCGCTGCGTGCTCGCCCTTCAGTTCAAGGTAACTGGTGGCCGTGCTCTTCGCTACTTGCTCTGGCCGCAACGGCGTCGTCGCTGTCTCAAATGGCAATGCGATCAAATTGTCTTGCTGATCGATTGCATACATCAGCGAATGATCTGCCGGCGGCGCAGGCAAGAATTCTTTTTGCGCGAATAAGGACGCGTGAGAGAGGCCGATTAGTGCCAGCAATATAGTTACTCTTCGAAGCATATTGAGCCTCTGGTCCGTAAGCTACGCAAGCAACAACTTGTCGTCAAGACCGCACGTCATTAAACTTTCCCCGTTCTCTGTAGGGGCAGGGCTTGTGCCTGCCCGCAGGCATTTAGATTCCCAGCCGGAATCGGAGCAGAAAAATGCGTAATCATTCCAAGTTATCTCAAACGGCAGCCGCAGTGTTGACTTTCAGCGTGGTCGTGACAGCTGTTGCGCAAGACATTTCCGGAGGCGCCGGCGCTTTGCTGGCCAGCGCCGACGTCGAAGCCAAATTGGGCAAAGGCATCTTCACGCCAGTGCAAAGCAAACCGCACGTCAACAAGGTGCCTGACAAAAAACCCGTGCGACGAACCGTGGCCTCTGCTCATACGCGCACAAACAACACAGGCAATCGCACTACCAATAGCGGAAACAATTCCGGTAATCGAACCAGCAACGGTACGAAACCCGCGATGGATGCCGAGGCTTACAACAAACAAGGCGACGATTTATTCGATACCGGCAAATATGATCAAGCGGCCGATGCCTATCAACAGGCAATCAAGCTCCGCCCTGATTACGCGGAAGCTTATCTAAATCTTAGCGAGACGTACTTCAATCTCGGCCGTTATGACGACGCGATTACGGCCGCTAACAAAGCGATCTTGCTGAACCTCAACACCGCCGACGCTTATCGCACACTCGGGTTGGCCCAGTTGCACAAGAACAATCTGCCGGACGCGGTCACGGCGCTGAAGCGCGCGCATGATCTGAATGCAGCAGACATCGAAACGCGCAGCGGGTTGAGTCTCGCTTAGCGTCGGCATCCTTATTTGACTTTCGATAAGCGTCGCCGAGGTTGTTGTAAGCTTCAGCGTAATCAGTTTTGATCGCGATAGCGTCGTGATAAC
>DASQYL010000399.1:0-6289 GCA_035639235.1 Pyrinomonadaceae bacterium | reverse complement strand
TGTCGGCGAGCGCGTCGGTGACGATCACTTGTAACACGTAATCTCCCGGTGTCAGATCGGTCCCCAGTTTGATGGCGCCGCCGCCCACCAATCGTTTGAAATCACTCTGGCCGGCAGCGCTCATAGGGTTCTGCTTGCCGGTGAAAACGGGCTTGCCATCGCGGAAGAGAATCACCTGGCCGAACAATTGCGGTGGCGCTCCTTTTTCTGAGTGCGCGTTGTAAACGAAAAACGCGTAATTCATCAACATGCCATTGTGAAAGTGGCGCACCGCCGGACTCGCCTCGGCATTACCCTTATCGACGCCCTCCTGATCACCCGCAGGTCCTTCCGCGGCGGTCTTAGCGTTCTCGAGCGTGCCGCGCAGCGCAATGCCCGAGAGCGCCAGCCGATTCTTTTTCAAGTCGGGAACTTCGACGAATTGGCTTGCCGACCCGATGCGATCGCTCGCCGTATCATGCAAAGAGGTCCGCAACTGATAGGCGCCGGGTTTTTTGACCGGCACGGTGATGTAATAGACGAGGCCGTCTCGCTGCGCGCGTTTATATGCGTCCTCGGGTAATTGCATTGTGTAAGTGCGCCCGATCTGATCGACAGGTACGCCGTTGTCGCCGAAGGTGATCGACAAAATGTCGAAAGTGCATTTGTAGATTTTGTTTGGCTCTTCGGTGAAGGTCAGATCATGCACGTCTATGTGCATTACCGAACGCATAAACGAGCCAGCCTTCTCGTCGTTGGCGAACAGTGAGGTAAGTTGCAGATGCACGCCGGTGGCCCCAAACGGCGAAGCGAGCGCTTCATAAAGCTTTTGCGCGAGCGTGCGTGGCGCCGGCTTGTCTTCGTCACTGACCCCATAGAAGCCGTTGCGCATGCGCACATTGAACTTTCCGGGCCGGGTGACTTTGAGCGAAAGGTGGTGGAACGTTCGCCGGCCGGTGCGTTTGTCAAAGGTCGATTCGTCGGGACGATAACCGATGAGATAAAAACCTTTCTGGTCCTCTAGCACGCGACGAATGCCGCCGCTTAAGTCGTTCGTATTTTTGATAGCAATGCCGCCGGTTTCGTGCGCAAGATAATCGAGGCTCTCCTGATTATTGAATGCTTCGTTGCGCCGCTGGTCCATGGCGGTTTGCAACTGTGTCATGTCACGGCCCGATAAATCATCCGCCGCGGTGAAGCCCAACGTCTGCAAGCCGGTAGCGTTCATCGTGTAGATGACTACCGAGGCGCGGCCGGCTTCGTCGATCAACCGCTGCAGCCGCTCGCGCGCCTGATAATTCTTCGTCGGATCTTCGCGATCGTAAATCTTGAAACCGTCAGACACGAGCAAAATCGACTTACGTCCCGGCAACTCTTTCAATCCTCGGACGACATAATTGACCGCTCCGAGAGTTCCCACAGCGAAGAAATCGGCGCGAGCCTCTTCGGCATCCTGATTAAACTGATCCATGTCCGCGCCATGTTCGCCGGGCGTCGGCGGCTGAATTGGCGCAAAGGCACTGATACCTGCGCGGCCCATTGGGTACCACTTGATGCGCTCCACCGCCGCCATTAGTTGTCGCTTATCGGCAGTGAATTGCTGCAACGCGCCGATACCGCCGCTGGTGCGAATGATGGCGATAAGATCGCCCGGTTGCATCTGTTCATCGACGAATTTTTTCAGAGCGCGCCTCACGAACGCGGTGCTCTCGAATGACAAACCGAGATCGTCGACGACGATCGCGATGGTTCGTCTTATGTCTTCGCGTCTTAATCGCGTCGCTGGGGACGGCGGCGCCGCGGTTTTGTCCGCAACGGCCTCTCGCGCGGGACGCGCTGCCTCTGAATTGGTCTCAGTCAAGTTGAAACTGAAGTGACTGATTTTTTGTTTGTGGCCGTCTTCAAAAATTTCTACTTCTTCCGGCTTGAGATCGGTGACTAGCTTGCCACGATTGTCAGTGACTACGGCATCTACCTGAACCAGGTTGGTGGTGATGCGGACGACATCAACGTCGTCGGGCTTTTGATTCGTTTGCGGCGGAGGCGGCGACGCGGCGGGTTGTTGCGCAAATCCAGAGACAATTAATTGCGTGCCTATGAGCGCGGCAAGGAAGAATTTTTGGATCATGGCGGCTTAAACGTGCGAGGCCCTGCTCAGTCGCTTCGAGCTTATTTTATGAGCTCTGTCCGATGACGATATACATAATCGCGCACGCTATCCCGTTAGACGGTCGTCGCGCGCGCCTAGTTTCAAAAATTGATAGTGGTCTAAGTCGAGGTGGCACGCGCATCTTGCGCGTGGGCCTACGGGCGCGGGACGCCGTGCCACTCTCAAATTGGATCAGTCCCAGAATACCGCTCGAAAGCGCTCTAGTTGCCCTGCAAGATGCGCTCGTAGAATTCAATATACTGCGGAATGATCTTATGCGTGCTGTAATGTTCGATGGCCGACGCGCGCGCCGCTCGGCCAATTTGACGGCGATATTTTTTGTCCGCGAACAAGCGCACGGCATCGTCGGCCATTTTATCGACATCGCCCACGGGACTAAGAAATCCCGTCTCGCCATCGGTGACCACTTCCGGCAAACCGCCGACACGAGTCGCTATCACCGGCAGTTCACACGCCATTGCTTCAAGCGCTGCGAGGCCGAATGACTCTTGTTCGGACGGCAGCAACAATACGTCTGAGGCGCACAAATAGTCGACAATGTTTGGCTGCTTGCCGACAAAGACGCACTCGTCAGCCACCCCTAAACAACGCGCGCGATGAATACACTTCGTGCGCTCGCTGCCGTCGCCGACCATTACGAGCCTCGCTTTGGTCTGTTTCAAAACGCGCGCAAAAATCTCGACGCAGTCCGCCGGCCGCTTCACAGGGCGGAAGTTCGAAACATGGACCAGCACCGGCGAGCCGTCGGGAGTCAGCAACTCGCGCAGCTCGCAATCAATCTTAGGTTTATATTCATCGGGGCAAACAAAATTCGGAATCACTTCGATTCGATCAAATCCGAAATGTTCGATGGTCGCGTCCTTCAAATAGGTCGAGATGGCGGTGACTCCGTCCGATTGTTCCAGCGCGTATTTTGTAATCGGTAGATATGATCTGTCCGCGCCGACCAGCGTGATATCGGTTCCGTGCAGCGTGGTGATGACCGGCAGACGCCGGTGCTCCTTGATCGACTCACGCGCGAGAATGGCGCTGATCGAATGGGGAATCGCGTAATGCACGTGCAGCAAATCGAGATTTTCAGCCTCGGCGACTGAAGCCATCTTGGTGGCCAGGGCGAGGTCGTAGGGCTGATGCTCAAACAGCGGATACGACATCATCTCAACTTCGTGAAATCGCACCCGGTCGTTTAGTTCGGTTAATCGCGTGGGTAAGGCGGACGCAATGAAGTGAACTGTATGGCCACGCTCGGCCAACTCCTTACCAAGTTCAGAACCGACAATGCCGCTGCCGCCATAGGTCGGATAGACCGTGATGCCGATGTTCATAACGAGGGAGCAGTATGCAGTGAGCGGTGCGCAGTTTGCAATTCTTCGGCAACGGTGAGTGCCGCGTTGAAAAAATGGAGGCAAGCGACCCTCGCGTGCATATCGCCTGCCTCGTCTCTACTTGTCTTACCTATGGAGGTAGGGGCAAGCGAGAGCGCAGAGTATAAGCGGCAACGGCAGGCGTTGCAAGTATGTTTGCGAAGCTTCACGGACTGATAGAAACAATGAGTGCTATCGCATTAATTTACCGAAGTGATATGAGGCCCTCTGCTGGCGCGACCCATCCTTACGGTTTGTTGTTTCACATAGCCAACGAAAACTCCTCGATCTATAATCGCAGTAAAGAAATCGGCGCGCTATAGCGAGAGAGTAGAACCTATCAGCCAATGCCAAAAATTAGCGACATTCAGGAAACGCCCAACCCTAATGCAGTAAAGTTTATCCTGCGAGAACCGGTGACCAGCGGCGTCGCTCGTCAATTCGGTTCGAGCGATCAGGCCCAGGGTGACGATCTGGCGCGGTCGCTGTTCGACGTGGGGAGCGTGGCTTCCGTCTTTTACATGGACAACATGATCACTGTCGAGAAAGACGATGCGGCCGACTGGGATGATTTGCTGCCGGCGCTGGCGGTGCCGATTCGCGCAGCCGAGTCTGCTGTGTCCGCGTCGCCAAACGGCGGCGCTGCGGCTGTCGGTGGCGCCATTGCTGCGGTGACCTCCGACGACCCGCGTCTCCTGCAAATCAACGAGATTCTTGACGAGAAGGTTCGTCCCTATCTCATGGGCGATGGTGGCTACCTCGAGGTTCTAGATCTTGCTGAACACACTTTGAAGATTCGTTATCAGGGGGCTTGCGGCAGTTGTCCGAGTTCTCTGACGGGCACACTGATGGCGATCGAAAGCATGCTCAAGGAGCAGGTCGATCCGGACTTGGAAGTAATCGCCGTTTAGGAGCGCAAGCATCCTCCGTGCGGTCCGATAAGTTTCTGGAACCTCGACCATTCTTCACGCGTTAGTCCAGACACGCCCACTGTATTCAGTCCACGCTAGCAGGAGAATTTATGATCCATCGTTGTCTCTTCGCTGTTTCCCTGTTACTCGGTAACTGCGGCGCGATCATCGCGCAACCTTCTGACGCGACCAAGACACCTCCGAAGACTGCGGCTAATAATTCGAAGCCAGCCAAGGACCCGGAAGCCGAGCGCATCTTGAAGGAACGCCGCGACAATGCGCAGGCACTGCTCATCAGTCTGGCTGCGGACGCCGCGCGCTTCAACGATCAGACTTTGCGCGCCCGCACGCAGGCACGCATTGCCGACGTGCTTTGGTTCGCCGATCCAGAACGCGCGAAAGCTCTATTTCGTAAAGCCTGGGAATCAGCCGAAATCGTCGACCAGGAAGCTCAGCGAAAATTACAGGAAGACATCAAGCAGCAGCAGGCGCGCAACGGTGGCGGCGCCGTCGTGGCTGGTTCGCCGAACATTCGCGGCGAGGTGCTCCGTCTGGCAGCGAAACACGATCGAGCATTAGGAGAGGAGTTGTTAGGTAAGCTCCGTACACAGCAACAACAAGATGCGACTGACGCAACCGATCGAGCGCGCAACAATCCGCTGGATGCTCCGGAGGCGATCGGCCAACGGCTTTCGCTGGCGCGGCAGTTGTTGGAGACCGACGTCGAGCGCGCGCTGCAATTTGCCGATCCAGCTTTGATGAGCCTGACGCGCGAAGGTGTCGACTTTCTTTCTTATCTGCGCGAGAAAGACGCCCCGGCGGCAGACCTCCGCTATTCGGCGTACCTGACGCGTGCGGACGGCGACTTGCTTGCAGATGCAAATACGGTATCGTTGTTGTCTTCGTACGTCTTCACGCCGCACACGTTTATCTCTTTCAGTAATAGCGGATCCTCAACGCAATCGACAGCGCGAGAAACCGGGCCGGTGAACGTGCCCGCGGAGTTGCGCAACGCATTCTTCCGCGTCGCCGGCGATATCTTGCTGCGTCCGCTCGCGCCTCCGGGACAGGACCAGAGTTCCAGCGGTGTGCAGGGAAAATATCTGATGCTGAAGCGGCTCGCTCCCTTGTTCGATCAATATGCGCCGAAGGAAATGGCCGACGCGCTCCATGCGCAAGCCGATGCGTTGGCTCAAGGGTTGCCGGACGATGTGCGCGGTCGCGACGATGACACAATCCGGGAGGGCATTCGGCCGCCGCAGGACCCCGCGGATCGTGAGAAGGCATTGCAAGATCGAATCGATCGCGCGAAACCTGGAGAAGGCCGCGACTTTCTCTACATTCAGATGGCGCGGCTCTATGTCGAAAAGCCAGACATTCGCGCGCGCGATTACGTCGACAAGATTGACGATACTGAGTTGCGCGATAAGGCGCGTCCATACATCGACGGATCGCTGGCGCTCCGTGCGGTAGATAAGAAAGATGTCGATCTACTTTTTGATGTGATCAAGAAAGGTGATCTGTCACACCTCCATCGGTCATGGGGCCTGATGCAGGTAGCGAAGCTGCTGACCAAGACTGATCATGACCGCGCCCTATCGTTGCTCGAAGAGGCTACAGCCGAAGCGCGGCGCATGGAGGATTCCGACGCGGATCGTCCCCGCGCGCTCATGGGTATCGCGAACGCCTGGCTGCCGTTCGATCGGGCGAAGGCCTGGGACGCTGTCGCCGACGCCGTGAAGGCTGCCAACGCCGCAGAAACCTTCACTGGTGAAGACGGCGCGTTCAAGATCAGTTTTGTGGCGAAAGGCAGCTCTTCAGTTCGCTCGAGCAGCGTAGCGGAATTCAACGTGGCCCCAATTTTC
>DASQYL010000398.1:0-7444 GCA_035639235.1 Pyrinomonadaceae bacterium | reverse complement strand
TTGGGCGCACTCATCCGTCCGGTTCTGCGATCCAATCGGTCGTGCTTGAGTTGGTTCTAACAACCATCCTGATGTTCGTGATCCTTAGCGTATCAACGAACGGAAAAGAGAAAGGAATCACCGCTGGTATCGCGGTGGGATCAGTTATTGCCTTAGAAGCTCTATTTGCAGGACCAATATCAGGCGCATCAATGAACCCGGCAAGATCGCTTGCGCCTGCATTAGTTTCGCGCGAGTTAAATGGTTTGTGGATTTATCTCCTCGCGCCTGTCTTGGGAGCCATTTCCGCAGTCGGAATTTGCAAGGTCGTGCATGCCAAAGGATGTTGCAGTTCCATAATTGAAGAAGATTTGCTCACCGACTCGACAAATCAGATCATTTAACATCGCGTTAACACCCTCTTAACATCGATCGGATACGATGCCCGCCGCACGATAGCCGATCTTCAAATAGTAATGGGATAACGCCTGATGGCCATTGATACAGAGCTTAGCAGCGAGATTGCGACGGCATTATTAACCGGCAAAGAGAAAAGCGATCATGAGTTGAATGATCTGAAAGAAACCGTGATTAAGGTTCATTCGACTTTGCAGGAGTTGGCGGCGGATTCGCGTCGACGACGAATTGTCGCTCCCGCTTCCGAAAAACCAGATCCCAGAAACTGACCGGCTTATTTCTTTCATCACTCGCGCCGAATGTCATAAGCCTTTAATGCATCCGCAACTCGCGAAACTCACCAGACAATTTGAAGAAGCGGGCGAGTTGGCCCAAGCGGTTTGTGATGGGCTAACCGGGGAACATTGACACTGCGACCGGAGGTGAATCGTTGGTCGACCGCCGAGTGCTTAGGTCACCTTAGCCTCTCCTCCGAGTCATTCATTGCACAAATAGAAAAGGTATGTACCGAAGCACGCCAGCAAGAGCTGTTCGGTGCAGGACCGTTTAAGCAGGACAGACGCGGAGCGATTGTCAGATGGTACATGTTGCCACCTGCACGAATAAAAGTGCGAACTTCTGAGAAGTTGGAACCTTTGGTTATCGGAGCGGTGGATAACGCGTTGCCGCGTTTCTGACGCTGCAGCACGAACTACAGAAATCAATCGAGGCCTCAGACGGGCTGGATCTGAATCGGATTATGGCGACCTCATCGATTTCTAGATTCGTTCGCTACAACCTATTCTCGTGCTTCGAAATTATCCTGGCGCATCAACTCAGACACTTATGGCAGATTGAACATATCAAGGCAGACCTCGGCCTTAAGAAATAGGCGTATCTCATGAGCTTGTGCTTGGGAACCTAGTCTCTCAGTGCTGCGATCAGATTTGAAGATGTCAGCCCGCCAACCACAGTAGCATCCCACATAACCCAATAACGCCGATGCTTGGCTGTGTTTGCGTCCTCATGATCGAAAGCGAGACGAACAAAACAAGTCTTGAATTCGGTTTCTTCCGCGTGTGGAAAGTAGGTAAAGAAGTATTCAGTGCGTAAAGGAAGATCACATTCGCGTCGCATTTGATTGATATGCGCTTCGCACTCACCGGGGTCATGTAAAGTCGCTGAGTCAGGCGAATCATTCATGACGTGATCCAGTTCATGAAGGAAGGCCCAGCCAACGTCAAATGCTTTGAGAGCGGTTTTGTCACCGATCAAATGCTCGAAGTCAGCAAAATCTATCAGGATCACATAAGCGGGCGGATTCTCGCGTGACGTATTAGTCCACTTTCCAGGAACTACGCGGGAGAAGACCACATCCTGTCGATTGCTTGCATCTTCGAGAACGACAACATTGTTCCCTGTCATCGCCTTGCCGATTAGCTCGCGCGCGGTGGGAGATCCCTGAGTCGTGGTCTCTTCGGTTAATTGCAAAGCGCCATCACGATCAAAATCAATTTCAGTCCATCCAGTAATCAGCCGCAGCTTGCTTGCGAGTTCCTGCCTTCGCGCAACAGATAGATCTTCACGACAGATGATCTTGCTCGAGCGCTTGTTAACACCGAAGAGAGCAGACGAGCAGACGATCACAGTGATGCCAGCGAGGCTAATACTGCCAAGTGCGGAGACGATTCTGCTATGCGTCGGGAAACGCATCTATTCTCCTTAGTTGGACCGGCGGAGCTGAAGCAGGCGTCGGTTCAGGTTACCGTTTCGGCACGAGGGCAATGCCGATGGGACGCATGTTAACAAAATGTTAACTGATTGGGATAGAGCCAAATTTCTTCTTATCAGCAGACTGAACGCCGTTTGAATTGCGTGTTAACTGACTGCAAGAAATTCAAGGTCAGATCTTGGAGAAGGCCAAGGAATGAGGTGCGAGGCCTTCCGATCCACTAGTTGTCTTTGCGCAGCACTTCCATGACTGCCGCATGCGCCATGACTACCGATGGCTCACGCTGCAATGCCGCTTTGTAATTCGTTTTGAACTCTTCGTTGGCGGGTGAAGTGAATAACAGATGGGCGTGACTCAAGAGATCTTCAAAAACTTCAGAGGCCGCAGGCTCCTCTCCATTCAGCACTTCATCGATCTCGACCAAGAGGGCGCTGATAATCCTCAACCAGGCGAACTGCGAGTGGTTGATGACAAGCTGTAACAGCTCGCCCGTGGTTACGCGTCCGGATTTCTTTTCGAAATTCTGCCGTTCCATCTCCAAAAGCGACTTGTGGAGATGTAATAAACGACTGCGAAGATCACCAAGCTGCGCGATCTGCGCTTTCGTTAAGCCCTCGTTGGCTTGTCTGTCTTCCATAGAATGAGTCCCGGCTTTCAAGAAAAGGGTCTGCTCATAACGAAGCCTGGAGCACCATCGCTTTGTAGTTTGAGACAGTCTAACAGGCGTCTGTGGCGTTGACAAGCTCCCTTGACGTAACGTATCTTGATATCAAGGTACCCGGAGAAGAAGCAGCAAACAAGATGGCCGCAATTAAATCTAATTCATTGTCCGGCGGTAGCGGCGTGCATGTCTTCCTGGTGCTCTGGAAGGCAGCGCGGGCTGTAGAGGCCTATGCGGGAAAAAGCATCGCGGAGTTGGAAATGTGCGGGAGCGATTTTGCCGTGCTCGAAGCGCTCTTGCATAAAGGACCGCTGACCATTAACGAGGTCGGGAAAAAAGTCTTGCTTACCAGCGGTTCGATCACGGTAGCGGTCGACCGCTTAGAGGGCAAGGGCCTGCTTGAGCGGCGGGCTCACGGCACCGACCGGCGGGCCAAGATAGTTCGTTTGACCAAAGCAGGCAGAAAACTGATCAACCGCATCTACGCTGATCATGCCGCCGACATGGAGCGACTTGCGTCCAAGTCGCTGACGAAGAAGGAGCGCGAAACACTTATTGAACTGCTGAAGCAGATCGGCTATGAGGCGGCGAGTTCATCAAAAGAATAAAGCACGACAGACATTGTGAGTTTCTGAACTCGCGCGCATTAGATCGAAGGAGAGGAAGTGTTTATGGCGATAGTGAGTGGAGCATTGGAAGCTAAAGATAGTGGTACCAGCGAACGCACGGTCGCGGGTATTGTGAACAGCATCGAGACTCTGGAAGGCGGAGGCTTTCTGGTCCGCCGACCGTTCCCCAAGCCCGCGTTTTCTGAATTCGATCCGTTCCTGTTACTCGATGAGATGGGACCGATGGAGGTCGCTCCCGGAGAAGCCAAAGGTGCGCCGGATCACCCACATCGTGGATTCGAGACGGTGACTTATCTCTTGTCGGGAGAGATGGAGCACAAGGATTCAAGTGGACATGCAGGACGTTTGCGACCGGGTGACGTGCAGTGGATGACTGCTGGTTCCGGTGTCGTTCATTCAGAGATGCCCAGTCGGGAATTCCAGCGCACCGGCGGTCGTATGCATGGATTTCAACTCTGGGTGAACCTGCCGCGAACCGAGAAGATGACGAAACCGCGCTATCAGGAAATTCCCAGGGAAGGTATTCCGAAAGCGACTTCGTCAGACGGACTAGTAACGGTGAGCGTCATCGCTGGCGAAGCGATGGGAAAGCAAGCAGTCATCGAGACGCGCACGCCGATAATCTACCTGCATTACGCGATTAAGCCGGGAGGTTCAGTCCGGCAACGAGTACCTGGCGACTACAACGCCTTCGCACACATCGTGGATGGCGAAGGATTGTTCGGTGAAGAACGCGAGCGCGCCATTGACGGGCAGATGGTTATGTTCGCGCCCGATGGCGATGAAGTGCGAATTGAAAATCCTGACCCGCAGTCGACCCTGGAAGTATTGCTGATAGCCGGCCTCCCCCTGAATGAACCGATCGCGCGCTATGGACCGTTCGTGATGAATACCGAGGCTGAGATCCATCAGGCTTTCGCCGATTACCGCGAGGGCCGAATGGGCGCGATCAACTCGTGAAGCATTGGTTTTGATTTGAAAGGAAACGCAAGATGAAAATCGTACTCTTGATTGCACGTCTATTACTTGGACTGGTCTTCGTCGTGTTTGGCCTGAACGGATTTCTGAATTTTCTGAGCATGGGTCCGATGCCGATCGGATTGGCGGGACAATTCATAGGCGCGTTGTTTATGTCTCATTACTATTGGGTAGTGGCCGCGCTTCAGATCGTCGGCGGCGTGTTGTTACTGGTGAACCGTTTCGTGCCGCTGGCGCTGGTGCTGCTTGGGCCGGTGATTGTGAACATACTCCTGTATCACTTGTTCTTAAACATAAGCGGAGTGGGGCTGGCGATCGTTGTCACAATTCTTTGGTTCATTGTTTTCTACGGACACCGTCAATACTTTTCAGGACTGTTCGTCCAACGCACCTAATAAGCGGAGCGAACTCAAAACATTAGGAGGGTAAAGGATGGCTAAATGGCCTTTTTTGAACCGGGACACACGGCGGCAGAGTTTCGTGCCCGGCACATTTTGCGAAGACCAAACTGCCAATGCCTTTGCTTGTAAATTAAGGTGAAAGGGGGATGAATGTTTGCTTGCCATTCAGCCAGCGCTGCTATCGGACCATGTCAAGGCCATAAAATTTTCCTCCGGCCATTGGCTGATCGAAGAGAAACCAGTCGAGACAGTCCCCGCTCTAAAAGAGTTTTTTGGCAACTGATACTCTCAGTCAGGCAATTGTTCAGCGATGAAATGAATAGTCTTTGGTGGCTTTGGTCCCAGATGAAACGCCTGGGCGCGTTTTGCAACTCCTGACCTTTGAGCCGTCACTCTTTTGGAGTTCCGCCACATGGCGACATCCCGAATCTCCGCGGCAGGCTTGAAGTTTGATTCGGCGAAAATTGAGAGCCAGAGCCGTATTAAACCGGTGGACCACAAAAAGCACGTTCAATACAATTAGGTTGTTTCTCCCTCACCTTGTCGCACTCGCCGCGACCGAAGGCGCCGATTCATTTCCTAAACGGTCAACGCTCGTCACCACGATCTTCCTGACGTTTCTCTCGGTCGGGAGCGAGATTGATTTTTCCGCCGCGGGCAGAACAGAGTAATGCCAGCCCCCCGCATCTTCTACGTAAACGACGAACCAGAACGCCTTTCTCCTGCCTCGCTCCTCCCACTGTGCGCCGACTAAATTTTCTCTTCGCGTGATCTTAACTTTCGGGGGCAGGGGCCTCGCCGTTCTTATCCACGGCGATCTCGGAATCAGCGCGTCTTCGGCGTAAACCCCTTCGCGCAAAGTCTTCTGTATGCCTCCCAAGTCGTTGCGGAGCGACCTGAGACTGAACTGAATCGCGCCCGACGTCAGCGGCGACCTTCTAGTCAGTTTAATTTGGGCGGCGATCTCCGCGGCACTGAAGTTCTCGTTCGAGCCGACGCGGTAAGCGGCGACGCCCGGCCAGACGTGACGACGCCTGATGTCCTGCGACTTCCACCAGTCGAGCAGGACTGGGAACGACTGGCCTCTGCGCGCCGTCTCCCAGTAGAGCTGCGGCGCGAGGTAATCAACCGTCCCGTCGCGCAGCCACTTCCTCGAATCCGCGTAGAGTTCCGCGTAGGCGTTGAACCCTGTGATCCCCTTTTCGGGCGCGGGCCGCCAGATGCCGAAGGGCGAGACCCCGTAAAGTATCTCCGGCTTGATCCGCTTGATCTCGCGCCCGACCGACTCGATGAAGTCGTTGACGTTCTTCCTCCGCCAGTCATCGCGCGATAGCCCCCCGCCGCGACTCTGATACTTCCGCCAGTTCGCGTCGTCCGGAAAGTCGATCTTTGCGCCGCCCGCGTCCCTTTCGGGGTAAGGGTAGAAGTAATCGTCGAAGTGAACGCCGTCTATGTCGTAACGTCTCACAACGTCCTCGATGACGCTCAAGGAGTAACGGCGGACTTCGGCGTCGCTTGGGTCGAGCCAAAGGTATTTGCCGTACTGCCTGACCAGATCGGGGCGACGTTTGGAGATGTGATTTTCGGAGACAGTCTTCGCCGCGGGGTGCAGCGCACGGTAAGGGTTGAACCAGGCGTGAACGAGTATCCCGCGCCTGTGCGCCTCGGCGACCAGGAATTCGAGCGGATCGAACGGCTGCGCCCGGCCCATCTCGCCCGTCAGGAACTCCGACCACGGCTCGAGCTCCGACTTGTAGAGCGCGTCGCACTGCGGGCGAACCTGAAAGATGACGGCGTTTAGCTTCAGCGACCGGGCGAGTTCCAAATCTTCGAGGAGTTCCGCCTTCTGCTGCTCGACCGGCAGCGCTTTCCGCGTCGGGAAATCGATGTTGTCAACGCTCGCCACCCAGACGGCCCGGAACTCCCGCTCCGGTTTCGGCATAGATTGACCCTGCGCCCCGACGGCCAGTAAAACTGAAAGGAGCAGCGTGAACAAATGACCGGCAATTGAGGCGCGGACGAAGCGCAGAGAATTCCGCTGTTCTCTGCGCCCATTGAATATGATTGGCGTAACAGCTCTATTCATCCACCTGGCTTTCATCTTGGTCACTGCTCCTCATGGCTGGGCAGCTTATTACCAAATGGCTTTTCCGCAAATCAAGCGAACATTTAATGATGGTGATTTTTGGCGCTGGCCTTAGCGTCGGGTCTCCCACACGACATGGCACAAAATCTCGATAGCGGTGTCAACCTTTCGTATGTCGAAACGATTGGGGCGCCTTCCTTCCCATTCTTGACTGTGCGTTCCAGAAAGAGTATAAATGTAATCGAAGGCGAACGAGATGGCGCGCCAGAAGGAGTTTGATCGAGATATAGTCCTCCACAAGGCGATGGAGGTTTTCTGGGCGCGCGGTTACGAAGGCGCCTCGATTCAGGATCTCGTCAAGCACATGGGGATTAACCGCCAGAGTATCTACGACACTTTTGGCGACAAGCATTCGCTATTCCTTGAAGCCCTGGATCGTTATCGTGAAATCCAAAGCCGGAAAGTCTTTGAGATACTGGACCGGCCAGGTTCGGTTAAGCGGAACTTGAAGCTCCTCTTTCAGGAAGTGATCGATAAATCGCTCTCGGACAAAGACCGGCGTGGCTGCTTTGTGGGCAACTC
>DASQYL010000397.1:0-11190 GCA_035639235.1 Pyrinomonadaceae bacterium | reverse complement strand
GCTGGAAGACACGCGTGTATTTCTGCCGAAGGCATGGATTTACGAATGGCGCGCGCGCTTGGGACGAGACTTCGATCGACGCTTCTCACCTGAAACGGCGGGCATTCTGGACGCAGTGCTGCTAGGCAACCGCAACAAGATTTCCCGCGACGTCGCGGAACGTTTTCGCGAAGGCGGCACCTTTCATGTGCTCGTGATCGCGGGATTACACATCAGCTTCATCGCGGGGCTGCTCTTTCTGTTGATGCGGCGCGTAACACGAAATCGCGCGATGCAATTCATCTCAGTCGTTACGGCTGTCACGATTTATTCGCTTGCGGTAGGGGCCCCGCCTCCGGTGATCCGCGCCGCATTGGTTTTCAGTCTCGGCATCTTTGCACCGCTTGTTTGGCGGCGCGCAAATTCTTTGAATGTTATAGCTGCGGTAGCCCTGGCCTTGCTCGTGTGGCGGCCGAGCGATCTTTTCGATCCATCATTTCAGCTTACCTTTGTCTCGGTGATTTCGATTGTGACGATCGCCGTGCCGCTTATGTTGAAGATGCAAGCGGTCGGCTCGTGGCGGCCTACGCATGAGACGCCCTTTCCGCCGATCGTTCCGGCATGGTTTCAAAAACTGTCAGAAGTATTGTTTTGGAGCGACACGTCCTGGAAAGCGGAAATGAAAGAGTCAAGCATTCGTTATCGCTTATTCAAAACCAAATGGGCAGCTCCGTTCGAGCGATGGCATTTGCAAAGACCTCTGCGGTACGCCACGGCTGCGATTATTTTGTCCGCGAGTGTGCAACTGGGGATGTTGCCTTTGCTGATCATTTATTTTCATCGTGTCTCGTTCGCTTCGCTGGTGCTGAACATCTTCGTCGGAGTTACGATGGTGGCCCTTGCGTTAACGGCCGTGACTGCGACGCTCGTCGCCCAATTCAGTTCGATGGCGGCGGCGCCACTTATATTCCTGTCGGAGAAACTCGAGGGGTTTATGGTGCATCTGATCGATCCTTTTAATCGATTAGGAATCGCAGCCATTCGTCTTCCGCATTATCACGGTTCGGCGATATTCGTTTACGCATTTTATTTTCTCACGCTTGGCTTTTTGGTAGTGGCGTTCGCGCGCTGGAATCCTCTGCGGCCGGTTTTGATTACGGGTGAGCACCAGCGATTACGAACGCCGCACGTGAAGTTGGCCGCGGCACTGTTCATCGTGTCTATCGGCGCAATCATCCTTCATCCGTTCAGCGGCCCAAGGCCTGACGGTAAATTGCATGTCGATTATCTCGATGTGGGGCAAGGTGATTCGGCGTTACTGACGATGCCGGACGGAACGACGATGCTGATCGACGGCGGCGGCCGCCCGAGCATCGATTGGAATCGTTCAGACGAACTCGACGCTGAGGCACCGTTTCAGCGCGACACACGCAGCATCGGTGAGCGTGTAGTATCGGAATATCTGTGGTCACGCGGCTTGGATCGTGTCGACTACATTTTGCCGACACATGCCGACGCGGATCATATCGATGGTTTGAATGACGTCGCCAACAATTTCAAAGTGCGCGGCGCAATTGTGGCGCGAACCCCGAACGGCGATCGGGAATATCTGCGTTTCGAGCAAACAATGAAGCGTTCGGGAGTTGCGATTGAGAAGATCGGAGCCGGCGACCAACTTCGCTTTGGCGACGTAGCGATCGAAGTGCTTTGGCCGCCGCCCAGCGACGAGGCGAGCGCGCCGTGGCGCAACAACGATGGGACGGTGCTCCGCGTTCGCTTTGGCAACCAGGCATTCTTGTTCACGGCTGATATTGAAAAAGAAGCGGAAGCTGCAATCCTAAGAACCAATGCCGCGCTGGGGAGCAACATCGTGAAAGTGGCGCATCATGGCAGCCGCACATCGTCGACGCAAAGTTTTGTCGATGCTACCCGACCGTCAGTCGCAATCATCTCGGTCGGCCGCACATCAATATTCGGTCATCCCCACAAAGAAGTGGTCGAGCGCTGGCGCGCCAGCGGCGCCGCCGTCAGGACCACCGGAGAAAAAGGCACGATCAGTCTGGTTACCGATGGGAAGCAGTTGGCGGTGAGCACCTTCGTTCCCTAGCGTCAGAAGCCGACCGTCGGGGAGGCCCAGATTCGCAAAACGCACTTAGAATGAACAGCTGCCGTCCCGAGTCGTCTCCTCCGAACTGTGATTCTTCGATGGCAGGGACGGAAGATTCTTACTCAATTACCTCCCAACCGGCTTTTTCCTTCGCTCTGACAGCATGTACTCCTTTTGGCAAACTGTAGGACTTGGCGTATCGATTCAGCCGTTCAAAGGAATCGCCGCGGCAATCGGTAGAAATGACAATCGCGTAACTTTGATCAGTGATGATGATGTAGCTACGGTCGCAAGGGTCAGCCATCATATTGCCGGCTTCTAAATACGCGGGCATTTTTTTCGGCCCGATCAAATCAGGTTTGATAATTACCGGCTTTTTTTCCTCGCCTGATTCCCACCGGTTCAATTTTACGTTGTATTGGAAGTCGCCTACCGCTTTAATCGCCATGCCCAACTTGGTTTTTGGAACATGTCTCACGCGAATGCTGAATCGCGCGTCTCCGTTCAAGGCGCCAAAGGTCATTACGCACATGAGCACCGCCAAAACCACGAAATGTCTTGTTCGCATCTTTTCTCCTATGATTTCGATGAGTGATCTACAGAGCTCCCCCAGGGAAACACTTATCAGTTACAGGAATAACCAACGGCGTGCGACGATCTTCAGGGGATCTGATGTGGTGAAAGCTAAGGAAAGGCGACGATTATGATCAGAGTGATTAGAGGCAATGCTCGTCGCACAAGGTTCAGACGATCCTCTCAAGTGTCGGGGACAAGAGATTCTCCTCGATTAGCCGGGTTCTTAGAGCGGGCACAATATACGACGGCGTACTGACGAATGACAAGTAAATAATTCGGTCAATCGGTGAATAATAACCAATGTCCTTCGTCGAGATCGTCACTAGTGAGTCGCGACTCCTCTTGCCAGGTAGTTACTTCGGAAGCCTCTCGCTAGTTACTAAACGAAATCCGGTTCGGCCGGAGTGTATTGTTCGATGGTGGCGCTGCCGAGTTTGTAAGTCTTGAGCACGCCGAGCGGCGGCGCATAGATGTGAATGGTGACGAGGTCGCGGCCGCTGACGTCGGGATTACCGAGTTGGTGAATGTCGGGCAGTTCCGATCCCGTCAGACCACCGGCACGGAGTTCGCGATGCGAGCGATAATTGAGGCCGGTGTCAGCGTCGTAATCGAACATCGTTTCCCACAAAATGCCCTGCTGCACAAACACCGCGCCGTGCGAGCCGTTGTGATCGTGAATCGGCGTTCGTTGGCCCGGCTTCCAACACAACACCAACATCTCGACGAATTCATTTTTCATCACGCGATGGCGCGAGTAGTTGCCTTCTTTGAACCCGAGATATGGCTGCACCTCATCGTCAGCGATCGCCGTTCGCTCAACTAATTCGTAAACTTCTGCGAGCGAGGGAACTTCAGTCAACGACTTTAATTTGTCGGCGAGATCGGGAAATGAAAGTTTGGAAGCCGGGAAAGGTGCGTCTGCGGTTTGCTGAAATTGGGTGGCCACTCGATCTCCTGCGTCGATAGGGTTTATATGCCGCTGACAACCGCAGAGTCAAGACACGCTGCGCTTATTTCGTCATTCGCGCAACAGAATTCGCAGGTCGCGCACGTTTGTTCCCGTCGGTCCGGTCATGACGGTATCACCGAGGGCGTTGAAGAACGAATAAGCGTCACTGCGCGCGAGGAAGTCTTCAGTATTTAACCCAGAGCGTCTGCTCGATCGATCATCGTGCTGTCCACGATGGCGCCCGCAGCGGGACTGTTTCCGTCGACGCCTCAGTTTCAGCGCAGAGCGAAACAAAGCGCGCGAGGTCGACCATCATTCGACGGTAATCAAGTCCTTGAATTCGCGGAAACGGTGCTCGCTGATGCCGCGCACGATTATCAAATGTTCGGGCTTGCGGAAGGGGCCGAATTTTTCGCGATGCTCGATGATGCGCGCCGCGAGTGCTTTCCCGATGCCGGGGAGCTTTTCTAATTCTTCGGCAGAAGCAGTGTTGATGTTGATTCGCGTTGGTTGCTGATTGTTTTCTGACGCGATGTTCGATGTCGACTGCGTCGATGCAGCGTTAATTCCCGGCGTAGCTTGATAATTGTACGACCGCTTGACGCATCCGAGAGAAAAGAAAAGTAAGACGAGCAGGATCACAATCAGCGATCGCCGGAAAAGTGAAGAGAGTTGTGGCAGTACCGAAGACATTGCGATCAAACTGTGCCGAGCGTTGCGCCCCGTAGGAGCGAAATATTTATAGTCCTGGTGGATTTATTAGATCAATAGCTCCGTAGGAGCGGAATGCTTATGGGCGGTTCAATCAGTCAGGTACTAAGGATGATCGATCAAATATCCAGCTCCGACGGAGCTGATCAGAAAATTGAAAACGCGTTCTATAAACATTCCGTCTCTAACCGGACGTCCACGCGCGTTGGCAACTTCGTTCCGTTGTTCCTGCAACATTCTGTTTCACGAATGCAAGTTACTGAAAAGACAGGGAATGATCAATTGCCGCTGGCGAGTGCATTTTGCTGGAAGTGTTGAAGGTAAGACGGTTGTAACACGAAGGTGTGCGATCTTCACAGGCTTTTCCACAGATTGTGTGGAAGACGGAAACAGTCGAGGCGCTCAAACCAAAGCAGCTTCCTGCTCGTCCCATTCGCCCACTAATTCAAGAGCTTTTTGCAGCACCGGACGCGGACGCGCGCCGTCGGCTTTGCCGATCAATCCTTCGCGTTCCATTTGATCGAGCAGCGCAGCGGCGCGGCCATAGCCAATTCGCAAGCGCCTCTGCAGCACTGAGGTCGAAGCCCTTTTCATGTCGACGCAGATGCGCAGCGCGTCTTCGAACAATTCGTCGCGTTCGCCGTCGGAATCTTCCAAACCCATGGCTTCTTCGTCGGATTGGGTGATGGTTTCGTCGTAGTCGGGCTCCCATTGCGCCTTGATGTGCGAAACGATTTTGTTGATTTCCGATTCGTCAACGTAGGCGCCGTGCACGCGCAGCAGACGTGAAGATCCCGGCGGCAGGAACAGCATGTCGCCGCGTCCGAGCAGATGTTCCGCGCCGTTGGTGTCGAGAATCGTGCGCGAATCGACTTTCGATGAAACGCGATACGATATGCGGGAAGGGAAGTTGGCTTTGATTAAGCCGGTAATGACATCGACTGAAGGCCGCTGCGTTGCGAGCACGAGATGAATACCGACGGCGCGCGCCATCTGCGCGAGACGAGTGATCGAATCTTCGACTTCGTGACCCGATGTCATCATCAGATCAGCGAGTTCGTCGATAATGATCACGATGAAAGGCATGCGCGTCCACGGCTCGCCGCTTTCATCAAAGTCTTTGACGGTGTTACGCCGCTCGCGCTCGGCGTTGTAGCCGTCGATGTTGCGCACGCCCCAGCCGGCGAGTTCTTTGTAGCGACGCTCCATCTCGCCCACGGCCCAGCGCAGGGCGCGCGCTGCCGGTTTCGGATCGACGATGATTGGTGTCGCCAGGTGCGGAATGTCTTCGTAGAGACCGAGTTCGAGGCGCTTCGGATCGATCAAGATCAACTTCACTTCATCCGGACGCGCTCGATACAAAATCGAGAGCAGCAGAGAATTGACGCCGACAGATTTGCCTGAACCGGTTGTGCCGGCGATCAATAAGTGCGGCATCTTGGCTAGATCGCTGACGTAATTAAGACCGTCGATTGTCTTGCCAAGCGCAATTGTTAGTTTCGACGTCGATTCTTTGAAGGCGCGCGATTCGATTACTTCGCGCAGGAAGATCGTTTCGCGACGCGGATTGGGGACTTCGATGCCGACATGCGGCTTGCCGGGCATGCGATCGATGCGGATTGATTCTGCTTTCAGCGCGAGACAAAGATCATCGACCAAACCGGTGACACGGGAATACTTCACACCCGGATCGGGTTTAAATTCATAAGTCGTGACGACTGGGCCGGGACAAATGAATTTGATTTGGCCGGTGACATTGAACTCGCGGCATTTCTCCGCGAGCTTGGTCGCCATTTGCAGCAATTCATCGTCCGCTTGTTCACGGCGCATCTGCGGCTCGTTCAAGAGATTGACTGACGGCAATTGATAATCTGAGGCGGCACCCTTGGGCGAGACTTTGCGCCGGCCGTCGAAATCCAACTGCCCGTTGCCGGGCGTTTCAGTCTTTCGTTTGACCGCGGCCTCGCGCACCATGTCTTCGACCACCGCAGATTCGGCTGCTTCCGTTTTCCCGGGCGTCGACCAGCCCCTTTTCGCGGGAGCAGTTGCGGCGCCGGCTGCTGCCGACATCGTTTTCGGCGGAGCGGACGTCGCCGCCGTGAACGAAGCAAACGCCTGGTCCAATTCGTCGTTGCCGGCACGGATTTCTGTAGCGCCATTCGCCTTGAGACTTTCTGTTCCGACTGGAATATCGTGACGCGCTTGCGCTTGCAACTTCGATTCACGTCGCTGTTGGCGGCGTTCGCGTCGCGCCAATCGCCACGAGCGAAATCTTTCAGGTGTCGCGCGTACCGCCGCGAAGCGATTGCTGATTCCCGTGGCGAAGTATTCATAAAAACTCGCGAACGAAAAATTCGTTGCCAATAACAAACCGGTGATCACGATTGCACTCAGCAGAATGGTGGCGCCGATTGTGTTCAGGCCGCTCACCAAAGCGCGCGCCAGAAGGGCGCCAATTAATCCACCGGCGTTGAAGCTAGCGTCGAAGAAAGGTTTAATGTGGGCGAGCGAAAGCAGGGCCGCAGCCGACAACACGACCATCACCAAACCCGACATCCGCGATATCGGCGCGTTGATGCGGCGTGAGCGAAAACGTCGCCAGGCGGCCGCGAGAATCAGAAACGGTAGCAAATACCCGGCGAGCCCGATGGACTGAAACAATGCTGTGGCAACGTTTGCTCCAACCACGCCAACCCAATTGCGCGCAGCGGTCTCGCCGGCGGCGTTCCACGAGGGATCGTTGGGATTGTAAGACGCGAGACAGAGTCCGAGCAGCAACGCAAGCGCGACCAATCCAATCGCGATGATTTCATTGAAGCGCGTGTTGCGCGCCGGTTCGATTTCGATGTCTGGTTGAATCGCTGCCATAAGACTGTCCGACAAACTTCAGTGTGTCGCCTTACTTCATCCTAAGAGGCTCCCCAGTCGACAAACTAAAGTTTGTCGGATATTACGCCGCTCGGCGCGATAACAAATATTCCTTAATGAAATCGTCCAGGTCGCCGTCCAGCACTGAATCAACATCGCCGCGCTCCAGTTTTGTGCGCGCGTCTTTCACCAAACGATAAGGCGCGAGCACGTAGTTGCGGATTTGCGATCCAAAACTGATGTCCTGTTTGTTGGCTTCGAGTTCTTTCGTCTCTGCCCGTCGTTTTTCCAATTCGAGTTCGTACAAACGCGAACGCAAGACTTGCATTGCGACTGCGCGGTTTTGATGTTGCGAACGCTGGTTCTGACATGACACGACAATCCCTGTCGGCAAGTGCGTGATGCGCACGGCCGAATCTGTCGTGTTGATGTGCTGGCCGCCGGCGCCGGTCGAACGATAAGTGTCTACGCGCAGATCTTTTTCGTTTATTTCGACTTCGATGTCCTCATCGATTTCCGGATAGACGAAGAGCGAGGCGAACGATGTGTGCCGGCGCGCGTTTTGATCGAATGGGGAGATGCGCACGAGCCGATGCACGCCGGCCTCGGCTGCCAACAGTCCATATGCATATTCGCCTTCGACTTTGAAAGTCACACTCTTGATTCCGGCTTCTTCGCCTTCTTGATAATCAATGATCTCGGTTCTGAAACCGCGCCGGTCGCACCATCTGATATACATGCGCAACAGCATCAAAGCCCAGTCCTGTGATTCTGTACCACCCGCGCCTGGATGAATCGTGCAGATCGCGTTGCGCGCATCGTTCTCGCCGGCCAGCAGCGTTTCGGTTTCAGCCGCAACTACTTCATGTTCGAGGCGGCCGAGCAAATCACGAAGCTCATTCAAAGAAGCTTCGTCTTCTTCCGCAAATTCAAAGAGCACTCCCGCGTCCGATATTTCCTGGTCGAATTTTTCCTGGCGCACGATGGTCCGTTGTACTCGACTGCGTTGCTGCAAGAGTCTCTGCGCCGCTTCCTGATCTGACCAGAAGTCAGGCGCTGATGCCTGCGCTTCGATCTTTTCTAGTTCGGCGCGCTTGGCCGGAACATCAAAGAAACCTCCCGAGTTGCTCAACGCGCTTCTTCAGGTCGTCGTAGGTGTTTCTTAAATCCTGCATTGAAATAGTTGCAATCATTGTCATAGGGCAGTAGCCCGACCGTCAGGGAGAGAGTCGTGTGACAATGAACGCCCTTGCTCACGCGCGGCCTACTGCACCATTCTCCTTCTCATAAAACTCGCTGAAATAAATCCGAGACTAATCAACGCGCAGCCATAAACGAACACGTCTCCGTGCCGCGTATAGAAAGTGCTGGTGCCTCCGCCTTTGCTGATCGTCCATGTGCGCACGTCTTCATGAAATCCGGTTGTTTGATCGACTACCGCTCCGTTTGCGCCGATGTAAGCCGTGATTCCGGTATTCGTTACTCTCAGCAGGTCGCGATCGTTTTCCACCGCGCGAAAGATTGCATTCGCCAGATGCTGTCGCATCACTGGCGTTGGCCCGAGATATCCATCGTTCGAAATATTTATCAGCACGTCAGCGCCTGCGTTCGTAAAGTTGCGCGCAACGCCGGGATGCGCAGCCTCGATACAAATAAAAACCCCGGCGCGCAGCGCGCCGAGGGGCATCAGCGTGTACGAACTGCCGGGCTCAAATTCGCCGACGATTCCACGCACCGAACTCGCGCCCGGTAGCCAGCGGGGCAGCGGCACGTACTCGCCAAACGGCATCAGGCGGATTTTATCATACCGCGCCGACATTTCACCCTTTTCATTTACCAGGATGGCAGAATTTTGATCGCTTCCGTCTTTCGCGGGCTCGAGAGAGTTCAAAAGGATCGAGGTGTGATTGGCGCGCGCGAAGTCACCGACGACTTGTCGCAGATGCGGATCGCGGGAGTACGAAAAATTCATCGGCGACTCAGGCCAGATAACCAGGCGAGGAGTCAGCGGGCTGATTTCCTTCGAAATATGCTCCTGCAATCCGACGCTGCTCCACTTGAAGTGTGAAGCGAGTAGTTGATCCATCTGCGCGGGATCGCCGCCGAGATCCATTGCGACATTTGGTTGAATAGCTACGACCACTTCATCAGTTTCACTTCCTGGTCCTTCCGAAAGCCACTCCAACTTTGCAAAAGCCGTTGCCGCGACGATTGCGGATAACGCGAGAGCTGATACGAGCAGGCGCACGGTGTTCGGTCGAGTAAGAGCAAAAACCCACGCAGCGTTTGCCGCAACGACAACGAAACTGATCGCATAAACTCCACCCCAACGCGCAGGTTGAATGAAGAAAGGATGAAATGCCTGCGAATAACCAATCGCGTTCCACAGTTGTCCCGTCACGACGTAACGCAGCCAATCGAATGAAACCCAGATGATCGGTGTGAGCAAAAGCGCATTCAGACCAAACCGGCGAACCAATTGCGCGACGAAGCCGCAAGCCAACGCCGGAAAGAAAGCGACGAGAATTACGGGCAGCAACAGCAGCGTATATGCAATCCACGCATGGAAACCCGCGTAGTGAATCATGGGATACGTCAGCCACCAGCATGTTCCGTAAAAGAAAATCGTGCCCCATAACCATCCCGCGAAGAAAGCTCTAACGGCTGACCCGGCTCGAGCGACAACTATTAAAAGTGGAACGAGGCTGATCCAGGCGAGAAACCACAGATCAAAATTTGGAAATGCAAGCAGCGTCAAAAGGGCTGAACCTGTGACGAATGACGCTTCGGCGGGACTGATGAGACTGGAAGTGATCTTATTCCAGAATTGCGTAGTAGTTGGTTGGCGCGCCGTCGTCGCGTGATTCACGCCACGAGTTTAGCAGTATCGCTTGGCACTAACTAAGGTGTACGTCTGAAAATTCTGGAAGCCTGCAACCAATAAAGATGGCCTCGAAAAATTTTTTGGAAATTACGAGCAGCGTTGAGCCGCGACACCCGATTTGAGCGGTCAACTTACAAAACGCGTCACGTCAAAGTGACAAAATCCGTCTTTCTGACAGCCAACTTGAACGAATCACAGATTAGTTATTCACTTTGACGGGAACGCCATTGGATAAACAGTAGAACCGGGGAGACTATACGCGACTTCAAATTTCTTCGATTAATTAAGAAGCCTTAAATGCGGGAGGACCCGGTCATTTCTGACCGGGTCCCATTTCGGGGGGATTAAACTGAAGGATCGCTCGGCGGGCGGCTGGCGCAGCGGCTTGCAGCGCTCAGAGAAGTGTTGGCGGCGGGGGCACGTTTCATTTCGTGCTTGCCGTCCTCGTCTTCAGCACTTGCCGTGCCAAGGAATCGCAAAGAGCAAAGGGCAAAGAGCAAAGGCCGAAAGAACTGCGTATGGGTCGGTGAATCGCCCGAGCCTGATCGTCCCAGCAAAGAAAAAGCCAAGCACGCCGGTTGCGCACTTGGCCCTTTGCTCTTGGCTCATTGCACAGGCTACGGTTTGGTGCCCATCGTGACTTGTCTCTGCAAAGCGATCGCTTCCTGGTTATTCGGATCGATGGCGATCGCGCTGGCGGCGTATTTCCTCGCCTCACTCATGTCGCCCTTTTCCAGAAAAATGCGACCCAGCAGAATGTGCGCGTCAATTAGTTTTTGGTCTCTATCCCAGAAAATGGCGGTCTTCAGAGCCGCGATAGCCGATTCCTGATCGCTGCGGCGTTGATTAATGCGGCCGATATATAGGAAGGCCTCCGCCGTTGTCGGGTCGATATTGAGCAGCTTGCGGATCTCAACCAGAGCTTCGTCATCACGACCTTGCTGATACAGATCCCGAATCTTAGTCAACTCTTCCTGGGCCGTGTCCGCGTTCGCGGCTTCAATCCTTTGAACGCGACCGAGATCCGAGACGTCGACCCGGCTTAGCACGTCGCGCGAACGGGGATTTAGATCATTTATCGATTGTGATTTCTGCCACTCCGTTTCCCATTTCGAA
>DASQYL010000396.1:0-3152 GCA_035639235.1 Pyrinomonadaceae bacterium | reverse complement strand
CCCGGCCAGTCATAACTCACCAACGCGCGCAATGCATCTTTGGTGATGCCGGAGACGAAGCGGCCGGTGCGTTGTTTATAGTGCTCGAGAAAATGGATGACCAGGGGGTGAATGTCTTCGCGGCGTTCGCGCAAAGGCGGCAGCGTAATCGGAAAGACTGAAAGTCGATAGAAAAGATCGCGGCGAAACTTACCCTGCTCGACCGCCTTTTCAAGATCGACATTCGAGGCGGCGATGATGCGCACGTCTGCTCTAATCACTTCGCTGCCGCCGACGCGTGAAAACTCGCCGTCCTGCAGCACGCGCAAGAGACGCACTTGGGCCGCGAGCGTCATCTCGCCAACTTCATCAAGGAACAGCGTGCCTCCATTTGCCTCTTCGAAGCGTCCGCTGCGGCGCGCGCGCGCGTCCGTAAAAGCGCCCTTCTCGTGGCCGAACAGTTCTGATTCCAGCAGCGTCTCTGGAATTGCGCCGCAGTTAAGCTTAATGTAAGGCTGATCTTCGCGACCTGAATTAAAGTGAATCAGATTCGCAACCAGTTCCTTGCCGGTGCCCGACTCGCCATGAATAAGCACCGAGGTTTGGGTGTCGGCGACACTGAGCGCCAGCTTGATGGCCTGGCGAATCGCCGGAGCCTGTCCGATGATTCGTTCTTCGCCGTAACGTTCATGCAAAGCACTCTTCAGGCGCATGATCTCGGCCGACAGGTGATCGCGTTCCAGCGCGGTGCCTATCTGATCGCCGATGGCTTCGACCAACGCGACTTCATGATCTTTGAAACGATCGCGTGGTTGGCTCCAAACAAATCCCAGCAGTCCGAAAGCATGGCCGGCGATGCGCACGGGAGCGATCAGCGCGGCGCGTCCGCCGAGCGTCGCATTGAACATGCCGCGCAAAGGCAGAGGTAGATCCGTTTCATGCAATTTCACGGTCTTGCCTTGCGACAAAATATCGACCATCGCCGGATATTCGGCGATGTCGAGCGACTGCCCGTGTGCTTCGATCAATCCGCGCACATTATCGGTGACGGCGTGCGGCGCCGCCTTGAAAGCCGCGAGACTGATGCGATTCTCGTCCGCGTCCAGCACGCCCAGCGCAGAATAATCGGCGCCTACCAGCGACAGTGCGCGTTCGAGCACTGCTGAAGTCACCTCGCCGAAATCAGATCGCGCGTTCAAGGTGTTTGCGATTTCGAGCAGCGCGTTCGTAGTTTCAGCCTCACGCTTTTTATCCGTGTAGAGGCGAGTGTATTGATAGGCAATAGCTAACTGCGTCGCGATGGAAACCAGAAATGCAACTTCTTCATCGGTCCAATGACGCGGCGCGCGGGTTTGATGCAGGCCGATCAATCCCAGCACTTCGTCTTCCAGCACGACCGGCACGATCAAAAGCGAACGCGTCCCCATGCTTCTGGCAAAGAAGCGAATCTTGTGATCGAGTTCGGGAGCGGAAGTGTCGTCCAGCTTTATTGGCCGGCGCACGTCCAGGTATTCCGAGAGCGTTTCCACGTCGACGGGAATGCGCATCTCGACACTCTTGGGCACATCGTCCGTCGCGCGCCATTCGTGGCTGACCGTCAATACACCGTCGGGGCTTGGCTTGATCACATTGCAACGATCGACCTCCATCATCTGTCCCAACTCGCCGATAATAACCTGGAGAAATGTATCGAGATTGACGGACTTTGGCAGATTGGCCGCGAGCCGGCCGATGATCGATTCGCGCGCTTCGTGTAACTTCAGCTTGCGTTCGAGTGACAGGCTGTGTTGGGTCTCGGCTGCTGGTCGCATGGGGAACACGATTAAGCCGTGATCATAACCAACGGTTGGTTAAGTTGCAAAAATCAGGGGAGTGAGGCTGCGTATTGCGACGCCTCGGCATCTGAGGATGGATCAATTTGTAAGGGCCCGCAAACGCTTCGTATAATCGATTCAAACGATACTGTGAGCAGAGCGAACGATTAACGATGCCAATTTACGAGTTCCGCTGTAAGAAGTGCGGTAATCAATTTGAAGTTATTCAGAAGATGTCTGATAAGCCGCCGGCGCGTTGTAAGAAATGCGGCGGCCGCCTGGAGAAGTTGATTTCGCCGCCGGCGATTCAATTCAAAGGCGAGGGTTGGTACGTCACGGATTATGCTCGTAAGGGCAGCGTCAGTGAGAAAGTCGAGAAGGAACTATCGTCGCCCGAACCTGCGGCCAAAAGCGACGATGGCGCGAAATCGAAAAACTCTCCCGCAAAGAAAAGCGGATCCGACAAGTCCTGAAACGTTTCGGAATCGGTAGATGAGCCGCCGGACAAAATCACGAAAGCACCTCAACGCGTCCTGGCGCGCGGGAGTTTTGCTGATTACGGGTGTGCTGTTGATCGGAAACCTGTTTGGCCAAGCCGGCCGGCGCTCGCATCCTGATTCAAACTCGTCAACCCTGGTTAATGTCGTCGCCGTTCGCACCGAAGGAGCAGCCACACCGATTACGGCTAAGGAGATTTCCTTCTTCGATAACGGCGTCGAGCAAAGCGTCCGTAATTTTTCTCCCGATCTTTCGGCCGCGAAAATTGTTCTGCTGGTCGATAACTCGCTGACAATTCGCGCCGACGTCGAGAAGCTCGAGGCGGCCGCGCTCGAATTTGCTTACGAAATTTACGACGGTGACAAGCTGCTGATCGTCGGCTATGACAACGAGGCCGACATCATCTCTGATTGGACCGACGATCCGAAAAAGATCGAGAGCCGGTTAAAAGCGTTTCACAAGCAGGGCGATCCGCATTTGTTCGACGCCATCGCGGCGGCGGTCAACGATGCGTTGCAACCTTTGACGGCGCAGAAGCGCGCCATCGTCGTCATCAGCGACGGTCTCGATCGCGGCAGCGGATCGAAGTTCCAACAGGTGCTCAGTACGCTGCAATCGCTCGACATCGTCGTCTACTGCGTGCAGGCGCAGGACCGCACGCGCGGCGCGATTCGCCGCGACGTGCCGAAGCCGCGACAAGTAATCAACGATATCGCCGAAGGCACCGGGGGCCGGGTCTTTCCGATAGACGATTCGCGCGAAGCCGCCAAAGCGATTTGCGACGAACTGCGAAAGAACCGTTACGTCCTTTCATATCTGCCACAGAGCGTGCCGCTGGGCGAACCGCGCCGGCTTTTGGTA
>DASQYL010000395.1:0-13689 GCA_035639235.1 Pyrinomonadaceae bacterium | reverse complement strand
AAAGAAGACCGAGAGTATTAACCCATGCAAGCTGAACTCGCACTTAAGAGACCACAGTTCCGCGACGCCACGCGGGAGCAAACCAGTATTCTCGCGCCACTCGAACGCGCCGCGTTGCGTTGGTTCGCGCGGCAAATGCCGGCGCAGATTAATTCAGATCATCTCTCGATCCTGGGGTTGGCCGGGATGTTGGGCGCCGGAATCTGTTACGCCGCGAGCAAGCAGAATCCGTTGATGCTGCACGTCGTCAACCTCTTTATCTTTCTTAACTGGTTCGGCGATAGTTTAGATGGAACGCTGGCTCGCTTCCGAAACTGTCAGCGGCCACGCTACGGTTTTTATGTGGACCACATCATCGACATGTTTGGCGCGGTCTTTCTCATCGGCGGGCTGGCACTGTCAGGTTACATGAGCGAGCGCGTGGCCGCGGGCGTGCTAATCGTGTTCTTCATGCTGGCGATAAATTCCTACCTGGCGGCATATTCGCTCGGCGTATTCAAACTGTCGCAATGGAAGATGGGTCCGACCGAAATGCGTCTGCTGCTGATGATCGGAAATGTCTTCCTGATTTATCACCCGCGCGCGATGCATCGGCGATACTTGCTGTTCGATGTGGGCGGAGTGGTCGCCATGATCGGCATGTCGATCATTCTGATTTTCCTCTGCATTCAACACACGTACACTCTCTATCAAGCCGAGCGGCTGCCCAAAGACTGAGTTCATGATTCATTTCATCAAGTTCAATGTCGTTGGAATAGTCGGGTTTGCGCTGCAGATGGTTACTCTATTTGTCCTCACCCACAATCCGTATCGCATCGGCTACCTGCCGGCGACGGCCATAGCGGTAGAACTGGCGGTTATCAATAATTTCATCTGGCATCAACGTTGGACGTGGAACGATCGGCCATCGCACACCAGTGGCGAGACGCTCAGCCGTCTGGTGAAATTCAATATCACCAACGGCGCGGTGTCCCTGGTTGGTAATCTGATTTTTATGAGTTTCCTCGTCGGACGGATGCGCTTGCCGGTAGTCGGCGCGAATGTGTTGAGTGTCTGCGCCTGTGCGCTTCTTAATTTTTTACTCGCCGACAAAATCGCGTTCTATGTCGAGAAGATCGATCCCGCTGCGGTTTGACGGCGCTCGGATCGTTTGGAGTTCCGCCTTTAGGCGGCCGTCCTCAATGGAAGCCGTGTAAACGCGGAACTCCGAACAAAGCGGTCAAGCTACCGCACTCCAAAATCACCCGGTTCCCGGCGGCATCTTCACGCCCGGCATCAATTTCAGAATGATTCTCTGACGGCGCGCGACACGCTTGGGATCGAGTTGTGGATTAAAAACGGTGCGCGGGTTCGGAATCATCGCCGAAAGAAATGCGCCTTCGCGCGCATTCAGGTTCGCGGCGGGTTTGTGAAAGTAATATTGCGAGGCAGCTTCGGCGCCGTAAATTCCATCGCCCCACTCAATCACATTCAAATATAGTTCGAGGATGCGCCGCTTTGACAGGTTGCGCTCCATGAAGTACGTGATGATCGCTTCCTGCCCTTTGCGCATGAACGAACGCTCGCTGGAGAGATAAAGATTTTTCGCGAGTTGCTGCGAGATGGTCGAGGCGCCGCGCTTGAAGTCCGGCAGGTTCGGCAACCATGAATCGCTTTCGCCTTCCTGCTTCGCTTCCTTGTCGGCTTCTTTTTGCGCCTGGTCCCAGGCGCGCTGAATCGCATCGTAATCAAAACCATGATGCGTCGCGAAGTTTGTGTCCTCGCCGGCCAAAACGGCGCGCTGAAGCTGCGGCGAAATTTTTTCGAGCGGCATCCAAATTTGCACGCGCTTCGGTTGCTGACCGTTGCGCTCGGCTTCTTGAATCCGGGTTTCGATCATCGAAGTCGTGGCGGGATTTTCGGTTGCCAACACGCCCACGCGCGGCAGCGTCGCCGCCTCGAAAATCAATCCGCCGAGAAAGATTCCGCTGACGGTGTAGATGACATATCGAATGATGCGAAACATAGGGAAAGAATACTACGGTCTCGAGTCTCAGGTCTCAAGTCTTGTTTAGAGGCGGGCGTTGCCCGCCGTGAATGAAGAAACGCATGTCTTCAACTAAGCGACGGGCAACGCGCGCGTCTAACCTGGTTGAGCATTACTCGAGTGTCACGTTTCGGTCTCACGCTGAAAATCCGCCCGTCTTAGTCATTTTATCTACCTGTCAAGTTGCAGAGTGCATTTGAACTTATGATTAGACGCACCATTGTTGTCATCATATTCGTTTTGCTTTTCGGCATTACTACCATCAATTCGCTGGCACAGTCAGTCGATTCCGGCCGCCGGCCGCCGGTCCTTCGCGGCACATCTAATCAAACGAGCAAACGCAGTGACCAAACGGACGCCGCCGGCAATCAATCCAAAAATGCGAACGGAAGTCCAACGCTGGTGACGATTCCCACAGTCGTCATGGATCGCAATGGGCGCTACATCGCCAACTTGCGGAAGGAAGATTTCAAAATTTACGACGACGGTGTCGAACAACAGGTCGCATATTTCGCCTCGATCGAAAAACCATTCACCGTTGCGCTGATGCTCGACGTGAGCGGCTCGACGCAATATCAACTCACGCAGATTCGCGAAGCCGCGGACACCTTCGTCAGCCGTCTGCGCTCAAACGATCGCATGATGGCGATCACATTCGACGGCCGGATCAACTTACTGACTGACGTCGCCGACGTGGGCGCGGTGCGGCAATCAAAGCTGCGCATTCCGGCAGTGACCGACGGGACCGTGCTCTACGACGCAGTTGATTTTGCCCTGAAGAAAATGGCGGGCGTCCCCGGACGCAAAGCCATCGTGCTCATGACCGACGGCGTGGACGAATCAAGCAAGCTCGCTACGCTACAAAGCACACTCGATGAGATCGCCGAAGAAGATGTGATTCTCTACACGGTGCAATACAACACACTCCCGCAACTGCCGCAGCGGCTAAGCATGATCAAGAGCGAGAAGGCGCGTCGCAAAGTTCAGGAACATTTGATGACGGGTTACGCCGTGAGCGAACCTTACCTGCGCGGCCTGGCAGAAAAAACCGGCGGCCGATTTTATAAAGCAGACGATCTGCGCGACGTCGCGCCGGCGTTCGAAGCCATCACCGCTGAACTCGGTGTGCAATACACCCTTGGCTATCTTCCGAAAGAGAACTCGCAGACTTCAGGCGAACGCGCCATCAAAGTGCGCGTGCGTTATCCCAACCTCGTCGTGCGCGCACGTGAGAGCTCAGCGACACCGCCCGTAATTGCTAAACAATGATGCTCCCCACGACAGGTTCGTGAAGTTTGATGAAGGTATGAGAGTCTTTCGCTTGATCAGTTATTCAGCACGTTTCCGAATGCTGAAAAATACCAATCGCCGTCTTGTAGGTCAGCCCTGATAACTATACTCCTCATACGGCTGAACTCACCCATTTCAAATAAGCTGGCCTTGCCGTATATCAGGTAGGTGGTACCGCCGTCAGCATTCTGCTCCTTAGCGGTTGCTGAGGGAGTAAACTGAACGACTCGGGTGCTCGTTCGTTCGTTATCTCCCTTCTGATAAGCTTTTGTAAACTCTGCCTTGCTCTGACCTCGGAACACTTTTTGGATCGCAGACCGTGAGAGCAGATCGTAGAGCTGGTCATATTGCTTAGCCCGCTGGTATGCAACATAGAGATCTAATCTTTCGATCAGCCGAGACTGCATAGCCGGAGGTATTGCAGCGAAGGTTTTTGCATCGGTATTCTGTGCCGGCGTGGAGACCGCGAAGGCCGTTACGACGAAGATCAGACAGCTCAATCTACTAATCTCGCTCTTTGCGATCGATAGTTTCATTCTGTCCTTGTACCCTCAAGCCTTGTCGCCGGCATAACAGATCAATTTGAGACTCGGCATCTGACTAGTGGCGCCTCCAAATCGGCCCTAGCTCTTCAGAGGTTTCCCGGTAGCGTGTCGAAGCTCTCCAAGGAAGCTCTTCACATCCATTCCATTATACTTCCGGATCTTGTCCCCGGCCACGCCGGAATGCGTCTGAACAACTCTAACATCAGCGGTTGTGGGAATCTCAAATATGCCCTGAGCATCACTTTGTCGACTCCCGAATGGCGGGGATTCCAAGCATACCCTCATTCCCGACCATACTGATCTCAGTGGCAGAGCCATCTTCCGTGACGGCAAGCAATGAAACCATGCCGCTAAGAATGAAGAAGCAATAAGGCATCGAATCGCCCGCGTCATAGAGTATTTTACTTCGTGACAAATGAACGGATTGAAGACTCGAAAACAGGAAGGGGTACTCATAGGGTGAAAGGGTCGCTAGAATCTGATTCGTGCCGATGATTTCTGGCCCGCGGGAGGTGGACATATCACGTATTCAGTAATGGAAGTTATTTAGCTAACTCCACTAACCGTCGGACATAGATACTCAACGAGGCGGAGTCTAGGGTAATCGAATTCTCAGGTCAAGATTTATTCGTTGATTTGAGTTCCTTTCGCAATCAGAAAAATGAGCCACCGCATCGATCTTAAGCGCGTTAGGCGGTTCGCCCCTGCCGCTTAAAAGGCCATCAAAGTGCGTGTGCGTTATCCCAACCTGGTAGTGCGCGCGCGCGACAGCTTTACGACCGCGCCAGTAGTTGCCGAGCAATGATTCCAGCCGAAGGCTTTCATCCTCGCGCAAGCACGCTTCCTACTCTCGATAAAACTCTTGACCATGGCCTCGTAAGAGAGCATGGTGCGCGCGTTGTTTGAAAGTCACGGCTAGCCCACGAGCTTTCGGTTCTCACAAACTCGCGTCGACTCAGCTTTCCCATCAACCGTTTTCCCGAAAGGCTGTCTTTCGTGCGATTCGTCCCCCTGCGCGCCACCTCTACAAGTCTAATCGTCTTCTGTTTTCTGTTCGTCTCTGTAACATTGCTAATCGCGATTGGCAGCATCAGCTTCGCGCATGAGTTGAGTTCTAGCATTGGCGACCGACCGAATGAGAATCCAATCCACCAATTGCAGTCAATAGTCAGCGCGTCAGTTTTGCGGCACGAGTTTGTTGCGCCGCGCCTATTCACAGACTCTAAGAATAACTTAGCAGCCAGCAGATTCGACGTGTTCACGCCGCCAGTGCCACAGTCGTCAACTTCAAAGCTTGTTTTCGCGAGTAATCTCGAAGGTTCGATGCAGATCTATGTGATGAATGGCGACGGTAGCGGCGTCGCCCGTCTGACAAACTCAAACGCGAACGATGATTACCCGCGCTGGTCGCCTGATGGAACAAAGATCCTTTTCCAAAGCGATCGCGATCATCCAGATACGGGCTACATGAATATCTATGTGATGAATTCAGACGGCAGTGGCGTAGTTCGGCTGACGAATGATGCGAACGATGACAGCATGGCGAACTGGTCACCCGATGGTTCGAAGATTGTCTTTCAAACGATGCGGAATGGTTTGAACTATCAGGTCTATTCCATGAACGCGAACGGCTCTAATCAAGTAAATCTCAGCAACAACTCGTCGAGCGACGGCGAGCCTTCGTTCTCGCCAGATGGAACGAGAATCGTTTTTGCGAGCGACCGCGACCACGCAGGCTTCGACAGCATCTATGTGATGAACAGCGACGGCAGTAACCAGTTCGCACTGACATTAGAAACCGGTGAAGTGCAAGACACGCAACCGGGGTGGTCTCCCGACGGCAGCAAGATTGCCTTCGTCAGCACGCGCGACAGCACGACTGAAACGTGGCAGGAAACTGATGACGACGGCAACTACATCACAAAGTCGAAAGTGCATATCAACAAAGAAATCTATGTTATGAATGCCGACGGAACAGGCCAGACGAGGCTTACTAATGATCCAGCGAACGACGATTCGCCGTCGTGGTCGTCACTGGGATTGACTATTCTGTTTCGCAGTGACCGCGAGCGTGACTGCTGCGATCCGACGGCGCAAATTTGGTTGATGAACCTGGATGGTACGAATCAAGTTAACTTGTCGAATGACCAAACTAACGATTACAGCGCGAGTCTGAGTATAGATACTTCCAGTAATAGCACTCAGGCCTTTAATGGCGGCAGCAACACCCAGGGTCCGGTAGCAAATGCAGGTGGTTCCTATGCGGCGCAAACAGGCCAAGTCGTACAATTGAATGGCAGCGCCTCATTCGACCCAAGTGGGACAATTGTCAATTACGCGTGGGATTTCGGTGACGGCACTTCAGGCACTGGGGCCATCATCAACCACCAATATGCGTCGGGTGTCTATCCAGTCTCGCTAACAGTCTCCGATAACAACGGCGGCATCAGTTCCTCGCAGGGATTTGTGACCGTCGATTCCGTCGCGCTACCCGCGAAGATAACCTTCGACGATTTGCCGAACAACGCTGTCGTGACCGATCAATATTTTAACAAATACGGCGTGCGATTTTCTTCGGGTAATCCTTTCTTCCCGGTGCACACTTATAACGATTGTGGACCGTGCTCAACGACATCTCCTCCTAATTTCATCGACACTAAGCCTGATGACACAGGACAAACGGTCGTCACTTTCCAGCAGCCCGCAAGCAATTTGAGCTTTTACATAATTGGGATCGATGTGTTCTTCGATCAATTTGCAGTAATCGACGTTTATAGCAACAACTCTCTTTATGGATCGTTTCCGGTGTTTGGAAACGGCACGTGGACAAAATCCATCTCGTTCGGAACTCTGGATAATATTAACAAGGTCGTAATTCGAAACATCACCGACCCACTTGGGGTCGGATTCGACGATTTCAGTTTCACAGTTCCGGCTGATGTCAAGATTACCAGCGGCCGAATCAACGGATACTTGAACGGTACGACTCAGAACGCACTGCTCGGGGCCGATGTATCACTGATCGCGAATCCCCTGCCGGGAGGGTTCGCAGGAGGAACATACAGTTGGAGTTGCGTACCCACAACAACATGTCAAATCCTTACGCCGAATAATTCATCGTCGGTAACGTGCGCATGAATGAATTGAGCAGTGTCGTTGGCAATTACATGGTAACCGTGAATTACAATAAGAGCGGACTGCAAACCTCAAGCTCATTCACAATCAAGTCAATTCTTCCGACGCTGACGAGTTTTACCGCTACTTCACAAGTCGCGCCATCTATCTGGCCGCCTTTCTCCTGTGTTGATACAGATCCAAATGCAGCGCCTCATGCTACTAGCCTGTGGTGGTTCGCCAAGGGTTGTACTGCCCAGAATTCCAGCGTGGGTATTAATTTTCACGCAAAGGTAGATGTTGATTCATTCATATCCGATCCCACGAAGAGCGGCGTCAAGTATGTTCAGGCCTACAGCACTTACCGTAAGATTATGTCTCGTGGGATCCGATGCCTAACCGATCGCTCCTCAGAATCCGACGTTGCATCCGGCTATCGGGCCGACAGGGGATTGGACGATACGAAAGACATATACGATAAGAACAACTTTATGGATTTCGCGGGTCTACTCACGTCAATAGGAATTTACGAAAATGATTCACCTGGCCAGGGGTTAACTGGTTTTGATGATTGGGCGTTCGTCGATGCCGTATCGATCGATGACCGCGCTGAGATGTATCTCGTCTATTATAGTAGCAGCGACCCGTATAATCCGCCGATTCAAAGACCGCTCGGTAAGTATGCATGGAACTGGGGCGGTCTCGTCGTCTTCGATTGGAATGGTTCTGACGCTGTCCATAGAATACGATCCCTAAATCCTACTTACATTTCACCGCCGTCTACTTTTCCTCAGTTGGTACTGCCTAACAAGAATGAGAAGCAATGCCCTGACGGTACGCCATTCACAGACAATCGGATCGATAGTTCGAGGGAATTCGTCAAGTACCATTACATAGATTTTCTTTCAAGAGATCCAAACGGTCAGAAAGATGACCAAGGAAATTGGATTCCAGGCAAGGAGCCGGACCCGACCGGATGGAATTTCTGGACAAGTAACATTTCCCAATGCGTTTTCGATCTGAATTGCGTTCATTCGAAACGCATCTCTACGGGTCTCGCTTTCTTTAAGTCAGCGGAGTTTATGGTGGATGATCCAATTATGGCGAATGGGCCAGGCACACCTAATTTTGATCGGGACGCATACAATCGTGAATTCGTCTATTGGTGCTACATCGCTTACCTTCACAAGCTTCCAGATCAGCAAGGCTGGGATTTTTGGACGGCCGTCCTCAATCAAGGTACCGATAGCGACAATTATTCGCACATGATCGATGCGTTTGAGCTTGCTGACGATTATCGATTACGCCGCGAATTCAAGTAGGAATATTGCCGGAGGTTGGCCATGAAGCAGCGAAAATGGGTGTTGTTAGTGCTAATTGCTCTGACTGTTCCTGTGATGGCTCAGAACGAGGACCTTGAGACCGTTGCGGGAAAGGTTGCCCAGCGCCTTCAGACGGCGATGCCCGGATGGCAACATCAGAGAATCAATCCGGTCGAAGGCAGCGACGGAGTTATAAATGATCATTGGCAAAGCTCGAATAGAATTGTGAACATTTCAGTCGTCCGATACGACTCGGCAAACAAAGCCCGCGAAACTATGCAGCCTTTCATAAGGTACATGCGACAGAAGGAAGAACTGACGGGTTTGGGCGATGAAGCGTATGCGTGGGGGTATGGTCTCTCGAACGTGATCTTCCGAAGGGGAAGGTATATTGTAACGCTTGACGCGTTTGCAGACGTTAATTCCGATCCAGACGCACGAACCCTAACGCCCTTACAACGCGGAGAGCGAGAGCGATCAGAGATGAAACGGCTGACGCGAGAGTTTGCTAAGCACGTTGCGATGGCCATGGATAGCCGTGAATAAATGTTCGTCATACTGAAAAATCTGAAACTCATCATCGCGCCAATTGGGACTCTTTGCTTTGCTCTAACGGCATTCGGCCAAGGCTCGGTAGATGAGAATGGTGTCTACCGGCCAACTGAACAAGAGATCGCGAACAATAAAAGGCTACTCGAGTTGTGGAAACATCCCACGTTCGTCACATTGCGGCTCATCTCGGCAAGAAGAGTCACGACCGAAGAGCCCTCCACCACTCCTGCCCCTTACAACTCAGATGAACGCATGGTTTTTCAGTTGTTCATCACCCAGAACTCCACCGAAACGCTCCCAATTACGAGTTCTGCCGGAAGTTTATACCGCGGGTATCGACCCAACCTGCTTCTCGATGGTGACGAGGTTCGATTCAGTAGCGAAGCTCAACGAAATATCGAAGAAGCGGCACGTGGTAGAACTTCCGGGAGCGTGAGTTCCCGGTTCGTTGAACCTGGACAGGAGCGTTCGTTGGGCCAGTTCAGCCTGGACGACTGGTACGATTGGCCATTGAAACCAGGTCACTATCAACTCACCTTCAAAAGACGATTCGCTTTTGATGGCGACTGGGTCGAATCGAATCCGGTTACTTTTGACGTCGTACCTCGCAAACCGCCGACGCCGGTGCCGGCCGGTTTCAGTTTGCAACTGGTGATTGAGCGTCCGAAGGAACAAGTGAAAGGGCAGCCTTACCACTTAGGATATGACGATGGTTTAGCGGTGGATTTGGTCAACGATTCTGACCAACGCGTGCCGGTCAGTGTCGTCGACAAGTACTACGGCCATCGGCCTCAGCTAACCAAAGACGGAAGCGTGATTCCTTACAGTGACGAGGTCACGAAGCTTATTGAGTCCAAAGAGAAAGATACAAGATTGGTTGAAGTCGTCAATCCATTTTTTCTCGATCCGAAGACCACGCAGCGACTAGACGGTTTCAGCCTGAAGCAATGGTACGGTCCGCTTGCGCCGGGCATTTATCACTTAACCTATCGTCGCCGTTTTGAGATCGGCGGCCAGTGGACGAGCGACTCGCCTGAATTGGTATTCGAACTCAGTCATTAAGTCATCCGAACGATACGCTAATGATCATGCGGACTCCATGTCTAACCCTCGTCGTGCTGCTGATTACCGCATCTGCGTATGCCCAAGGGACGATTGACCAGTACGGGAACTTTCATCCGACTGAAGAACAACTCGCCAGGAACAAACGAATGGGTGAGCTATTACAACACCCAACGTTTATCTCGCTCCGTCTTATTTCGCAAAAGCGCGATCGGTTGAAAGAGGAGCCATCAACAACACCGTTACCTTACACGTTCGGTCAGCGAATTCACTTCGAACTCTTCCTTACGCAGAATTCTTCTGAGGATATTACGGTGATGAGTTCGTGGTGGCCCTACAGTAAGTACCGGCCCGAATTGGTTCGAGACGGGGACCTTGTGTCTTACACAAAAGAAACTGAAAAACTGATAGCCGGCTCAGGTAAAGATCGCTGGACCGGCAGCATGAATATCAGCACCCTCGCTCCAGGGCATGAATACTTAAGCGACTATGTCGATCTCGAAGATTGGTATGAAACGCCTCTTCCTGTTGGTCATTATCAATTAACGGTTCGGAAGCGCTTCACACTCACAGGTGATTGGGTCGAATCGAATCCGGTTACGTTTGATGTGGTGTCACGATCGTGAAGGTGTCAGCGGAATTAATATTCGAAATCATCCCCTTTACATTACTCAGACAAACAGGTCAGTGATCAACTCAGAAAAGGAGAATCGAACATGCCTTACCAAAACATCGACGCTTCAATCTCCGCCGCGGACTTGCAGGACATCAGGAACGCGTTCGCGACTATCAAGACCAAGCTTCCGTTTCTCGTCGCTTTGACGGTCGACGAACGGAAAGCCACTTTCAAGACCGGGCCGAACAGTCTGTCGTTTGTGCAGAACTGTTTGGCGGCGGCGAAGAACTTTCCGCAGATTCTGCCGCCCAGCTTCGACGTGGACGCTTTTGAACGCGACGTCGATCTGGTCGCGGCACTGACGGAACTCAATACCGATTCCGAATCACTGAATTCGCAAATCGACGATACGCGTCTGGCAGTCGGCGGCGAAGCCATGGAGGAAGCCACCCAGGTTTACAAGTTGGCCCAAGTCGCCGCCAAGACGGTGCCCGGCCTCAAAGCAGTAGTCGACCAGTTGAACGAGCGTTTCCAGCGCGCCAGCAAGCCGAAAGCCGACGCCGCGCCCGCGAAGTAACCCGAACCTCGCAAGTCTCGGGAATTTGCCTATTCCTCCCGCTAAACCTTGACACTATTGACGTTGGCGGAATGATAAGCGACTGTTTAGCAGTCATCGTTGACTCTTTAGGAGTGGGACGCGACTCCGAAAGAGTGGAATTCGGGTCTTTAAGAATGAAAGCCGAGTCTTTAAGCGTGGGCTTTGGCTCTTTACGACTGGAACGCGACTGTTCACGATTCGGCGTTCACTGTTTGCGAATCGCCTGCGACTGTTGAAGAGTCACGGTAGATTCCTTGAGCCTCGACGCTGAGTCTTCTGGTGTCCCAGGTGAGCCGATGCAAGACTCCCTCTCCCTCGGGGTTTAGCGATGAAGAAAAAAGAGAGTGTGGTTCTTTAATTTCTTTTGCGCAAACCCTCACCCTAACCCTCTCCCAACGGGAGAGGGGAGTGTAGGCACCGTCAGCTGCGTTCTTGAATCTTTGTAACTTTCCCGTTATAAGCTTCGTCAATTCAGTCAAACGTTCGGGTGGCTTTCGCTGCCAACAACTGAACCAACCAAACAGATTTTGAATAGGAGTCCACTTATGATCCGTCGTCAATTTGCTGCTCTAGTTCTGCTTTTTACGCTGGTCGTTCCCTATGCTGCGTTCGCGCAGCAACCACAACAACCCGCCGAAGATCCGATGATCGCGAAGATCAAGGACGAAGGCATGAATCATTCGCAGGTTATGCAGACGCTTTCGTACCTGACCGATGTGATTGGCCCAAGGCTCACCGCGTCGCCCGGCGCGAAACACGCGAATGAATGGACGCGCGATACGCTCGCCAAGTGGGGATTAGAGAATGCGCATCTCGAATCTTGGGGACCGTTCGGCCGCGGCTGGACGCTGAAACGATTCTCGGCGCAGGTAAGCTCGCCGATGGATATCCCGTTGATCGCTTATCCGAAGGCATGGTCGCCAAATGTCAAGGTAATGCCGGAACTGACGCTGCTTCCTCCGAAGAAAGGCATGCCGCCGCCCCCTCCTCCGGTCAGTAATACCGTAACTGCTGAAGTCGTGTTTATGGATGCGAAGACCGAAGCCGATCTCGACAAATACAAAGGTCAACTGAAAGGCAAGATCGTTTTGATCTCGCAGCCCGTCGAAGTCAAAGCCATGTTTGAGGCGCCTGGAAGGCGAATGGACGAAACGCGCCTGTTGGCGTTGGCGAACGCGCTGCCACCGGGACAGGGCGGTGGTTTTGGCGGAGGCGGCGGTGGTGGCCGCGGCGCCGGCGGTCAACAGATGACGCCACAGGAGCGGGCACAACAACAATTCCAGCAAACCGTTTTAACCGCGAAACGCTGGAACATGCTGCTGGATGAAGGCGCCGCAGTGGTGGTTGATGTGAGCCCACGCGGCAGCGGCGGAACAATCTTCGTGCAATCTGCGGCAGTAGTACCGCCGATTCCAAAAACCGTGGACGAGATGCGCACTCTGCCGCGCCTGAGCCCTTACGATGCCAAATCGGAAGCGAAAATGATCCCGCAGATCACCGTGGCGGCGGAACATTACAACCGCATGATCAGAATGATTCAACAGGGCGAGAAACTAAAGATGACGGTCGACCTCGCAGTTGAATATCAGGATGCCGACAACATGGGCTACAACACCATCGCTGAAATTCCCGGCACCGATCTGAAAGATGAAATCGTAATGCTCGGCGGCCACATGGATTCGTGGCATTCGGGCACCGGCGCCACCGACAATGGCGCGGGCGTAGCCGTCGCGATGGAAGCTGTGCGCATTCTGCAGACCCTCGGTATCAAGCCGCGCCGCACAATTCGCATCGGACTTTGGACTGGTGAAGAGGAAGGACTGCTCGGTTCGCGCGCCTACGTTGCTCAGCACTTCGGCAAACTCGAAGGTGCCCCACAATTCGGTGGCGGTGGCGGTGGCGGCTTCGGCGGTGGCGGCAACGCCAATGCCACCCCCGTAAAGCTAACGACGCTACCCGAGTATGAGAAGTTCTCGGGCTACTTCAATCTCGACAATGGCACCGGCAAGATTCGCGGCGTCTATCTGCAAGGCAATCGCGCGGTTCGTGAGTTGTTCGCGTCGTGGCTTGCTCCTTTCCGTGACATGGGCGCGCAGACGATCACGATCTCGAACACTGGCGGCACCGATCATCAATCGTTCGACGGCATCGGTCTCCCGGGATTTCAGTTCATTCAGGATGAGATTGAATACGACACGCGCACGCACCATTCGAACCAGGATGTGTTCGATCGCATTCAGGCCGATGACCTGAAGCAGGCTGCGACGATCATGGCCGCGTTTGTTTACAACACCGCGATGCGCGACGAGAAACTGCCGCGCAAACCGGCGCCGGGTCAGCGAGTGGCGAGTAATCAATAGTAGCGTTGACAGTCAGAACCGCCTGCGGTAGCGGGTGTTTGATCTTAGATACCGGATGTGTCGGTAACGTGAGGTTGACCGCCCCTGCCGCAGGCGGTTCTAACTTAAGGTAGAATTGATCTCGAATCGTGAGTCATCTACTCGAAATCAAGAACCTGCACACGTACTTTCAAACGCGCGAAGGATTGGTGTGCGCTGTCGAGG
>DASQYL010000394.1:0-3742 GCA_035639235.1 Pyrinomonadaceae bacterium | reverse complement strand
ATGAAACTGTCTTGCGGCACACCGAAGACGGTCCCTTTGACCGCCTCGACGCCAATGACTCGATAAGGCAAGCCGCGAATTTCGATCTCGCCGCCGATAGGATCGCCGGCGGGAAAGAGTTTGGTGGCGATATCGGCGCCGATGTAGGCGACGCGCGCCGCACCCTCCGCCTCAGTCTCAGAAAAGAAGCGCCCATTCTCGATGGTGCGATTGTCGATGTCCGCTGAGTTTGCCGTAGCGCCCGTTACATTCACATCTTCGAGGCTCTGGTCGTTTCTTTTGATTTGCGAAAACGTGCCGCGCGCTTTCGCGCCCAACTTTCCAATCAGATTCGACCGATCTTTCAAATAAGCATAGTCTTCGAGGGTCAACTCTTTGTTCCGGCGCTGCGCCGCGGCAATCGTGTCCGTGTCCTTGAAATCTTCGAAGGGATTGAAACGCTGAATTGAAAATGACTTCGCGCCAATGCCGGCGATCTTCTCGTCGATATATTTGTTGAAGCCTTGAATCAACGAGACCACGGTCACAAACGCGGTCACCCCAACGATCATTCCGAGCAGGGTTAAAGCGGAGCGCAGCTTGTGCGCCCAGATTGCGGCCACGGCAACTTTTAAAATCTCGATTAACTTCACTGAAGTTGATTATACGAGGCGTGCGCGGATTTGGTTACTGTAGGGGCAGGGCTTGTCTCTGACACGGCGGGGAGGCACGAGGCCCGCCCCTACAATTATTCCCACCTGAGTGACTCAATCGGATCGAGCCGCGCTGCCTTCCAAGCTGGCCAGAGGCCAAAGACAATTCCTACAGCCGCGGAGATGCCGATGCCGACGCCGATGGCCCAGGGCGGCACGTAAGCCGGTAACGGAGAATATTTGTTGGTGAGGAAGCTGAAGAACTCCCCGATGCCTAATCCAATCAATCCGCCGATTGCGGTGAGCACCACGGCCTCGATCAAAAACTGAGACAGGATGTTCGTACGCGTCGCGCCGACGGCTTTGCGCAATCCAATCTCCTTGGTCCTTTCAGTCACCGACACCAGCATGATGTTCATTACGCCGATGCCGCCAATCATCAGCGCCACACATGAAATCGCCGTCAGCACCAAATAGGTGGCGCCGGTCAACTGGTTATAGACGTCGAGCAGCGCGTCCTGCGACGAGATGCCGAAGTTGTTTGGCTCGCCGTTCGGCACGCGCCGCTGCTTACGCAACACGTCAGTCATTTCGTCGATCGCCGTCTTGACGTAAGCGCGCGAGACGGGCCGCACAATAATCGCCGAGATGATCGTGGGGAATTCAATGTCAGGATAATATTTTTCAAACGTCGTGATTGGAATGTAGATCGAGTTGTCGCGCGATTGGCCGAGTATTTGGCCCAGGGGTTCCATCACGCCGACGACGTGGAATTGGTGGCCGGAAATTTTTATGTCCTTGTCGAGTGGGTCTTCATTGTTCTGAAACAAAGCCTTGACAAGATCCAACCCCAGCACACAGACGTTACTGCGCGTCTCGACATCCAAGTCGGTGATGTAGCGTCCGCGATCGACGTAACTCGAAGTAGTGAACTCGTGGTAGGGCGTCACGCCGATCAGAATGGGTGTGTCGCTCTGCTTGTCGCCGTAGCGCACGGTCTCGTTGACCTTGCGATAAAACGGCGAGACCCCGACGATCGAAGGAGCTTCGCGACGGATCGCGTCGGCGTCTTCCAGCGTGAGTTCCTTGCGATGAAGTTCTTCCGAAGTCGGTTGATGGCCGATGCTCGGATCGAATTTTGTCGCCCAGATCGTATTCGATCCCAGCGATTCGATCTGCGCGGCGAAAGCCTTATTCAAGCCTTGAATGATCGAAACCATGAAAACTACGGTGATGACGCCGACGCTGACGCCCAAAATCGTCAACGATGAACGCAGCTTGTTGCTGCGCACTGTGTCAATTGCCATGAAGGCAGATTCTCGAATGTCGACGAAAGTCATATTCTATTCCGCTCGCAGCGCTTCGATTGGGTCGAGGCGCGCGGCGCGCCACGCCGGCCATAGACCGCTAATCACGCCCACTATCGATGAGACACCGACGCCAAGCACAGCGGACCAGATGCTGAATAGCAAAGGGAAACCTATCAGCAGCGCGATCAGCCAGGCAGTTCCGAATCCGGTCAATACTCCGAAGGCGCCGCCAATTGCCGTGACCATCACGGCTTCGATCAGAAACTGGGTCAGGATGTCCTTGCGGCGTGCGCCCACAGCTTTACGAATTCCGATTTCTTTGGTGCGCTCTGTGACCGACACCAGCATGATATTCATGACGACGATGCCGCCGACCACCAGCGAGATCGCCGCGACGCCGATAGTCACCAGATAGATATTCGAGGTCGCCGCCGAGTAAAGATTCAGAAATACTTCCTGCGTCTCCAGCGCAAAGCCGTCGTCGTCGTCCTTAAAAGTCTTGCCGCGACGATTGCGCATGATCGTGCGCGCCTGATCTTGGGCGGCTTCGAGTTGTTCCGCGGTCTGCGTCTGAATGAAAACCACCAGCACGCCGCTCGGGCTGAAGGCTTGGCCGCTAAAGTCAACTCCGTATCGTTTTTTGTAAGTGGCGAATGGAATATAGACGCGATTGTCGCGCGAAATGCCCAGGATTTTCCCCAACGGCTGCAACACGCCGATGACTGTGTAGCGATGGCCGCCAACCCAAATGTCCTGGTTGACCGCGCGATCGGCCGTGTCGCCGGGGAATAAATTCGTCACGATATCTGATCCGACAACACAGATATCGCCGCCCGCAGCGCTTTCGGTTTCCGTCCAGATGCGGCCCGCATCAATCGTCACGCCATCGATATCGAACATGTGGTTCGGAGCCATACCGCGCACTTGCGTTGCGTCCACTTTTTGATCGCCGCGCTTCGCCGGTTGCACGGAATTCACGGCGACGCCCGTCCGCCAACAAGCGGTACACAGCCGGGTGATGGCCTCGGCATCTTCGGGAGTGACGGGTTTCCGTTTATTGAATTTGATGAAGTCTTCGCGCGAGGTGATCACCTGCGGGCGTTTCGAAACCGTGAATACGGTCGAACCCTGCGATGAGAAAGTCTGGGCCACCGTCTGGTCGAGGCCTTTGATGATCGTGACGACGGCGATTACCGCGGTGACGCCGACGATGATGCCAATGAGAGTCAGCGCCGTGCGCAGTTTGTTTTGACGAAGACTGGCAAGCGCAACGAAGAATGCTTCCCAGACAGCGGCCACTCGCAGGATCCGAAATGATCGAAAGCGAGTTGGGGGCGCGGCGCTAGGGCTAACCGCTAAACCCGAGGAAGTGTTGGCCGGGGATATGCTGCTGGGGAACATCGCAGCATCCTACTTGATTTGCTCGTCCTTTTCGATCAATCCGTCGCGGATTGAAAGCACCCGGTGGGCGCGCGCGGCGATATCGTGTTCGTGGGTGACGAGAATAATAGTGTTCCCTTCTTCGTGAAGTTTTTCAAAGAGATTCATGATTTCGTAGCTGGTAGCCGTGTCGAGCGCGCCCGTCGGCTCGTCGGCCAAAAGAATCGAAGGATGATTTACCAGTGCGCGCGCAATCGCCACCCGCTGTCGTTGACCGCCGGAAAGTTCATTGGGACGGTGCATCATGCGATCGACGAGATCGACTTCAGTCAATGCCTGCTTGGCCATTTCGTGCCGCTTGGCGCCGGGAATGCCGCCGTAAATCAGCGGCAATTCGACGTTGTGCAGCGCCGTCGCGCG
>DASQYL010000393.1:0-7802 GCA_035639235.1 Pyrinomonadaceae bacterium | reverse complement strand
CGACACGCTGCGCGCGGGACAGCGCCGACCAAGAAATGATATGAAGGCTTAGGGATTCTCGCGATGACGGTGTCGGAGATCACCGACTCCAACTATCGTCGTCATCAGTTGTCTTCCAGCACCGCTTCAACATCGATGGTGATGTCGATTTCATTACCGACGACGAGCCCGCCGCGATCCATCGAGTCCTGCCAACTGACTCCAAAGTCCTGACGATTGATCTTCGTCGTAGCGACAAAACCGGCGCGCGTCATTGGTCCGTTGTTTACTCCATCTTCCCACCACGGTGTCAGCCACTGGCCCAGATAACTGACATTCAAACAGACTTTCTTGGTGACGCCGCGAATTGTCAGATCCCCAGTCACCGAGTAGTCATGTTCGCCTTTGATCTCCACTTGATTGCCCATGAAAGTAATTTGCGGATGATTTTCCACGTCGAGAAAGTCTGCGCTGCGCAGATGGTCGTCCCGTTCTTTCACTCCTGTCCAGAGTGTGGCTGTATCAATACTCACTTGGACGGAAGAGTTGTTCGGGCTGGTCGCATCGAATACAAGTGTGCCGTGAATGTTTTTGAAGTGTCCGCGGACGTAGGTCACCATCATGTGCCGGGCGCGAAACTCCGCGGCGGTGTGTCCCGGTTCGCAAGTCCGTTTAGCCATCCTTCCCCCTCCCATGTTTTGAGTTCACTCGGCTTATCAGGTGCGTTGGACGAACAGTCCTGAAAAGTATTGGCCATGTCCGTAGAAAACAATGAACCAAAGAATTGTGACAACGATCGCCAGCCCTACTCCGCTTATGTTTAAGAACAAGTGATACAGAAGAATGTTCACAATCACTGGTCCCAGAAGTACCAGCGCCAGCGGCACAAAACGGTTCACCAGCAAGAGCAGGCCACCGATGATCTGAAGGGCGGCTACTACCCAATAATAATGAGACACAAACAACGCCCCGATGAATTGTCCCGCCAATCCGGTTGGCATCGGACCCATGCTGAGAAAATTCAGAAATCCGTTCAGGCCAAACACGACGAAGACTAGTCCGAGTAACAGACGTGCAATCAAAATTACGATTTTCATTTTGTGCTTCCCTTCAAATCAAAACCCGATGCTTCACGAGTTGATCGCGCCCATCCGGCCCTCGCGGTAATCGGAGAAAGCCTGATGAATCTCAGCTTCGGTATTCATCACGAATGGCCCATAGCGCGCGATTGGCTCATTCAAAGGGACTCCGGCGATGAGCAATACTTCGAGCGTCGTGGAGTCCGATGGATTCCCGATCCTCACTTCATCGCCATCCGGCGCAAACATGACCATCTGCCCGTCAACGGCGCGCTCGCGTTCCTCACCAAACAATCCTTCGCCATCCACGATGTAGGCGAAGGCGTTGTAGTCTCCAGGCACTCGTTGCCGGACTGAACCTCCCGGCTTAACCGCGTAATGCAGGTAGATGATCGGCGTCCGCGTCTCGATGACCGCTTGCCTTCCCAGCGCTTCGCCAGCGATGACGTTCACCGTTACCAGTCCGTCTGGCGAAGTCGCTCTCGGAATACCTTCACCTGGAATTTCCTGATAGCGCGGTCTTGTCGTCTTCTCCGTGCGCGGAAGGTTCACCCAGAGTTGAAATCCATGCATGCGACCACCAGTCCGCTGGAATTCCCGAGTCGGCATCTCTGAATGCACGACGCCCGCGCCGGCCGTCATCCATTGCACGTCACCCGCTCGTAAACGCCCTGCATGTCCGCTTGAATCCCTGTGCTCCATCTCTCCTGACAGGAGATATGTCACCGTCTCAAATCCGCGATGAGGATGGTCCGGCGCGCCTTTCGCTTCACCCGGAGCGACCACCATCGGTCCCATCTCATCGAGTAACAGGAACGGATCGAATTCTGAAAATGCGGGCTTGGGGAACGGTCGGCGGACCAGAAAGCCTCCACCCTCCAAAGTCTCGATGCTGTTCACGATTCCCGCAACGGTGCGTCCTTCGCTTGTGCGACTCTCCTTAGTTTCCAATACTTCAGTCACTATGGACATAAAAACTCCCTCTCCTTCGATCTAATACGGGCAAGTTCATGAACTCACGCTATTTGTCGTGCTTTATTTCTTTGGTGAGCCCGCCGCCTCATACCCGATCTGCTTCAGCAGGCGAATGAGCGTTTCGCGCTCTTTCTTCGTTAGCGACTTGGAGGCAAGCCGTTCCATGTCGGCGGCATGATCCGCGTATATCCGTGCGATTAGTTTTCTGCCTGCCTTAGTCAAATGAACTACCTTGGCCCGCCGGTCTGTGCCGTGAGCCCGTCGCTCAAGCAGGCCCTTGTCCTCTAAGCGGTCGACTGCCACCGTGATCGAGCCGCTGGTCAGCAAGACTTTTTTTCCGATCTCGTTAATGGCCAGCGGTCCTTTGTGCAGCAGCGCTTCCAGCACGGCAAAGTCGCTTCCGCACATCTCCAGCTCCGCGATGCTTTTTCCGGCATAGGCTTCCACGGCCCGCGCTGCCTTCCACAGCACCAGGAAGACATGCACGCCGCTACCGCCGGACAATGAATTAGCCTTCTTTGCGACCATGTTGTTGTTTTTGCTCTCCCCCCGTTACCTTGATATCAAGATATATTACGTCGAGACAGAGTGTCAACACTACAACCGTATGGTAGACTGCCTAACACTACAAAACGAGAGCGTTCAAGTGGGAAATCGGAAGCGTTAGCTCGGAAGGCCTCGTTCAATGAGCGAAGCCTTTCCCTGAAAGCTAGGGACTTATTCTATGGAAGCTAGAGTAGCCAATGAAGGTCTCACCAAGGAGCAGATCGAGAAGCTTCGTGACCTCCGAAGTCGGCTATTACATCTCCATAAATTGCTGCTGGAAATAGAAAGGCAGAATTTCGAAAAGAAATCGGGGCGGGTAACCACGGGCGAGCTGCTGCAGCTTGTTATTAACCATTCACAGTTCGCGTGGTTAAGAATCATTAGCGCCCTCGTAGTTGAGATCGATGAAGTGCTGAATGAGAGGAACCTGCGACCTCTGAAGATTTTGAAGATCTCTTGAGTCAGGCTCGACTGTTATTCACTTCACCCGGCAACGAAGAGTTCAAAACGAATTACAAAGCGGCATTGCAGCGTGAGCCATTGGTAGTCATGGCGCATGCGGCAGTCATGCAAGTGCTGCATAAAGACAACTAATGGATCAGAAGCCCTTGCACCTCTACGTCAGTCAGTCCAACGAGTGGATCAGGATGACATCTCTAAAGCGCGTTCATCTACCCAATCGACGTACAGCAGGCGCTCAGAAAACAGCCACTTGCCGTCAGTTTTCACGAACGTATCGAGGTAGCGGAGCGAAGCCACCATTAGGCGACGTTTGTCACCATTAACCGTGACGTGATGCGCGAGACAGTAGGCTTCGCCGGTCGCTCGGTCATGCTTCAAGGTCAAGACGGTACTCTGCCCGACGAAGTGCGTTGTCGCTTCGTACTTGTTCAGGTCCGCGAACACCGGAGCGAGGGCTTCACGCGAATGCAACTCTTGTGTCGGCGTCGCATCCTTGGCGTTCATGTACACCACGAAGTGAGTGTCTGCGGTGAAGAGTGCCATCTGGCCTTTCGCATCGCGACGATCGGCGCAATGCGCGTAGGACTCGACGAGTTCTCGGATAGCGAGACGATCCGCGGCCTCGTTTGAGGAGATGCTGACGTGCTGGCTCATGGGTTGATCTCCTTGTTCGAGTCGGACAGGCGCTGAATTTCCGACTTCAGACCACGTGCCGTCGCCTCGGCGTTACACGCTGGTCAACGGCAGACTCCGATACCTCTTTCCGGTCAATCGAAAGAGAGCATTGGCGACGGCGGGCGCGATGATGGGTACGGGCGCCTCACCGACTCCGGTGGGCGGCTCGTTTGAATTCACGATGTGCACGTCAATCTCAGTTGGCGCGTCGGCGATGTAAGGCGGCGTATACCGATCGAAATTTCCTTGTTCGACGCGACCGTCCTTGAATGTGATAGCGCCCCTCGGCATAACTTGCGTCAGACCGAAACCAAGCCCCCCCTGAAACTGACTCTCGACCGTAAGCGGATTGACCGCCAGGCCACAGTGCACGGTCGCAGTAACGCGATTAATCTTCAACCGCCCATTAACGACGGAGACTTCAGCAGCGCAGGCGCAAGCAGTGTTGTGGTACTCGCTGCACGCGTATCCGACCGCGCACCCTGCGGGCAGCGAAGTTCGCCAACTCGCCTTTTCGTTAAGCAAGGTAAGCACTGCGCGGAATTTGTAGGCGTCTTTATTGAGAAGCTTGAGCCGATAAGTAATCGGATCGACTTTAGCGCGATCAGCTAACTCTTCAATCAGGGTCTCGCGCACGAAACTGTTATGCCCGTAACCAACTGACCTGTGTGACAACACGCGTACGTTCACGGTTGGGTGATGCGCAGTCAGATCGACATTAGGGATGTCGTAGGGTGAATCGCTCGATCCTTCCACGGCCAGCTCATCCACACCGTTCTTTACCAGCAGCGCCTCCATGGCAATCCCGGTACCTTTGACGAATGACTGGCCCACCACGACCTGGCGCCAGGCGAGGGGCGCGCCATCACTACCTATTCCAACTTCGACGCGGTGCGCAAACATCGGGCGGTAATATCCACTGCGCATGTCGTCTTCACGAGTGAAGATCAGTTTGATCGGCCTGCCGCGCACGCGCTTGGCGATCGCCGCCGCCTCTCGCACCAGATGCGAATCGACCAATCCACGCCTTCCGAATGAGCCACCGGCGAATAGGACATTGAACTTCACTTGTTCGGGTGCGAGTCCCAATACTTCTGCAGTCGCCATTTGCTCCCAAGTTGGCAATTGAGCCGGGACCCACGCTTCGGCGCGGTCACCGTCAAAACGAACCGCGAGGCTGAGTGGCTCCATGGGCGCATGCGCCAAATAAGGGAATTCAAACTCAGCAACGATCCGTTGCGATTCAGGGATTCGATCGATCGCGGTTTCATCACCGCGTTTGAGCGCAATTCCACCCGGCGTTTTCGCCAGCTCTTTATATTGAGCGAAGAGTCTTGAACTATCGGCGTGCTCAATGCCGTCCAAGTCCCAATCGACTTTCAATCGATCGCGCGCTTGCTTGGCCATCCAAAACTTGTCGGCGACGACGGCTACCGCACTTCCTTTGACTAGCGGATATTCGAACACATCGCGCACGCCAGCCACGGCCCGCGCACCTCTGTCGTCAAAACTGCGTACTGTTCCGCTGAATACCGGTGGTCGCGCTACCAGCGCAACCAACATCCCAGGAAGATCGAGATCGATCGCGAACTTATGCGACCCATCGCATTTTGCGCGGCCATCGAGTCGGCGCACCGGTTTTCCGATCAGTTTGAATTCGGATGGATTTTTTAGAGAGACCTTTTCAGGGATTGGCCGCCGGGCAGCCTCGTTAGCCAGATCCGCATAACGAACAGATCGATTCCCCGGACCATGCACCACGCTGTTAGCTGTGCGGCATTGCTCTGGTTTCACACGCCAACGATCGGCCGCCGTAGCAATCAACATCGCACGCGCGCGCGCACCCAACTCTCTATATTGTGGAAACGAGTTAGCAATCGCGGTCGAGCCGCCCACCCACTGAACGCCGATGAGAGGATCTTTGTAGACGTCTGCCGCCGGAGCGAGTTCGGCGATCACCTGGGACCAATCGGCGTCCAGCTCGTCAGTCAGAATCATCGGCAATGCGGTGTGGGTGCCCTGGCCAACTTCGACGCGATTGACCTGAATTACGATGTTGCCGTCAGGCCGAATGTGGATAAACGCATCGGGCGGATAAATCTTCGCGGGCGGAGCCTGGCCTGACTCCTGAGCTGAGGCCGAAGGATTGAAGTAAAGCGAAACCATCAGTCCACCCGTCGCGGCGGCAGCGACACGCAGGAAGCCGCGTCGATTGATTCTCTCGCGGTCGTTGATGTTCTTATTCACGTTCATCTGTTACGGGCCAAACGTTGAGACGCATCTTTAATGGCCTGGCGAATACGAACGTACGTGGCACAGCGGCACAGATTGCCACCCATCGATTCTTCGATGTTCGTGTCAGTGGGCTTGGGATTCGTTTTCAACAATGCACAGGCGCTCATGATTTGACCGCTTTGACAGTAACCGCATTGCACGACATCTATGTCAACCCAAGCGTTCTGCACGGCGCGCCCAATTGGATCGGAGAATATTCCTTCAATCGTCACAATCGGTCGATCACCGATGAGTGAAATTGGGACGAGGCATGAGCGGGTAGCGATCCCGCCGAGATGAACAGTACATGCGCCGCAGGCGCCAATGCCGCAGCCATATTTCGTCCCGGTCATTTTCAGCTCTTCGCGCAACACCCACAGAAGCGGGGTGGATGGATCGACATTCACGTCTTTGCGCTGACCGTTCACTGTGAGCTGATATCTTGCCATTGACCGATCTCCATTCATCGGGGACAGGGCATGCCGGCAGTTATCCATTCACGCGTTGCTGCCACGAACTGATCGTGTGAAAGCGGAGGCGCGGATCTCATCGTTCCGTCCGGTCTTCGTCCGGGATTCCACGCCCAAAGAACCAGCGGTTCTTCTTCGTGATGTTTGAGTAGAGCTTGTGCGTCGAGACCACCGTTCCTGGTTCGATCCGTCAAAGCACGACAGACGGCAGAACTAGACAACACCTGATCGTTCAAGTCCTGCCACCGCATTGAAAGCGGCGCGAGATGCCAATTGCGACCGCCGGGCACACCAGTGCTGTCCGCATTCTCTGACTGGTGACAGCTAATACAGTTCAATCCTGGAACACCTTTACCTTCCGGTCCACGAATGACGTTGGCGAAGTGACGATGGCGATCGTCGCCCTGTTGCGGGTAATTCGTGGCGGTGTGGCAATTGATACAACGCGGTGAAGTCAACACCGAATAGATCCGTTGCCATGCCGCCAAACCGTCGCCTTTGTGGCTTGTCAGAAGAACGTAATCCTTTCTCAGACCGCCTCGCGATGACATAGCGATAAGGGTCACACAACAGAGCGATAACAGGATACTGCGTGCCATCAATCGACCTTCAAATTGGAACCGCGACTCAGAAGACCCGATTCATCAAGAGCGAAGCAGCTAGGAAGCCGTCTTCACCGCTTTCACGGTAGCGGACTCGAAACTGTCCATCAAAAGGCCGTAGCTCTGATAGTGGTCATGGAAGACCCGCCCCAAGTCCTTGCCGGTCGGCAGGCTCCAGTTCCGCTGCAGCTCGGCCGCAATCGTAGTCCAGTTAATGGGTGTGATCCCGTGATCTTTCATTCTGGCAATGGCATTCTCTCGGATTGTAATCTCAAGCGCGCCGGAGGCATCGACCACGCCGTAGACGTTGTAGCCCGCATCGACCGCTTGCATCGAGGCGAAGGCGAGGCAGACGTCAATGGTGACGCCGGCCATGATCAGGTTCTTGCGGCCCGTCTTCTCGATCGCCGCCACGACCGTCGGATCGTCCCACGCGCTGATGATTCCAGGTCGATCGATCACCGGCACATCAGGGAACATGCTCACCACTTCCGGGATGAATGGGCCGTTTGGACCGTGACCAAGGCTCGTGGTCAGGACGGTCGGCAGCTTATAGACTTTGCCGAGTTTTGCGAGCCCGATCACGTTGTTGCGAAACTCGGCCGGTGAATAGTCATGCACTAGCTGCATGATTCCCGACTGGTGGTCGATCAGGACGAGTGCTGCGTCGTCCGTAGAGAACCGGCTCTTCGTATAACTTTTCGTACTCATAGTGTTTGACTCCCTTTCTCCCTCTCACG